>JAXDJC010000121.1:0-20026 GCA_034663685.1 Thermoleophilaceae bacterium
CGCCCGAGAAGCTCTTCTTGCACAGCTCCGGGTTGAGGAAGCGCGGCAGCTCGCACGCCACCGTCTTCAGGTAGTCGAACGGCTGCGCGAGGATCGCGCGCTTGCCCCACTCGCCGAGGGTCTTCTGCCCGATCGGCGGATGCCCGTACTTCTTGCGCGCGGGCGATCCCTTGAACCAGAGGTAGAAGAGCGACCCGGGGCGCCTGTCCGCGGGTGTGGCGTCGCAGAGCGACTCCGTGCCCTTCGGCGGATCGAACTTGCGGCAGTCGGCGAACGGCGCAGCGCGCCCGTAGGCGTTCCAGCCGCTCGTGGCGGTCCAGCCGGTGTTGCCGCCGTCGAGCGCGGCGCCGATCGCGTAGGAGCCGAGCACCAGCGCGGCCGCGCCCGCCGCCGCCGCCGTCGGCAGCAGCCGGCCGCGGATCCCGCCCGGCATCGCGAGCAGCGTCCAGACCACCAGTACCGGCGGCAGGATCAGCCCCACGTTGCGGAAGAGCGCGGTGCCGGCCAAGAGCGCGCCCGCGAGCGCCAGCCAGCGCAGCCGCCGCCCGCCCGGCTCCAGCGCTCGAACCGCCGCGTACAGCCCGCCCGCGAGCAACGGCAGGAACGGGCCCTCCGAGAGCAGCGAGTGCTCCATGTAGAGCTGGTCGCCCGAGAGCAGCGTGACCGCGGCGGGGATCGCGGCCGCCCAGACCGGCGCGCCGAGCCTGCGCACCGCCGCGTACAGCAGCAGCGCCGCCGCCACGCCGAGCAGGTGCTGGACCGCCACGGTGAACTCGAGCTGGTCCGAGACTAACCGCAGGGCCTTCAGGAACGCGGCGTAGCCGGTCGGCCCGAAGCTGTCCTCGTACATCCCGTCCTTGATGTGCGCGAAGTGGAGGAAGCGCGCCGAGTCGTTGCTCGACAGGTACGCGGGGCGGTAGTCGGCCATCAGCCACACGCGCGCGGCGATCCCCGTCAGCAGCAGGATCGCGAGCGCCGGCGGCGGGCGCAGGCGGTGGATCCTCACGCGTCGGCCGGGTCCGGCTTGCGCCGCTCCCACATCTGGACTCGTCCCAGGTCGCGGTAGCCGACGCGCCTGTACACGGGGTGGCCGAGCCGCGTGGCCACCAGGGTGCTGGTGGTGGCGCCGCGCTCGCGGGCGTCGGCCAGCGCCTGGCGCATGAGGAGCGTGGCGAGCCCGCGCCCGCGCGCCGCCTCCGTGGTGCCCACGAGCGTGACGTGCGCGTCGTGATCGTGGTCGTGTATCGCGAGCGTGCAGGCCGGGCGGCCCTCGGAGAGCGCGAGGTAGGGGTGGTAGCCGTCGTACCAGGCGAGCGCGTCGCCCACGTTGTCCCAGTGGTAGGCGTCGGCGAGCACTTCGACCACCCCGTCGCGGTCGGGGTCGGCGCTGAGGTCGAGCTCGCCATCGGCGGGCGCCTCGATCCCGGCGAGCTCACAGCCCATCGCCACGGGCTCGCCGTCGAGCACGCTGCCGGATGCTACGAGCGCGCTCGCCGCCCGCTCGTCGCCCTCGTGGGCCCACACCGTCCAGGCGGCGATGCCGGCCTGGTCGTAGGTGTCCGCTATCTCCGGCAGGCGCTGCTCGAGCTCCGCCGCGTCCGAGTAGACGACCGAGTTCACGACCGAGCGGTCGGGCATGGCGGGCACGATCCCGCCGGTCACGCCGCCCAGCTCGAAGGCGCTCCCGCCGGGCGTGGCCGCCGCAAATGAGGCCACGAAGTCGCGCAGCGATGGGAAGAGCCGGTCGATCACGCGGCAATGATCGTGGATCGCGCGGCACAATCGCGGCGTGAACCTCTTCGTTCTGGCGTGGTCGGGCGAGCGAGCGGTGGATCCGGCGGGCCCCGCGGCCGGCCTGCGCCGGCTGCTCGAGCGTCTGCCGTTCTTCCCCGGGCGGCCGGTCGAGACCTGGACGGCGCCGTCCGCCGCGCTCGCCGCGGCGTGGATCTCACACGGGCCCGAGCAGACCGGCGGGGTGCGCTACGTGCACACCGAGCAGCGGCGGCTGGCCATGTTCTCGGGCCGCCCGATCCGCTGGACCGGCGACCTCGAGGCCGACGGCCGCGGCCCGCTCGACCCGGCCTTCTACCTCGAGCCGGCCGAGCGCTGGAGCGAATCGCTCGACGGGCGCTTCGCCGCCGTTCGCTACGACGACTCCGACCGCACGCTCGAGGTGGCCTCCGACGCACTCGGCGCCTACCCGATCTACGAGGCGCACGCCGACGGGATCCGCTGGACGTCGAACAACGCCGAGGTGCTGCGCGAGCTGTGCGACGCCCGCGAGCTCGATCCCGCTGTGCTCGCCCCGGTGCTCGGCGGTGGGTGGTCGCTCTCGGGCGACCCGGTGTGGTCGGGCGTGCGGCGGGTCACCTACGGGTGCGTCCGCCGGCTCAAGCCGGGCGCGCCGGCGAGCCGCGCGGAGCTGCTGCCGCTTGCGCAGATCGCGTCGATGATCGGTGCTGGGTTCGACCCCGAGCGCGCCGGCGCGATCCTCACGGAGGGCGTGCGCGCGCTCGCCGACTGGCCGATGCGCCCGAGCGTGGTGCCGGTCACCGGCGGCCGGGACTCGCGGGTGGTGCTCGGCGCCGCGCTGCGCTCGGGGATCCGGTTCGAGTCGACCACCGGCGGCGACGAGGCCTCGCCCGACGTGCAGGTCGGGCGCCAGCTGGCCGAGGTTGGCGGCGTGCCGTACTCGATCCTCGAGCACGACCCGCACGGAAGCGTGTGGGACGACTGGCGCCGGGCAGCCGAGATCGTGGACCTCACCGCGTCCGGCACCGCCAGCCTCGCCGACGCCGCGGGCTTCCCGCTCGGCCCGCGCGGGGGCTCGCTCGTGCTCTGGCACAGCGGGCAGGGCGGGGAGATCGCCCGTGCGTACTACGGGATCGGCGCCGGGCTCTCGCGCGACGGGCTCGTGCAGCGCCTCGCGCGCTCGTTCCTGGGGCAGCGGCCGGGGCGCGCCGACGTGCTCTCCGCCGCCGGGCGCGCGGTGGTGGAGGAGCAGATCGGCGGCTGGGTTGACCGCCAGCTCGCGGCGGGGATCGGCGCCGCCGACGTGCCGGACATGTTCTACCTCCAGCGGCGCATGGGCACGTGGGCGGGGCCGTCGCACGGGTGCGTGGAGTTCGTGCGCGACACCACCTCGCCGCTGTGGTCGCGGCGGCTCCTGCCCGACGAGCTGGGCCTCGCCGCCACCGAGCGAGCCCGGCACCTGTTCCACCTGCGCGTACTCGAGGGGGTGGCGCCGGAGCTCGTGGGCGTGCCCTTCGAGGACCGGCGCCCGTGGCCGGCGCGGCGCTCGGTGGCGTCGCTGAAGATGGAGCGGGCGCGCGAGCTGGCCGGCAAGGCGGCGGCGGAGGCGCGGCGGCGCACGGTCGCGCGGCGCCGGCGCGCCGAGGCGGGTGCGGCCGGCGCTGCCGACGACCCGTTCGCTCGTGTGCTGCCGGAGATTCGCGACACGGTGCTCTCCCAGTCCGAGCACCAGGCCTGGCCGGTCCTCGACCGCGACCGCGTGGAGCGGCTTCTGTCCTCCCCGCCGGGAGCGCTCGACACGATGAGCCGCTACTACGCCTGGCGGCTGGCCACGGTGTTCGGCGCGATGGCGCCCGCCCGAAGCTAGGCGAGGGTCCGCCGGAAGGTCTCCACCAGCTCCGGGTCGGTCGAGTCCCCCGGCAGCACGCGCTCCAGCGTCAGCTCCGCGTGCCGGCCGTGCCAGTCGATCGTGGCCACCTGGTTGTCGAACACCGGGCCCTCGCAGAGCCGCCAGCCGATGCCGGGCCTCCGGGCGCCCGAGCTGCGCGCGAGCGCGGTGCCGATCGCGCCGGCCGCGCGGCCGCACGTGAAGCGCACGGCCGCCTTCTCGTGCCGCGCGAGCGGGTTGCGGATCGGCGAGCAGACCGCCTGCCACACCGGGCTCCGCGCGCCCGTCCCGCGCGGGAAGCCGACCTCCGCCACGTACGCGTAGTGCACGTCGCCCGAGAGCATCGTTACCGAGCCCGGCGCCTCGCCGCGCTCGCCACTCGCCACCGCCTCGAGCAGTTCCTCCACGCGCTCCAGTGAGGCGTCGAACGCCGCCCAGTGCTCGAGGTCCACGCCCTGGCGGATCTTCTCGCCGAGCCCGGCGAACGCCCCGCCCCAGGCGCCATCGCACACGCGCTCGTTCCACGCCTCGAGGTCGTGCACCGGCCTCGGCAGCAGGAAGGGGAGCGAGCTGACCAGGAACAGGTGGTTGAAGTCGCCGGTCGCGTGCTGCTCCACGTACGCCCACTCGTCGTCGCCGAGCATCCTGCGCTCGCCCTCGAGCACGCGCCCGGCACGCGAATCGACCACCACCACGCGCGCCCTGGCCACGTCGCGGCAGTAGGTCCAGCGCGTGCCCGCCGGCTCGCGGTCGGCGCGCACGGCGAACGCGTGGAGATCGTCGCCGAGGTCGGGCACCCGGCGTGCGCGCTGGAGCAGGCCGTCGGCGTCGTGCTGGCGCGGCGACAGGTTGCCCAGGTGCTGGTAGAGCCAGTACGACATGAACGCCCCGGCGATCCGCTCCTCCCACCACGGCTGCGCGCGGATCTCGTCGAGCCACGCCTGTGACGTGTTCCAGTCGTCGTGCACGTCGTGGTCGTCGAAGATCATCGCCGTCGACACCGTGGACATCAGCCAGCGGATCACGGGCTCGCCCCACGACTCGTGGTAGAGGCGCACGTACTCCTCGAAGTCCGCCACCTGCATGCCGGCTCCCTCGTCCGGGTCGCGCCGGCTGCGGATGAAGTCCTTCACGTGCGGCGAGACCTCGTCGGCGTAGACCTGGTCGCCGATCATCAGCAGCAGGTGCGGCCATTCGTCCTCGGGGAGGTCGCGCATGCGCAGCGCATAGGCGCGCAGAGCGTCCACCTCGCGGCCGAGCGGGCTCTGGTCCTTCGTCAGGTCGTACGGCGGCTCGTGCGGGTAGCCGACGCGGCACGACCCGAAGATCAGGCGGTGCCGCTCCCCCTCCTTGGGGGTTCGAATCGACGGCGGCGGCATGGCCGAGCCCGGGTCGGGCCAGACCTCCTCGCCGTCGAGCGCGACCGTGTAGCCGTAGCGCGTGCCGGGCTCGAGGCCCTTGACGTAGGCGATCGCGTAGTGACGGCCGCGCACGCAGAAGGTGGGCGTCCGCGAATGGAGGACCGAGACCTCGCACGGCTCGTCGGTCTCGACCCAGATCGTGGCCTCCGTCTCCCCGACGTAGCGCAGGAGTGGTCCGAGGAGGAGCCGGGGCACGCGCGGGAAGCTACCGCGCGCGCTCGTAGACCAAACCGGTGGGGTCCGGCGTGTAGCGCCGGGCGGCGAGCGCGGCGATCGTGACCTGGCGCGGGCGCGCCGACACGAAGCGGGCGAGAACGTACGTCGGATCGCGGTCCGTGGCGAGCACGCGGAAGCCGGGCGCCGGCGGCGTGAGCGGCGGCGCGCGCCCGTCGCGCGTCATCACGATCGCGTCGATCTCGCGGACCGGGAAGCGCGGGCCCGGCGGCGCCTCGATCTCCGGCTCGTACACGCGCAGGGGCACGAAGCCCACGTCCGGGCTCACGAGGATCACCCGCTCGGTGCGCGGCCGGCCCAGCGCCGCGGCGGCCGAGCGCCAGTCGTCGCGCTGGAGCCGCGGGGTGAGTGCGACCGACACCGACACCACGAGGAACAGCGCGCCGAGAGCGGCGGCCAGCGCGAGCCCGGCCGGCCGCGCGCGCGGGAGCGCGAGGGCGGCTGCCACCCCCGCGAACAGCGGGACCCAGGCGACCGCGACGTAGCGCGCGGCGAAGTAGTCGACGCCGGCCACCGCCAGGGCGAGCGGCATGAGGAGCACCGCGGCGCCGATCGCGAGCGGCAGCGCCAGACGCCGGCGCTGCTCCGGCGTGGCCCGCGCGAACGCCAGGGCCAGCGCCGCGGCCACGAGCAGCGCGCACAGCGGCCCGATCCCGCGCACCGGCCCGCCGTACTTCCCCACGAGGAGCTCCTTCGCGGTGCTTCCGGTCCGGCTGGCGATCGACGCGCTGCCCACCTGAGCGCCGCCGTTGTGGCGCTGGTCGAGCGCGAGCGGCACGAGAGCGAGGCCGACGACGAGCATCGGAATGCACGCGAGCGCTACCCGGCGCCGGTCGGCCGGGCGGCGGAGCATCCACGCGACCTCGGCGGCGACGACGAACGCGGCGAAGTAGTGCGTTGCGAGCGCGAGGGCCGCGGCGACCGACCAGCTCACGAGGTTGCGTCGCGACGGCTCGTCGCCGAAGCGGAGCGCGTACAGCAGCGTGAGGCTCGCGAGGAGCACGACGAGCGCGTATGAGCGCGACTCCTGCGAGTACCAGACGAGGAACGGGCTCACCGCCACGAGGCCCGCCAGCACCAGGCCGGCGGCACGGGACGCCACCTGGCGGCCGATCAGGTACGCGACCGGCACCGTGGCCGTGCCGGCCAGCGCCGAGAGCGAGCGCAGGCCCGGCTCGCACGCGCCGAACACGTGCGTCCACGCCCAGGCGAGCACGTAGTAGAGCGGCGGGGTGTTCTCCCCGCCCCTGATCAGGTCCGGCATGTCGCCGAGCCCGTGGTCCACGATGCGCTTGGTGAACGCCTCGTCGAGCCAGAAGCTCTGCTCCCCGATCCCGGCGAAGCGGAGCGCGGCGGCCAGTACGACGATCGCCGCGAGGGCGCGCCTACTCGACGACAAGCCCGTGACGCATCGTGTTCTCGGTGACCACCCGCGGCTCCACGAACTGGAGCAGGTAGCCCGGCCCGCCGGCCTTGAAGCCCACGCCCGAGCGGCGGTTGCCGCCGAACGGCTGGCGGCCCACCATCGCGCCGGTGATGTGGCGGTTCACGTAGAGGTTGCCGACCGGCGTGCGACGCGACACCTCCGCGATCGCCGCGGGATCGCGCGAGAAGAGGCCTCCGGTGAGCGCGTACGGGGAGGCATCGAGCACGTCGCAGGCGGCGCTCACCGACGCGACCGGCTCCACGGCGAGCAGCGGCCCGAAGATCTCCTCGTGCAGAACCGGCGAGTCGGGCGCGAGGTCGGCGGCCAAGGTGGGGGCGCAGAACCAGCCGTCGCCGGGCACGGGCTCGCGGCGGGCGGCGATCCGGCCGTCTCGCGCTGCGCGCGCGGCGTAGTCCTCCACCCGATCGCGCGACTCCTCGTCGATCACCGGCGGCACGTCGGTGCCGAACGCCTCGGCCTGGCCGACCTGGAGCACCGACGTGGCGCCCGCCAGCCGCTCGACCAGCGTGCCGGCCACGCGCTCGTGCGCCAGCACCCGCGCCGCGGCGGAGCACTTCTGCCCGGCGTACACGAAGGCGCTGCGCACGATGGCCGGCACCGCCTCGTCGAGGTCCGCGTCGGAGTCCACGATCACCGCGTTCTTGCCGCCCATCTCGGCGATCACGCGCTTCACGTGGTTCTGCCCCGCCGGCGTCTCCGCGGCCGCGCGCACGATGTCGAGGCCCACCGCGCCCGACCCGGTGAAGGCGATCGTGTGCACGCCCGGGTGACGGACGAGCGCGGCGCCCGCATCGCCGAAGCCGGGGAGGAGCTGGATGGCGCCGGCGGACACGCCCGCCTCGCGCAGCGCGCGCACGAGCATGAGCGCGCTCGCGGGCGACTGCTCGGCGGGCTTGAGGACCACCGAGTTGCCGGTGGCCAGGCCCGCAGCCACCATGCCGGTCGGGATCGCCAACGGGAAGTTCCACGGCGAGATCACGGCCACCACCCCGCGCGGCTCCCAGCGCATGGTGTTGCGCTCGCCCGGCGCCTGGAGCAGCGGCGGGCCCTCGGCCAGCTCGACCGCGGCGCGCGCGTAGTACTCGAGGAAGTCGATCGCCTCGCACACGTCGGCGTCGGCCTCGGGCCACGGCTTGGCGCACTCGCGAACCTGGAGTGCGGCGAGCTCCAGGCGGCGCTCGCGCAGGACCGCCGCGGCGGCCACGAGGATCTCGGCGCGGGCGGCCGCGCCGTGGTCGCGCCACTCGGGGAAGGCGGCGGCGGCCGACTCCACCGCTACGGCGGCATCGGCCTCGCTCGCCTGGGCGGCCACTGCCACCACGCGGTCGGGCCGGCCCGGGTCGGTCGACTCGAACCGCTTGCCGCCGGACGGGCTGCGCTCCCCGTCGCCCACCAGCACGGGCACGTTCAGCGGCAGCCGCGGGTCAAGCTCGGCGAGCGCGGCCGTGAGCGACTCGCGCGCGGGCGCGCGGCGCAGCTCGAGCGTCGGCTCGTTGGCGAACTCCCTCACGGCGGCGCCAGCAGCTCGTCGATCGGCGCTCCGCCGGCCTGCGCGCCGAGGAAGGACTCGTTCGCGGTGTTCTCGAGCAGACGGCGGACCAGGTACGCCATGCCCGCCACCAGCTCGCCGACGGGGCAGTAGGAGCGCACGCGGAAGCCGCTCTCGGCGAGCGCGTGGGCGAGGTCGTCGCCCAGGCCGCGCAGCACCTGCAGCTCCAGGTCGGCGTCGGCACCGGCCAGCTCGCGGTTCACGGCGATCGCGTGCGCCACCGAGCGCAGGTTGTGCGAGGCGATCGCCACGCGCACGAGCGGCCGTGCCTCGAGCAGGCGTCGGGTGAGCGCCTCGAAGTTGCGGTCGCTCTCGGCCTTGTCCTCGAACACGGGCGGGCTCCATCCGTGCTGGCGGGCCTCCACCACCTCGTGGTCCCAGTAGGCGCCCTTCACCAGCCGGACCACGAGTGGCGTGGTGCGCTGCGAGCGGCCGGCCCAGTCGAGGATCCGCTCGAGCTGCGCCGGCGAGTCGCGCAGGTAGGCCTGGAGCACCACGCCCGCGGACGGGCCGTCGCGGAACGCGGGCTCGTCGAGCAGCTCGACCACGAGGTCGAGCGTGGTCTCGAGCGCGTCGACCGACTCCATGTCGATGTGCAGGTGCGCCCGGCGGTCGCGCGCTCGCTCGAGCAGGGGCCGCAGGCGGCGGGCGGCGTCCTCGCGGCCCACGTCGGGCGCGTCCGGGCGCATGAGCGGGGTGAGCGCGGAGACCTTGACGGAGAGGTTGGCGCGCGGGATCGGGCCGGCGGAGTCGCGCTCGAGAAGGGGCCGCTCGGGCCAGCGCGACGCGGCCTCCGACACCACGTCGAGCGCCTCGGCGCAGCGGGCCGCGTAGCGGTCGGCCTCCTCGGCGGTAACCGTCGCCTCGCCGAGGAGGTCGAGCGACGCGGCGATCCCGTCGTTCCACAGGTCCCGCAGCTCGCGCCGGGCCGCCTTCGGGGACTCGGCCACGATGAAGCGGTGCGCCATGTGCTTGACGCCGGCCGCGGCGGCGGCGCCGAGCGCGCGGCGGCCGGCCGCGCCCTCGGCCATGCGGATCGCCGCGCGCAGTGGCGGCGGGCGCTCGTCCACGCTCTCCAGGTAGCCCGTGAGGTGGCGGGCCAGCTCGTCGAGCGAGTTGCACGCGGGGGTCACGTCCACGAGGCGGAAGAGCGCGGCGCGCAGCTCCTGGTCGCGCGTGGTGAGCTCCATCGCGCGGTCGTCGAGCGCCTTGAGCGGTCGCCGCGCGTTCGACGGGAAGGCGGCCGCGAGCGACCGGCCCACCTCGCGCAGCTCCGTCTCCACCGCCATGGCCTGAACGCTACCCTGCGGAACGTGCGCCGCTCGGGGGTACTGGCAGCGCTGTTCGCGGTCCTCGTCGCGGTCGCTCCGGCGCACGCGTCGCGCCTCGTCACGCTCACCGGCACGAGCCGGTTCGTCGACCCCTCGAAGGTGGAGTTCAACGGGCCGCCACCCGACACGGCGGCGCGCCCGAACGCGCTGCGCGTGAACGTGCTGCTGCCCGACGGGTACACGAAGAAGAAGCGCTGGCCGGTGCTGTACCTCCTGCACGGGCACGGCGACGGCTACGACTACTGGGCCAACCCCAAGCGCGGGAACATCGCCGAGATCGCGAAGGGGCTGCCGGCGATCGTGGTGATGCCGGAGGCCGCGCGGGGCTGGTACACGAACTGGTGGAACGGCGGCGCGCGCAGTCCCGGCTGGGAGAGCTACCACCTGGGCGAGCTCACGCAGCTGATCGACAAGCACTACCCGATCCGCGCCGGGCGGCGCTGGCACGCGATCGCCGGGATGTCGATGGGCGGCGAGGGCGCGATGTTCTACGCCACGCAGCGCCCGGGCTACTTCGGGTCCGCCGCTTCGTTCTCGGGCGTGCTCAACCTCCAGCGGCCGGAGTGGCCGCAGGCGATGGACACGCAGGGCGAGTCGCACCTCGACGTGTTCGGCGACCCGGACGCCCAGCGCTTCTACTGGACCGGCCACAACCCCACGGCGCTCGTGGACAACCTGCGCAGCACGCGCGTGTACGTGACGGTCGGCGACGGCGTGCTCACCAACCCGGGGGAGATCACCAACCCGGTCGGGGGGCTGGCGGAGGCGGAGCTGCGCCAGCACGCCGCAGACTTCGATGCGGCGGCGCGCGCCGCCGGCGTGGACATCACCTACAGGCCGCGCGGCGGGATCCACGACTGGCCGTACTGGCGCGAGCACATGGCGGACGCGCTCAAGTGGGGTTTCTTCGCCCCGGTGCCCGAGCACCCGACCGCGTGGCGCTTCTCGACGGTGCAGCGGTTCAGCTCGGCCTGGGGCCTGCGCATCCTCTTCCCGAAGGCGCCGGACGCCGTGGCCACGTTCGAGCGAGACGGGAACGCGCTGAAGGCCACCGGTTCGGGTCTCGTGCGCATCCGCGGCCCGCACGGTGGGCGTGTGGTGCGGCAGCTGCCGTTCGCGGTGCCCTATCCGCATTAGGGGCGCGGCTGGGCGGGCCGCTCCGGCTAGTCTCGTTCCAGATGGCCGACCGGATCATGTACGTCAAGCCCGGGTGTCCCTACTGCGAGTCCGCTCGTGGGCGCCTGCGCCAGGCCGGGCTCGAGTGGGAGGAGCGCGACGCGACCACCAACCCGGACTGGAAGAGCGAGCTCTTCATGTACTCGCCGCGCGGCGTGGTGCCCACGCTCGTCGAGGGCGGCGCGATCACGATCGGCCACGACGGCAAGGGCTGACGCGTGCACTGAGGGCGGCCGGTCGGCCGCTGCCCCAGCGCCCGGTCCGCCCCCTGAGCGGCTTCCTCCACGACCGCCGGGCACGCCTCTAAACTCGCGCCGCCCATGGACTATCCGGTCGAGTCATTCACCCACGAGGAGCGCCTGCGGCTCGCCCCTCACTTCACGAACCTCGACCGCCCGGTGTTCGGGCTCGTCAACCTGCCGGAGACCGTCAAGGGGGCGCTGTTCGCCCGCTACTCGCGCTACCCGGGCACGCTGCGGCGGCTGTTCCTGGACGAGTTCGCCGACGACATCGCCGGCGGCCCGCGCTTCGACGTCTCGGAGGGCGAGCGGGCGGCGGGGCTCTACGAGCGCATCTTCGTGGGCTACGGCGACGACTCGGTGGCCCAGCTCGGCGGCGCGCACGTCGCGTGCGAGTGGGTCTCGAACGTACTCACGAAGGTGCTCCAGCGCGGGCGGCTCGCGGCCTACCTCGAGCAGTCGACGCGCTACATCCCGTACGACGGGCCGATACCCGGCGGCGGGGGCTACCGCTACTGGCGCGACGAGTCGCTCGGGCCGGAGTACCCGGCGGCGATGGACGCCCTCTTCGACGCCTACTCCGAGGCCCTCCCGCGCGTGGAGGCCTGGGCGGCCGAGCGCTTCCCGCGCGCGGACGGCGAGCCCGAGTCCGCCCACCGCCGCTCGATCCGCGCCAAGGCGCTCGACCTGCTGCGCGGGCTGCTGCCGGCGGCCGCGCTCTCGCACGTCGGCATCTTCGCCAGCGGGCAGGCGTACGAGCAGCTCGTGATGCGACTGCTCGCCTCCCCACTGCCCGAGGCGCGCGAGATCGGCGCGATGGTGCTCACCGAGCTCCAGGCGGTGATGCCGAGCTTCGTGTCGCGTGTGGAGCGGCCCGAGCGCGGCGGCGAGTGGATCCGCACGATCGCCGAGCGCCGCGAGGCGGGCGCGGCCATGGCGCGGCGGATGGGGCTCGACCGGACAGACGACGCCGATGACAGACCGTCGGTGCGGCTCATCGACGTGCAGGGCGGCGAGGACGACCTGCTGGCAGCCATGCTCTTCGAGCACGCGGCGGTGTCCGAGGAGGAGCTGCGCTCCGCCATCCGCGTGCTGCCCCCCGACGAGCGCGCCGCGCTGATCGCCGAGCTCGTGGGCGATCGGGCCAACCGCCGCCACCGGCCGGGGCGCGGGTTCGAGGCTGTGCGCTACCGGTTCGAGGTGGTCTCCGACTACGGCGCGTTCCGCGACCTCCAGCGCCACCGGCTGCTCACGGTTCAATGGCAGCCGCTCACGCCGTACCTGGGCGCGGGCGTGCCGGCCGAGCTCGAGGACGCCGGCGTGGCCGATCTCTACCGCGCCGGACTCGACCGCTCGCGCGAGGAGTACGAGCGGCTGGTCGACACCGGCCTCGGCTCGCTCGCCCCGTATGCGCTCTGCCTGGGCTTCCGCATCCGTTACGTGATGGACATGAATGCGCGCGAGGCGATGCACACGATCGAGCTGCGCTCGGGCCGCGAGGGCCACCCGGGCTACCGCGCCGTGGCGCACGAGATGCACGCGCAGATCGCGCGCGTGCACCCGGCGATAGGGGCAGCGATGACGCACGTGGATCACGACGTGGAGCCGCGCCTGGAACGGATCCTGAGCGAGATCCGCACCCAGGCGAAGCGCGCGCAGACCGTCTAGACGCCGCCAGATTGGGGGCGGGAAATGTTCCCTGATTGCTGCCGTTTGCCGTTGGGCGGAGCGACCCGCCCCGCAACCTTCGCCGCCGCCCCGCGTTACAGCCCCCGTAGCAAGCGACCAAGGAGGCGCATAGTGATGCGAAGGACACGCATCTTCACGACGCTGGTCGCCGTAGGCACGCTCGGGCTGACACTCGCGGCGGTAGCCATGGCGGCGACCATCACCGGTACGGACAACGGAGAGCATCTCCGCGGCACCAACCAGGCCGACACCATCGACGGCAAGGGCGGCAGGGACAAGATCCAGGCCTTCGCCGGCGACGACATCGTCACGGGTGGCACGCAGGGTGACTTCATTCTCGCCGGGCCCGGCGTCGACAACGTCAGCGGCGACGACGGCTGGGACCTGATCCTGGGCGGCAACGGCAACGACGCCGCGCTCAACGGGAACAACGGCCGCGACCGCATTCACGGCGGCGATGGCGACGACAACATCGACGGCGGCCCTCAGGACGACCAGCTCTGGGGCGGCAGCGGTGCCGACACCACGAACGGCGGCGACGGCAACGACCGCATCGCCGGCGGCAACGGGAACGACACCTCGTACGGCGGTCCCGGCAACGACCGGATCTTCGCCAACCTGGGCGTGGACACGAGCTACGGCGGTCCCGGCAACGACGACCTGTGGGCGCTCGCCCGCGGCGACGTGAACAAGGATGTCCCGCTCGACACCACCGGCGACACGCTCACCGGCGGCGAGGGCGACGACACGTTCCACACCCGCGACGGCGAGGTCGACACCGTGAACTGCGGTCCCGGCAACGACCGGGCGCTGCTGGACACCGTCGACGTGATCGCCGACGCCACGCCGGAGAACCCGAACGGGTCGTGCGAGACCGTGGAGCGCTCCGCTCCGCAGTCGAAGGACAAGAAGCAGCACAGCGAGCTGAACGACGACAAGGGCAGCAGGCGCGACAACAGCTAGCCGCAGCTGAAAGCCGTCCTCCGGACGGCAGCCCGAGACCGGTGGGGGCCCCAGGGATGGGGCCCCCGCTGCGTTTCGGGTAGCTTCAGGGCCAGTGAGCGCCGCCGACCTACTGCGTGATCGCCGGGTGGCCCCGTCGATCCTCTCGGCGGACTTCGCCAAGCTCGGCGATCGGGTGCGCGATGTGATGGACGCCGGCGCGCGCATGATCCACGTGGATGTGATGGACGGCCACTTCGTCCCTCCCATCACGATCGGGCCGCTGATCGTGAGCGCGCTGGCCGACCAGGTGCACGACGCGGGGGGGATGCTCGACGTTCACCTGATGATCGAGCGCCCCGAGCGCCACGTCGAGGAGTTCGCCAAGGCCGGCGCCGACAACATCACCATGCACGTGGAGGCCACGCCGCACGTGCACTACGCGGTCAAGGCCGCGGTCGAGGCCGGCTGCACCGCCGGGGTGGCGATCACGCCCTCCACGCCGGTCGAGGCGATCGCCGAGCTGGCCGGCGACGTGGCGGTGGCGCTCTGCATGACGGTCAACCCGGGCTGGGGCGGCCAGCCGTTCATCGAGTCCACGAGAGGCAAGGTCGAGCGGCTGCGCTCCCAGCTGCCGAACGGCGTTGCGATCGAGGTGGACGGCGGGATCGACGAGAAGACCGGCCCGCAGTGCAAGGTCAACGGGGCACGGCTGTTCGTGGCCGGCACCTCCGTGTTCGGCTCCGACGACCCGGCCGAGGCCTACACGAGGTTGGCTCGCGCCGTGGATGCGGTATAGAGCCGGCATGAGCGAAACCGCACCGGAGGAACGCGAGGACCTGGAGGTACTGCTGCGCGACGAGGATCGCTTCTCGCCGCCGGAGGAGTTCGTGGAGCAGGCGGAGTTCACCGACCCGTCGATCTACGAGGAGGCCGACAAGGATTTCGAGGGCTGGTGGGAGCGCTGGGCCAAGGAGCTCGACTGGTTCGAGCCCTGGGAGACCGTGCTCGACTGGAACCCGCCCTGGGCCAAGTGGTTCAAGGAGGGCAAGCTCAACGCCAGCCACAACTGCCTCGACCGCCACGTGGCGGCGGGCAAGGGCGACAAGGTGGCCTACCACTGGGTGGGCGAGGACGGGCTCACGCTCGACCTCACCTACGAGCAGCTGCTCGCGGACACCATGCGCTTCGCCAACGTGCTCAAGGGGCTGGGCGTGGAGAAGGGCGACGTGGTCGGGATCTACATGCCGATGGTGCCCCAGACCCCCGCCGCGATCCTCGCCTGCGCGCGCATCGGCGCCGTGCACAACGTGGTGTTCGGCGGCTTCAGCGTGCAGTCGGTGAAGGAGCGGATGGAGGTGTCCGACGCCAAGGTGCTCGTGACCGCCGACGAGACGCTCCGCCGCGGCAAGCCGCAGCCGATGAAGGAGAAGGTCGACGAGATCGCCGGCGAGCTGCCCGAGCTCGAGCACGTGGTGGTGGTCAAGCGCACCGGCGCGGACTGCCCGATGACCGAGGGCCGCGACATCTGGTGGCACGAGGCGCTCGAGCAGGCCGACGAGGAGTGCCCGGCCGAGCCGCTCGACGCCGAGCACCCGCTGTTCATCCTCTACACGTCGGGCTCGACCGCCAAGCCCAAGGGCATCCTGCACACCACCGGCGGCTACCTCACCGGCGTGGCGGCCACCCACCGCGTGGTGTTCGACCTCAAGCCCGACAGCGACGTGTACTGGTGCGCCGCCGACGTGGGCTGGGTCACCGGCCACTCCTACATCGTCTACGGGCCGCTGGCCAACGGGTGCACGTCCGTGCTCTACGAGGGCGCGCCGGACTACCCGGACAAGGACCGCTGGTGGGAGATCGTCGAGAAGTACGGCGTGACGATCCTCTATACCGCTCCCACCGCCATCCGCGCCTGCATCAAGTGGGGCGACGAGCACCCGGAGAAGCACGACCTCAGCTCGCTGCGGCTCCTCGGGTCGGTGGGCGAGCCGATCAACCCGCGCGCGTGGGCCTGGTACCACAAGGTGATCGGCGGCGAGCGCTGCCCGATCGTGGACACCTGGTGGCAGACCGAGACCGGCCACATCATGATCACGCCGCTGCCGGGCATCACCGAGACCAAGCCGGGATCGGCCACGAAGGAGTTCCCGGGCATCAAGGCGATGGTGGTGAAGAAGGACGGCTCGGAGGTCGAGGAGGGCGGCGGCGTGCTCACGCTGCGCCGGCCCTGGCCCGGGATGCTGCGCACGCTCTTCAAGGAGGACGAGCGCTACGTGGAGACCTACTGGAAGAAGTGGGGCCCCGAGATCTACGACGTGGGCGACGCCGCGAAGATCGACGAGCACGGCTACTTCTGGATCGTGGGGCGCACCGACGACGTGATCAACGTCTCGGGCCACCGCATGTCCACGATGGAGGTCGAGTCCGCGATCGTCTCGCACGACAAGGTGGCCGAGGCCGCCGTGGTGGGGGCCAAGGACGAGGACACCGGCCAGTCGATCGTGGCCTTCGTGACGATCAAGGGGTCCGAGTCGGAGGAGGACGGCTTCGACGACGTGATCCGCGAGCACGTGGCGGACAAGATCGGCAAGCTCGCCCGCCCCAAGCGGATCGTGTACGCCGACGACCTCCCCAAGACCCGCTCCGGCAAGATCATGCGGCGCCTGCTGCGCGACATCGCCGAGGGCCGCGAGCTGGGCGACGTGACCACGCTGCGCGACCCGAGCGTGACCGAGATGATCAGCGAGAAGATGAAGAGCGGGAAGGCCGACGAGGAGTGACCGTGCGCCCCGCCCGCGAGGGCGACGTGGGGCTGCTGCTGACGCTGATCCGGGAGCTGGCCGAGTACGAGCGGCTGGCCGACGAGGCGGTGGGGACCGAGGAGTTGCTGCGCGAGCACCTGTTCAGCGAGCGGGCGGCTGCCGAGGCGGCGATCGCGGAGGACGGAGACGAGCCGGTCGGGTTCGTGCTCTGGTACACGACGTTCTCGACCTTCCAAGGCCTGCCCGGCCTCTGGATCGAGGACCTCTACGTGCGCCCCGAGCATCGCGGCGGGGGCACCGGCCGCGCGCTCCTCGCGCACGCCGCCCGCGTGGCGGCCGAGCGCGGCTACGGCCGCCTCGAGCTGGCGGCGCTCGACTGGAACGAGCCGGCGCTCGGCTTCTACCGGGCGCTGGGCGCGCGCTCACTCGACGAGTGGAAGACCCAGCGGTTCGAGGGCGAGGCGCTCCGGCAGCTGGCTACGCCGGCCTGAGCCGGTAGTCCTCGCCGTGCATGAGGATCGGCTCGCCGCAGAGCTCGATCAGCCGTGACGCGGTGCGGTGGCCGATCCGGTCGCCGAGATCGCTCAGCTTGTCGATGTCCGCGGTGAAGATGATCGAGCGCTGGTCCTGGTAGCGGTCGTTGACGATCGTGTAGAGCTGCTCCAGCACCCAGTCGTTGGTGCGCGGCACGGCGAGGTCCTCGATGTGGAGCAGGTCCACCGTGCGCAGGCGCTCGGTGAGCTCGGTGAGGCTCATGGTGGAGTCGTCGGCGTAGGTGGCGCGGATGGCCTCGAGCAGCTTGGGTGCGGTGTAGATGCCGACCGTGCGCCGCGCGCGCATCGCGTGGATCGAGATGAGCATGGCCAGCGTGGTCTTGCCGGTGCCGCGGTCGCCCTTGAACCAGAGCCCGCGCCCCTCCTCCAGCCGGCGGCCGATGTTCTCGCAGAAGTCGCGGTAGTCGCGCGCCTGGGGACCGAGGCCGGCGAGGATCTCGCGCACGGGGTTGCGGTCGAGCGCCAGGTCGAGGAAGCGCTTGGGGATCTCGTGTGCCAGGTTGCGCGCCCGGGCGCTGGCGATCCGCCCGTCGCGGCAGCGGCACGGCACCGCCGAGTCGGTGGCGTCGTCGATCACGAAGCCGGAGCCGTCGCACTCGTTGTAGGGGCAGGCGTAGTCGCTGCCCGAGTCGGGCGCCAGGTGGGGGTTGAGCTCATAGGCGGCGCCGCGTCCGTGCACGCGGCCCAGTCAAGCACCGCCGCCAGACGCCTGCCAGGGGTGCGGGCGCCAGGCTTCCCGGTGCCAGCGGGTTTTTCGCCAACTGGTCGTTTGGTCCAGTGCGGGAATTCGGCTCGCGTGCCTCCCCGCTTGTGCCGATGGCACGAGTACAAGAGCAGATCTCTCGACACCGGCACCCTCGTCTCACGGCGGGTTCGCAAAGCCACGGGACTCCAAGCGGCTCAACCGCTTCAAGGGCTGCTCGCCCAACGAGAGGACGTTCATGTCCAGCCATACCCATCTGAAGCGCGCCTGGCGCGCCGGCGCCGTTCTGGCCGTGTGCGTCGCGTTCTTCGTCATACCGGTGGCAGCTCAGGCTTCCGCCGTGAACCTCGGCACGGCCAGTCCGTTCGTGGTCCTCGGCGGCTCCGCCGTCACCAACACGGGCCCCTCGGTGCTCAACGGCGATCTCGGGGTCGGACCCGGCACATCCCTGACCGGCTTCGGCGCACCGTCGGTGGTGAACGGCGCCACGCACGACAACGACGCCGTCGCCAACATCGCGCAGAACGACCTCACCACGGCCTACAACGTGGCCGCCGGGCAGCCGGTCTCCCCCGGCCACGTCCTGACGGGCACGAACCTCGGCAACCGCACGCTCACCGCCGGGGCCTACAGCTTCAGCTCGTCCGCGCAGCTCACGGGCCAGCTCACCCTCGACGCAAAGGGCAAGGCCGACGCTCAGTTCGTCTTCGAGATCGGATCCACGCTCACAACCGCCTCGGCCAGCTCCGTCGTGCTCATCAACGGGGCATCTCCGTGCAACGTCTACTGGCAGGTCGGCAGCTCGGCCACGCTCGGCACCACCACGGCGTTTCAGGGCAACCTGATGGCGCTCCAGGACATCTCGCTCAACAACGGCGCCTCGGTGATCGGACGGGTTCTCGCCAAGCGCGGGATCACCCTGATCAACAACGTGCTCGACAGGAGCACCTGCAACGACCAGCCGACCACTCCGGGCACTCCCGGCACTCCGACCACTCCCGGCACCCCGGGCGCGACACCCGGCACTCCGGGCTCCAGCACGGACACCGAGGGCTCAACCCCGGGCTCGACGCCGACCACCAGGCCGACCACCATCGACGGCACGGCGACCCTCCGCCCCACGCCCAAGCCGAATCCGGTCTGCACCGACGGCTTCCGCGCAGAGGTTCGCGGCACGCGGATCAAGAAGGTCGTGTTCAGCATGGACGGCAAGCGCCTCAGCAGCCTCAAGAGCTCACCGTTCAAGGTGTACGTTCTCGCGGCAGCCGGCACGCACCACGTCAGGGCCCGCGTGAGCTTCACGGACTCCACCAAGGCCAAGACGCTGTCGGCTCGCTACAAGGCCTGCGCAGCAGCCGTGCTCAAGCCGCGCCACGGCCCCTCGCGGTTCACCGGGTGACCAACCCCACCCACCGCATCGCCGTGGTGGCGGCACTCCTCACGGCCGGCATCGCCGGGGCGACATTCGCCCCGGCGCAAGCCGCCGGAGACGTTCCGGCCAGTCAGCAGCTCGTCACGCTCACGAGGGACCACGTGGTCCGGACCGGGCCGGACGCGCACTCGGCCAGGATCGAGTCGGTCTCCGCGCGTCGACCGCTCACGGGAGTGCCGACCGTTCTCCCGGTGGTCGGTCACAGCATCAGCTCGGCCGGCGCCTCCTGGGTGCACGTCCGCCTGCCCGGCCGGCCCGTCGGGCACACGGGCTGGATCCTCACGGCCGGCACCAGGTCGGGCTCCACGCCCTGGCGCCTGTCGCTCGATCTCTCCACCCGCCGGCTCACCGTGTACCACGACGGCCGCGTGGAGCGACGGTTCGACGTGGTGGTCGGCAAGCCCTCCACGCCCACGCCACGGGGCAACTTCTTCATCGAGGAGGCTCTCGCCCTCGGCTCCGGAGCGGTCGGTGGCCCCTACGCCCTGGCCACCAGCGCGCGATCGCGCGTGCTCCAACACTTCGAGGGGGGCCCGGGCCAGATCGCCCTCCACGGCACCAGAGGCCTCTCCGGTAGGCCCGGGAGCGCGGCCTCGCACGGCTGCATCCGGCTCAGCACCGCCGCCATCACATGGCTGGCGGGCCGCATCGGCAGCGGGATCCCGCTGACCATCGGGCGCTGAGCGCGCGACGCGGCCTAGCGCCGGCGCTTGCGCTTGCGCTTCTTCGAGCGCGGGTGCGCCGCCACGGGGGCGCTGCCGTCCGAGGGCTCGTCGTACTCCTCGTCCGGCTCGTCGTCGTCCTCGTCCTCGTACTCCTCCTCGGGCTCCGCCTGCCGCGCGGCCAGTCGCTGCTCGCGCACCTCCTGCGCGCTGGGCCACGGGTGCGCCTCGCCGCTCTCCCA
>JAXDJC010000292.1:0-2662 GCA_034663685.1 Thermoleophilaceae bacterium
GCTGCCCTGCACCGCTTGGGCCACGTCCTGTTTCGTCACGCGTCCGCCGCGGCCGGTTCCGGCAATGTTCGAAGTGTCGACCTGCTTCTCGGCGGCGTGCTTCTGCGCCGCGGGCATAGGCGGCGCACTGTCCTTTTTCGGAGAGTGCCCCGCCGTAGTCGGCGCACTGTCCGTTTTCTGAGAGCCTCCGGCCAGTGCCGGCTTCGGCGAGCCTTTCATCGCGGCGCTGACCGCTGGGGCGGTCTTCGCCGCTCCCGCCGGCGCTGCCGCGGCCGTGCCGCCGTCAGCAGGCTTGCTCGCTTCGGTATCGATCTGTGCGATCACCTCGTTGCTCGCGACCGTGCCGCCGTCGCCCTTGATGATTTTCACGAGCACGCCGGCCTGTGGCGCCGGGGTCTCGAGCACGACCTTGTCGGTCTCGATGTCGACGAGATTCTCGTCGCGGTTCACGAATTCGCCGGCCTGCTTGTGCCAGCTCAACAGCGTCGCTTCGGCGACCGACTCCGAAAGCTGCGGGACTTTCACTTCCACTAACATTACTGACTCCGTTTCAGTAGTCTTCGCCTGCAAGCAGCGGGCGCAACATGACGCCCGACTCGTTCCCGGCGGAAAGCGTCAGCGCCTGCTCGACCAGCGCTTTCTGCTGCTCGTCGTGAAGCTGCTTGTATCCTGCCGCAGGAGAGGCCGACGAATCGCGGCCGGCGTAATAAAGCTTTTGATGGGGCTGCAGGTGGCGCAGCAGGTAATGCTGGATGCGGTGCCACGCACCCTGGTTACGCGGCTCCTCCTGGCACCAGACGATCTCGGTCGCACTCTTGTAGCGCTCGATGAGCGCCTGCATGTCGTCGTGCGGGAAAGGATAGAGCTGCGCGATGCGCACGAGCGGCAGGTTCTCTATGCCTTTCGCTTTGCGCCCCGCGCGCAGGTCGTAATAGACCTTGCCGCTGCAGAACACCACGCGCTGCACCTTGGACGGATCGATGTCCTTCGCGTCCCAGTCCTCGTTCACCGGGCGGAACTTGTCGGTGGCGAACTCCTCGAGCGGCGACACCGATTCCTTGTGGCGCAGGAGGCTCTTGGGCGTGAAGATGATGAGCGGCTTGCGATACGGGCGAATCATCTGCCGGCGCAGGAGATAGTAGAGCTGCACCGGGGTCGCCGGAACGCACACCTGCATGTTGTAGTCCGCGCAAAGCTGAAGGTAGCGCTCGATACGGGCCGACGAGTGCTCGGGCCCCTGACCTTCGTAACCGTGCGGCAGCATCATGACGAGACCGCATCGGCGGCCCCACTTCACTTCACCCGACGCGATGAACTGGTCGATCACGACCTGCGCACCGTTGGCGAAGTCGCCGAACTGCGCTTCCCAGATCACGAGCTCGTTCGGGCTCGAAGTCGCATAGCCGTACTCGAAACCGACGACGGCCTCTTCCGAGAGCAGCGAATCGATGACCACGAAATCGGCTTTGTCCGAGACGTGCTGGAGCGGTATGTAAGCGCCCTGGTCCCAGCGCTCGCGGTTCTGGTCGTGCAGCACCGCGTGGCGGTGGAAGAACGTGCCGCGGCCGCTGTCCTGCCCCGATACGCGGATCGGATAGCCTTCGTCGAGCAGGGTCGCGAAAGCCAGATGCTCCGCCATGCCCCAGTCGAGCGGCAGCTCGCCTTTGGCCTTCATGCGCCGGTCTTCCATGATCTTCTGCACTCGCGGGTGCAGCTTGAAGTTGTCCGGGACCGTGGTGATCTGCTGCGCGAGCGCCTTGAGCTTCTCCAGCGGCAGCCGCGTGTCGTCGTGATCGTTCCAGTTGCGGCCTGCGTAGCGGCTCCAGTCGATCTCGAAAGGCGGCTTGTAGTTCTGCAGGATCGTCTTGTTGGTGTGATATCCCGCGTCGAGCGCCTTGCGAAAATTCGCGATCAGGTCTTCCGCCTCGCCGTCCTTGATCACCCCTTCGCCTGCGAGCTTGTCCGCGTAGAGCTTGCGCGTGGTCGCCAGCTTCGCGATGCGCTTGTACATGAGCGGCTGAGTCACCATCGGCTCGTCCTGCTCGTTGTGGCCGAGCCTGCGATAGCACACCACGTCGAGCACGACGTCGCGGTGGAACTGCATGCGGTAATCGAGCGCGATCTCGGTCGCGAGGCACACGGCTTCGGGATCGTCGCCGTTGATGTGGAAGATCGGCACTTCGAGCATCTTTGCGACGTCGGTGCAGTACAGCGTGGAGCGCACGTCGCGGATGTCGGACGTGGTGAAGCCGATCTGGTTGTTGACGACGATGTGCACCGTCCCGCCGGTGCCGTAGCCGCGCGTCTGCGCCAGGTTGAGCGTCTCCTGGATGATGCCCTGGCCGGCGAACGCGGCGTCGCCGTGCAGCAGCACCGGCAGCACCTGATCGCCGGTCAGATCGCGGCGGCGATGCTGGCGTGCGCGCACCGAGCCTTCCACCACCGGGTTGACGATCTCGAGGTGAGACGGGTTGAACGCGAGCGTGACATGCATCGGGCCGCCCGGCGTCATGATGTTCGACGAGAAACCCATGTGGTATTTCACGTCGCCGGCGAGCAGGTCGTGGTCTTCGTGCTTGCCTTCGAATTCCGCGAACAGATCCTTGGGCATCTTGCCCATGGTGTTGACCAGCACGTTGAGCCGGCCCCGATGCGCCATGCC
>JAXDJC010000022.1:0-6207 GCA_034663685.1 Thermoleophilaceae bacterium
AGGGACGATGACGCTGCCCGCCGAGTCCCAGGTAGGCCGCAGGGCCGCGAGGCCCGCCCGGCGCAAGCCGGGCAGATGGATGGCTGCCCACGACAGGATCCGGCTTACCGGCCGGCTAAGGAGGGGCTCCGCGCGAGCGGGGCCCCTCTATTTCGCGTGTGCGCGCGAGGTGCGTGCGCGCGCGGACCGCGCCTCGGCGGCTCCCACCTGCTCTCCGAGCATCCGCGCCACGTGAGGCAGGTTGGCCCGCCCGAGGAAGTCGAAGTGCGTGCCGGGCGTGTCGAGCACCTCCACCTCCGCCGCGATCGCGGTCCAGCCGAGCGCCGGGTCGCCGCTCTCGCTCGGCATGTGCGCCTCGCGGTCCGAGGCGCGCAGCAGCGTCAGCTTCGAGTCGTAGGTTCCGAAGCGGTGAGCCTTCAGCGCGGTCAGGTTGATCACGTTCAGCTCGTGCATTCGACGCAGGCGCTCGAGGCCGAAGCCCGGCGGCAGCTTGCCGTTCTCCGTCGCCCGCCGCTCGATGACGGGCAGCGCACGCTCGCGGCCCATGGCGGCCATTGCCTCGCAGTGCGCCTGGTCTCCGAGCCGGAACGCGTAGGTGAGCAGCATCAGGCACACGTCCTCCGGGTCCTCGGGGACGGTCGCCTGGTCGTCGGGACCGAAGTCGAGGATCACGAGCGTCACGTCGCGGCCGGCCGAGCGCAGCCGGCGCGCCATCTCGAAGGCCACGCCGCCGCCGAACGACCAGCCCACCAGCGCCAGCGGCCCGTCGACCCGCCGGTCGAGCGCCCCGGCGTACTCCGCGGCGAGCGAGTCGACCGACTCGTGCGGCGTCAGGCTGGGCTCGAGGGCGGGGGAGTGGATCCCGTAGAACGGCTGGCCGACTCCCATCTCGCGCGCGAGGTGCGTGTACGAGGACACGTGCCCGCCGGCGGGGTGAATGCCGAACAGCGGCATCGGCCCGTCCACCGCCTGGATCGGCACGACGCAGTCGAAGCGTCCCGTGATCGGACGCGCTCGCATGATCACCGCTGCCGACTCGACGTCGCCCGCGGCGGCCAGCTCCGAGCCGTCGATCCCCCGGCCCAGCCGCTCCGACGCGAGCGATGCCGTCGGCGCCGCGCTCACCTCGTCGAGCCCAAGCTCGGCGAGCGGCTCGCGGATGCCGATCGGCGTGAGCCCGAGTGCGCGCGAGCAGGCGGCCACGAGCTGGATCTCGAACGGATCGCGCGGCGGCGCGTAGCCCTCCGGTAGCTCGCGCGAGCGAAGCGCTGGCGCCGCCCCTGCGCTGGCGGTGGTGGTCGCCACGGCGCGGGACCGTAACACCAAGTCACACGTATTTGAGCATTGGACTTACGCTTGCGCCCGTTGTTGCCGGGGGGCGAGCGAAGGGGTCGAGTGTGGGCGTGATGCGGCGTGCGTCGTACGCGAGGGGGCCGAGATCGACAAGCTGATCGTGAACCTGTGCCCGACCGGCATGGTGCCGCGCACGGACCGCTGCCCGCACGTGCCGGTCACGCCCGAGGCGATCGCCGAGGACGTGCGCCGCTGCCGCGACGCCGGCGCCTCGATCGCGCACATTCACGCGCGCGCGCACGACGAGGAGCCGACCTGGGACCCGGAGCGCTTCCGCGAGATCCTCGCCGCGGTGGTGGAGCGCACGCCCGACATCGTCCTGTGCGTGACCACCAGCGGCCGCACCTGGCCTGAGCTCGAGAAGCGCGCCGCGGTGCTGCACCTCGACGGGCCGGTCAAGCCCGAGATGGCGTCGCTCACGCTCGGGTCGATGAACTTCCCGACCGGGCCGTCGGTCAACTCGCCGGACACGATCGCGGGGCTCGCGCGCACCATGGACGAGCGCGGCATCGTGCCCGAGCTCGAGGTCTTCGAGCCGGGGATGGCGTCGTACGCGAACTTCCTCCTCAGGCGCGAGATCCTCAGCCCGCCCCTGTACGTGAACGTGCTGCTCGGCTCGCTCGGTGCCTCCGACCTCTCGGCCGCGAGCGTGGCCGGCTTCCAGGCGGCGCTGCCCCCGGGCGCCACGTGGGCGCTGGCCGGGATCGGCCGCTACCAGCTTCAGGCGAACACGCTGGCGATCGCGCTCGGCGGCCACGTGCGCGTGGGCCTCGAGGACAACCCGTATTACGACTGGCGCACGAACGAGGACGCGTCCAACCCGCGGCTCGTGGAGCGCGTGGTGCGGATCGCGCGCGAGCACGGGCGCGAGCCGGCCACGCCCGAGGAGACCCGCAGCATCATCGGCCTGCGCTCACCCGACCGACTCGCCGTGCCGGCGATCGCGTGAGCGCAACAGCCACCGCCGGCGAGCGGCCGGCGCAGATCTGGCACGAAGCTGCCACGTACGACGCCGCCGCCAGCGCCATGCAGCGGCGCAACGCCGGGCTGCTCGCCCGCATGCTGCCGGCCGCGGCACGCACCGGGCCGATCCTCGAGATCGGCTGCGGCACCGGCTTCCTGACCGAGGAGCTCGTGGCGAGCGGCGCCGAGCCCGCGGCGATCACCGCGCTCGACCTCTCCGAGCCGATGCTCTGCGAGGCGCGAGCGAAGCCGGAGCTGGCCGGGGTGAGGTTCGTGTGCTCGCCGTTCGAGTCGTTCGAGGCGGCCGGCTCGTTCCGGGCGGTCGCGTCGAACGCCGCCTTCCACTGGCTCCACCCGGGCTACGAGGACGCGCTGAAGAGAATCGCCGCGCTGCTGGAGCCCGGCGGAACGCTGCTGCTCGCCACGGCCGGTCGCACCGCCGAGTCCGACGCGTTCGACGACTTCGTCGGCTTCCACCTCGCGCGCGTGGCGCCGCCGGAGGGCCCGCCATTCCGCGACCGGCGGCTCACGCCGGCGGGGATGGAGCAGTTGGCCGCGGCCGCCGGCCTGCGTGTGGACGACGCCTTCACCGTGTCGCGCGGCACGCCCATGCCCGCCGCCCACTATGCGCGCTGGATGATGGCGAGCGGCGGCCCGTGGGCCGACGAGCCCGGCCGGTTGGCGGTGCTCACCGAACGCCTGGCGGAGGCGCTCGGAGGCGACCGCCGGCTCGACGTGGGCCACTGGAGCCTGTTCGCGGCGCTCACGCGGGAGCCCGCCCCGTGACCGGCGTGGAGCGAGTCGGCTCGCGCGGCGCGGTGGTCTCCACCGGCAGCGGGCCGTCCACCCTCGCTGCGCTGGCGGCGCTCGGCGACGGCGGCAACGCCTTCGACGCGGCAGTGGCGGCGTCCGCCGTCCTGATGGTCACGCTGCCGATGGCGTCTGGGCTCGGCGGCGACCTGGTTGCGGTGGGCTGGGACGCCGAGCGCGGCGAGCCGTTCGCCTTCGTGGCGTGCGGGCCGGCGCCGGCCGGGGCCACGCCGGACGGCTTCCGCGGCCGCGGCCTGGACCGCATCCCCCTCACCGGCATCCTCTCGCTGACCCTGCCCGGCGCCCTCTACGCCCACGGCGTGTTCGCGGAGCGCCTGGCCTCGCGGCCGCTGCACGAGCTCTTCGATCCGGCCGTACGCGCCGCCGAGGACGGCGTGACCGTGACCGAGCAGCTGAGCCGCTGGATCGACAACAACCTCGACGTGATCGGCGGCGACGGCTCGCTGATCGAGACCTACGCGCCCGGCGGCGCCGCGCCCGCGGCCGGCTCCACGCTGCGCCAGCCGGAGCTCGGCGGCACGCTGCGGCGGCTGGGCGAGCTGAGGCCCGGCGAGGTGGACCCGGCGCTGGCCGACGCGATCCTGGAGTGCTCGCGCCGCCTGGGCGGGACGATCGGCGCCGACGACGTGCTCGAGCAGCACGCCGAGTTCGTCGACCCGGTGCGCGTGGGCCTGGGCGGCCACGAGCTGCTCTCGTCGCCGCTTCCGACGCAGGGCTACCTGCTGCTTCAGAACCTGCGCATGCTCGCGCTGCACCGCGAGCTCCGCGGCCGGCTGCCGGCCGACGCCGAGGCCCACGTGCTGACGGAGATCGTGGCGCAGACCTTCGCGCAGCGGCTCGAGCGCGCGGGCGACCCGCGCGAGGGCCACGACGCCGGCGAGCTGCTGGAGGACTCGAACCTGGAGCGTCTGCTCGCGCGCGTGGACCCGGAGCGCCGCAGCCCGTGCCCCTACCGCGCGCACTACACGACCGGGGACACCACGCACTTCGTGATCGTGGACGAGCGCGGCAACGCCGTGTCGATGATCCAGAGCCTCGGCCTGGGCTTCGGCGCGGGCGTGGCACCGCCGGGCACCGGGCTGATCCTGGGCAACCGCCTGGGCCGCAGCTCCACGCTCACGCCCGGTCAACTCAACTGCGCGCGCCCCGGCCGCCGACCGGTCAACACGATCCATACCTGGCTCGCGCTCGAGGACGGCGCGCCGCGGCTGATCGGCGGCACCCCCGGCGGCGACGGCCAGCCCCAGTGGAGCTCGCAGGTGCTGGCGCCGCTGCTGCTCGACGGCGAGCGCGACCTCGCGGGGGCCGCCGGCGCGCCGCGCTGGACCTACTTCCCCGGCAGCGACCTGTGGGAGGCCGGCCGGCGCGAGCACCTGCAGGTGGACCGCCGCGCCGGCCACGAGCTCAAGCGATCCCTGGCCGCGCGCGGGCACGAGCTCGTGGAGCGCCGCGACGTGGGCGGCTGCGTGCGGATCGCCCGCATGGAGGGCGGTTGCGTGGAGCTGGTCGACGACGGCCGGCAGGAGGGCGTCAGCGCGGCGCACGAGACGAGAAAGGAGCACGTATGAGAGATGGAAACGGAGCGGTCCCCCGGATCGGCGTGGTGGACACGATGTTCGCCCGCTACGACATGGGCGCGGTGGCCGAGCGCGAGCTGGAGGGGCTCCGCGAGCGCGGCGAGCCGTTCGAGGTGGTGCGCCGGACGGTGCCCGGCTTCAAGGATCTCGCCGTGGAGGCCAAGATCCTGATCGAGCGCGAGCACTGCTCGGTGGTGGTGGCGCTCGGGATGCCGGGTCAGGCCAAGCTCGACGTGATCTGCGCGAGCGAGGCCTCGAACGCGATCGCGATGGCGCAGCTCATGACCAACACGCACATCCTCGAGGTGTTCGTGCACACGATCGAGGAGGACGACCCGGAGAAGCTCGCCGCGGTCTGCGAGGACCGCGCGGCCAAGCACGCTCGGAACGCCTACTGGATGATCTTCGAGCCCGAGCAGCTGAGCCGGCGCGCGGGGCAGGGGATCCGCCAGGGCTACGCCGACGCCGGCCCGCTGATGGCCGAGCAGGCGGGCGGCGGAGCGGCGCAGCCGGGCGCGGGAGCGACCGCGTGACCCTCTCCGCGGCGAGTGGGGAGACCGCGCTGGTGCGCCGCACCGCCAAGGCGGCGCTGCCCACTCGCTGGGGGGAGTTCACCTGCTGGGGCTTCGACGCGCTGCCCGACGGGCCGCACCACCTGGCGCTCGTGCACGGCGACCTCGCCGCCGCCGAGTCGCCGCTCGTGCGCGTGCACTCGGAGTGCCTGACCGGCGACGTGTTCGGCTCGGCGCGCTGCGACTGCGGCGAGCAGCTCGACGAGGCGATGCGGCTGATCGTGGCGGACGGCGCCGGCGCGGTGGTGTACCTCCGCGGCCACGAGGGGCGCGGCATCGGCATCGCGAACAAGCTGCGCGCCTACGAGCTCCAGGAGGCGGGCACCGACACGGTGGACGCCAACCTCGCGCTCGGCCTGCCGGTGGACGGCCGCAGCTTCGCGCCGGCGGCCGCGATCCTGCGCTACCTGGAGGTCCGGCGCCTGCGCCTGATCACCAACAACCCGGACAAGTGCGACACGCTCACCGACTGGGGGATCGAGGTGAGCGAGCGCATATCGATCGACCCGGTCCCCACCCGGCACAACCTCGGCTACCTGCGGACCAAGAAGGACCGCATGGGCCACCTCTTCGAGCTGCCGACGATGGATTCCGTGCCGTAGCCTGCCGCGGGTGCTCGACCACCTCGGCATCAACGTGTCCAACTACGAGCGCAGCCGCGACTTCTACACGCGCGCGCTGGCCCCGCTCGGCTACGAGCTGCTGATGGAGCCGATGCCCGGGATCGGCGGCTTCGGCAGGGGCGGAAAGCCCGACTTCTGGATCGCCGGCGTGCGCGAGCCCACGACAACGAACGTGCACGTGGCCCTCGCCGCGCCGGACCGCGCGACGGTCGACGCCTTCCACGCCGCGGCCGTCGACGCAGGCGGGATCGACAACGGCGGCCCCGGCGTGCGCGAGATGTACCACCC
>JAXDJC010000012.1:0-10279 GCA_034663685.1 Thermoleophilaceae bacterium
GCCACCCTCTTCCCCAGCCGGCCGTTGGTGTCAACCGACGACGGCTCGGCCGGGCGCCACGCACTGGTCACCGAGCCGCTGCGCGAAGCGCTCGACGAAGCGGCCCGCGCCGGCGGCCCACCGCCCACGGTCTACGCCTGCGGCCCGCCGCCGATGCTCGAAGCAGCGCGCGCCCTCTGCGCCGAGCGCGATGTCCCGGCCCAGCTCGCCATGGAGTCCGGCATGGCCTGCGGCTTCGGTGCGTGCTACGGCTGCGTTGTACCCACCCGCAACGGCTTCGTGCGGCTCTGCCTGGACGGCCCGGTGCTCGACGCCGCGGATCTCGAGACCGCCCTCGTGGCGGGGGCCGGCCACTGATGGACCTCTGCGGCGTGGAGCTGCGCGGGCCGGTCATGAACGGCTCCGGCACGTTCGACGCGATCGCGGCGCACCGCGCGTTCGGCCAGGCGCTGATGGACGACTTCCCGTTCCACGCCTTCGTGTCGAAGACGATCACGCTGGCCCCGCGCCAGGGCAACCCGCCGCCGCGCCTGTGGGAGTCGCCGGCCGGCCTGATCAACTCGATCGGGCTCCCCAACAAGGGGCTCAAGGGCTTCCTGGCCGAGGACCTGCCTCGGCTCGCCAAGCTGCCGGTGCCGCTCATCGTCTCCGTGATGGGCTTCAGCCGCGAAGAGCTGGCCATGCTGGTGAAGAGCGTCGGTGCGCGTCGCGAGGTGGCCATGATCGAGCTCAACTTCTCGTGCCCCAACGTGGAGACCGGCACCGTGATGGGTGCGGACCCGGTCGAGACGGCGGCGGCCGTCGAGCGTCTCCGGCCCCTCACGGCCACTCCGCTGATCGTGAAGCTCACGCCGAGCGCCACCGATCCCACAGCGGTGGCCGCCGCCGCCGAGGAGGCCGGGGCCGACGCGGTCTCGCTGATCAACACCCTGAAGGGCATGGCGCTCGACCCGCGCACGCGGCAGCCCTGGCTGGGGGGCGTGACCGGTGGGTTGAGCGGCCCGGCCGTGCGCCCGGTGGCGCTGGCCCAGGTGGCTGCGGTGTCTGCACGGGTGAGCGTGCCGGTCATCGGAATGGGCGGGATCGCCAGCGGCCGCGACGCCCTCGACTTCATCGCAACGGGAGCCACGGCCGTCGCCGTCGGCACCGAGAGCTTCCGCGATCCCGCGGCGGGCGGCCGGATCGCCCGCGAGCTGGCGGCCCTCGCGCCGGGCGCGCCGCATGCCGCGCCCGAGCCCGCCCGCGCCTAGAATCCGCGCCCGATGCCCGCCCGCCGCCCCCTCCGGACGGTTCTGCTCGCCCTCGCCCTCGCGGCGATGGCGCTCACCGTCGCGCCCGCCGCGCAGGCGGCCAAGAAGAAGGCCGCGCCGAAGTGCCTCACACCGCACTCGTGGGTGGCCGGCCAGTCCGCTCTCTGCGCCGGCGCCCTCGTGTACGGCGACTACGTGGGCGACGACTACGGCGCCGACACGGGCAAGCCGCAGAACAACCGCATCGGAAACCTCTCCCCGGGTGCGGGCGACATCGACTACCCGGCGGGCCAGGAGGCCACCGCCGACCTGATCCGCCTCACGCTCCGGATCTCCGGCGGCAAGCTGGTGGTCAGCGGCCTGCTGAACGCGCTCTACAAGCCGGACCAGACCGTGCTCGGCCTGGCGATCGACACCGACAACAACCAGGCGACCGGCGGCGGCGAGTGGAAGGGCCTCGGCGTGTCGAGCAAGGGCTGGGACACCTTCGCCTCCTTCAGGACCGGGGACCCGAAGAAGAACACGGTGGGCGGAACCATCCCGCTGCCGAAGGGCAGGGTCTGGCGCGTGCAGGCGGCGGTGGCCAACGCCGAGACCGGCAAGGTGATGAACGTGGCCTACCGGGTCGAGGAGCGGGCCGGCTTCGCCCAGCCCTCGGCCCAGACGGACACGGACCCCGCGGCCGGCAGCTTCTTCGAGGACGAGCAGGCCAAGGCGCTCGAGGCCGGCGACATCTCGCAGTTCGGCGTGAAGGTGCGGGTCTCGTACCTCAGGCGCGGGGTCACCCGCCCCGCGCGGCCGCGCACCGGCCTGATGGAGCGCGTCTACACCTCCGGCTACACGGTCCCGCCCGGCGAGGGCATGAGCTACTCCGGCGTGCCCGGCCGAGGCGACGGCGGCGGCCAGGCCAAGCTCGGCTTCGAGCAGAAGTTCAACTTCCTCGGGCGCTACCAGCCCTACGGGGTCTACGTGCCGAAGAAGCCGGGCCCGCACGGCATCCAGACCGTCTTCCACGGGTCGGGCTCGAACCTGTCCGCCCTGGTGGCCCAGCCCGGCATGGAGCAGCGCTTCGGCGAGGACCTCAACCGGATCGTCGTCACGCCGGAGGCCCGCGGAACCGAGGGCTGGGGCTCGGACATCTCCGAGCGCGACCTCCTCGACGTGATCGCCGACGTGGAGGCCAGCTACCCGGTCGACCTCGACCGCGTGTTCGCCGGGGGCTATTCGCAGGGCGGCTACATCACCTACCGCATGGCGTCACTGCACCCGGACATGTTCGCCGGCGCGGTCGACTGGGTCGGCTTCACCGGCGACGGCGCCAACGGCGGGCCGCCCGGCGCGGTGCACTACACGGGCGGCGCGATCGGCAACGCGGTCGACTTCGTCAAGAACCTGCTGAACATCCCGACAGTGATGCTCTACAGCGACGCCGACGAGCTCGTGCACGTGTGGACCGGCCAGGCCATGGACATGACCTTCCAGGGCACCGACAACATCTACCGCTTCTACAACCACCCCGCGTCCGAGCACCTGACCTTCGCCGCGCTCGACGACTGGGCCAAGGAGGCGGCCTACTCCAAGGACCTCAAGCTGGTCAAGAACCCGCCGCGGGTGCTGTTCACCACCGCTCCGTTCCTGGACGCGCCGCAGTATGGGATCGTGCACGACCGCGCCTACTGGGTCTCCGGCCTCCGAGGGCGCGCGGGGGTCACCGATTACTCCACCGTGGACCTGACCACCGCCGGCTGCGGCGGCACCCTCCCGGTACTCGAGCGCACGCCGGGTGCCGGCACCGACCCGATCCCGTGGAACAGCGACGACCAGCACGCGGTCTCGACCAAGCCGATCGGCAAGCTGGCGAAGCTCACCGGAACGCTCACGAACGTGGCATCGGTGACGATCGACGCCTCTCGGGCCTGCCTGACCGGCCCGACGGCCTACGACATCACGAGTGACGGCCCCGCCACCCTCAAGCTCTCCGATGGGCGCACGCTCGCTCTTCCGAGCGGCCACGCGCAGGGCACTCTGGCCCGCTGACCCGGTCGTCATTTCGCGCCCACAGCGGGGGTTTTGCGCCGCGCTGGCGCAGCGCCGCTCGCCTCAGGAGTAAAAACCCCTGCAAAGGGCCTCAATACCGTCAAGTAGCCCCAAGCGGCCTGAAGCTCAGGTCGAGGTCTAGATGAATTCGGCAAAAAACCGGGGTTCAGCCCTTTACGAGCGCCCGAGCGTGTGTAATATCGCGCCCCAGTGCCGCCCGCCGCCCCGACCACGACCAAGCCGCAGATCGGGGCCCCGGAGCGTTCCCTGACCCAGCGGATGGACGCCCTGCGGCGCGCGAACGAGATCCGCACGCGCCGCGCCGAGCTCAAGCGCGAGCTCAAGGCCGGCCGCAAGCAGATCCACCCGCTTCTGCTCGATCCGCCCGAGTATCTCCAGACGGCCAAGGTCTTCGATCTGCTCCTGGCCGTCCCCAAGTACGGCCGCGTGAAGGTCAACAGGATCCTCACGCAGTGCCGGATCTCGCCGAGCAAGACCATCGGCGGGCTCTCGCAGCGCCAGCGCGCCGAGCTGGTGTCCTACCTCCGCCGCTAGTGCCGCGCGTGCTCGTCGTGACCGGCCCGTCCGGGGTCGGCAAGGGCACGCTGATCAAGTCTCTTTGCAGGGAGTTTCCGGATCTGAGGCTCTCGGTGTCCGCCACCACGCGCCCGCCCCGCTCGGGTGAGGAGGACGGCCGCGACTACCACTTCCTGAGCCCCGAGGAGTTCGAGCGCCGGGTGCGGGCGGGCGAGTTCCTGGAGCACGCCACCTACGCCGGCAATCGCTACGGCACGCTGCGATCGGAGACCGAGGACGACCCGGTGGTGCTCGAGATCGAGGTGCAGGGCGCACGCCAGGTGCGCGAGGCGCTGCCCGACGCGATCCAGGTGTTCATCGCCCCGCCGACCACCGAGGTGCTGCGCGAGCGGCTGCTCCAGCGCGGAACCGACTCGCCGGAGGTGATCCGCAAGCGGCTCGAGGCGGCCGAGGAGGAGCTGGCCGCCAAGGACGAGTTCCCGCACGTGATCGTGAACGACGACCTGGGCCGCGCTGTGCAGGAGCTGAGCGACCTCGTCGCTAGGCTTTGGTCCCGCCCGCAAGGAGAGGCCCGCACTTGATCAAGCCCCGTCTGGACACTTTGCTCGAACGCGTCGACTCGCACTACGCGTGCGTGCTCGTCGCCGCCAAGCGCGCCCGCCAGATCAACTCGTACTACCACAACCTCGGCGAGGGGACGTTCGACGAGTACCCGCCGCCGATGGTCGACACGGGCTCCAAGAACTACCTCAAGATCGCTCTTGAGGAGATGGCCGCGGGCAAGATCAACTACCGCTACCGCGCCTAGAGCGCCGCTCTTCATGGCGCGGGTCCTCGTCGGGGTAACGGGCGGGATCTCCGCCTACAAGGCCGTGGAGCTGGTTCGGCTGGCGACCAAGGCCGGCCACTCCGTGCGCGTGGTGCAGACGCCCTCGAGCGAGCGCTTCGTGGGGCGCGCCACCTTCGAGGGGATCACCGGCGCGCCCGTGCTGGTGGACGAGTTCGAGCCGGACCCCGCGCGCGGCGCGTTCCCCGGCGACCCGGCGCCCGACCACGCCGCGATCTCCCACCTCGAGCTGGTCCGGCGCGCGGACGTGTACGCGATCGTCCCCGCCTCCGCCAACACGATCGCCAAGCTCGCCACCGGGCTGGCCGACAACCTGCTCACTAGCGCGGCGCTGGCGTCGCCCGTCCCGCTCGTGATCGCGCCCGCCATGAACGACCGCATGTGGACCCACCCGGCCACGCAGGCCAACGTGGCCACGCTGGCCGAGCGCGGCGCCGCGATCGTGCCGCCCGCCACCGGCGCGCTCGCCTCGCGCGGGGAGTGGGGCACGGGCCGGCTGGCCGAGCCGGCCGACGTGCTCGCGGCCATCGAGGGCGCCATCGGGGGCGCCTCCTTCGCGCCCCGTTCGCTCGACGGCCTGCGCGTGCTCGTGACCGCCGGCGGCACGCGCGAGCCGATCGACTCCGTGCGCTTCGTGGGCAACCGCTCGTCGGGGCGGATGGGCTTCGCGGTGGCCGAGGAGGCCGCCAGGCGCGGCGCGGAGGTGACGGTGGTGGCCGCCAACGTGTCGCTGCCGCGTATCGAGGCGGTGCGCTACGTGGACGTGGAGACCGCCGAGCAGCTGCGCGCCGCCACGCACGCCGCGTTCGCCGATTGCGACGTGCTCGTGATGGCCGCCGCCGTGGCCGACTTCCGGCCGGCTGAGCCGGCCGGCACCAAGCTGAAGAAGAGCGAGCGCGACGGCCTGACGGTGCAGCTCGAGCCGACCGCCGACGTGCTGGCGGAGCTGGCGGCCGATCGCGGCGCGCGGCTGCTCGTGGGCTTCGCGGCCGAGCACGGGGAGGGCGCGGTCGAGCGCGCCCGCGGCAAGCTCGAGCGCAAGGGGCTCGACGCGATCGTGGTCAACGACATCTCGCGGGCCGACATCGGCTTCGACTCCGAGCACAACGAGGTGGCGATCGTGACCGCCGCCGGCGTGCGCGAGGTGCCGCTCGGCTCGAAGGCGGAGGTGGCCGGCGCCGTGCTCGACCTGGTCGAGGAGCTGCGCGCGGCGCGGGTGCCCCATGAGTGATCTCCACGAGACCCCCGAGGCGCGCGGCGAGCGCGTGTACGACCTCTTCAAGCGCGGCAGCGCCCTGCTCGAGGCGGGCGACTTCGCGGCGGCCGCCATCCCGCTGGAGCGCGCCCGCGACCTCGAGCCCGACAAGAGCTCGATCCGCGAGGCGCTCGGCCGCGCGTACTTCCGCGCCGGCCGCTACGCCGACGCGCGCGAGGAGTTCGCCGCCGTGGTCGAGCGCTACCCGGTGAACGACTACGCCATCTTCTGCCTCGGCCGCTCGTGCGAGAAGACCGGCCGCCGCGACGAGGCGCGCCGCCACCTGGCGCTGGCGGCCCAGCTGCGCCCGGACCGCGCGGACTACCGCGTGTACCGGGACCGCCTGCGCGCGGCCTGAGCGCCGGCGGCGCACGCGTGGCGGCGCGCCCGTAACCTGCCGCGCGGGGGAGACAGGGTGCGCCGGCTTTTCATCGCATGGGTCGCAGTCGCCGTCGCGCTAGCGACCGCGGCCACGGTCGCGCACGCCGAGTTCCCGTACTCGACCTCGGGCGGGGACAGGCACGACTACTCGACGCTGCGCGACGTGCCCGGCCAGCACCCGAACGACCTGGGCGACGACTGGCGCTACGCGGCGTCACCGGAGCCCAACAACTTCCCGGTCAACGCCGACCCGCGCGAGCTGAACGGCGTGAGGGGCGCGTCCATCGGCGACCAGGGCACGCTCGACACCGCCTGGACGGTCACCACCGGCCGCCCGGACGTGGGAATCGCGGTGCTCGACTCCGGGATCAAGTGGAACGACCAGGGCGCCATGTCGGAGCTCCGCTTCAAGGTGCGCCTGAACCGAGGCGAGCTGCCCACGCCCAATCACGCAGGCTCCGCACAGGAGGCCGGCGTTAACTGCGGCAGCTACAAGGACGCCTACGACGCGAACGGCGACGGTGTGTTCAACATCCTCGACTTCGCGTGCGACACGCGCGTGCGGAAGGACACTCCCAAGGGCGTCGGGCCGAAGAACCTGCTCGACCCCCAGGACGTGCTGATCGCGTTCACAGACGGCAAGGACGACGACGGGAACGGCTTCACCGACGACATCGCCGGCTGGGACTTCCTCGACAACGACAACGACCCGTTCGACGACGTGCAGTACGGGCACGGCACCGGCGAGGCACGCGACTCGAACGGAGAGGCCAACAACGGCGGGGGCCTCCCGGGCTCGTGCCCGAACTGCACGGTGCTCCCGCTGCGGGTGGGCGACTCCTTCGTGGCCGATTCGAGTCGCTTCGGACAGGCCGTGATCTACGCGACCGACAACGGGATCTCGGTGGTTCAGGAGGCGCTCGGCACGCTCAACAACACGCAGCTCGCACGCCGAGCCATCGACTACGCCTACAACCACGGCGTCGTGGTGATGGCCTCGGCAGCCGACGAAGCGGCCCAGCACCACAACTACGTGTCGAGCCTGCCGCACACGGTCGTCGTGAACGCGGCCGACCAGTATCCGGGCTCGCCGCCGGCGGGGCCCATGGTCCCGCGCTCATATCTGGCCTGGAGCAACTGCACCAACTTCTCCTCGAAGATCGCGGCGGCGGTGCCAAGCTCCAGCTGCTCGTCGGGCGCGGTCGGCTTCGGCGCCGGGATCGCGGGCCTGATCTACAGCGCCGCGCTCAACGGGATCGACAAGGGCCGGCTCGCGCCGCATCCCAGCTGTAAGCGAACCGACGGAAGCCCGTGCCCGATCTCCGCGAACGAGGTCCGCCAGCTGTTCGCCTCCGGGACGTTCGGCACGCTCGCCAAGCCGGACGGCAGCTTCACGCCGGTGCCCGACGACGTGAATTGGGCGTCGGGTCAGCCCGAGCCCACCTGCTCGCCCAGCCCTGCGCCGGGCTGTACCGACCCCAATCTCGCGCTCACCGCGCAGACCTCCGCGAACAGGCCGATCGTGTACCCGCCCGACACCCGCAGCTACCCAGCGCGCTACGGCCACGACCAGTTCTACGGCTGGGGCCGCGTGAACGCGCAGCACTCGGCGGCGCGCGCATCGGCCGGCCAGATCCCGCCGGAGGTGGAGATCACCTCGCCGGACTGGTTCGCCCAGATCGACCCGGCCAAGGCGACTCAGAACGTGCAGGCCCAGGTCTGGAATCGGGGCGCGTCGTACAGCTGCAAGGTCTACGTGGCGCCCGGCTCGTACCCGAACAACCACCTCGACTCCGAGTCCCCGCCCGGCGACTTCAAGCAGGTCTCCTCGCCGGTGTGCAACGGCGCCCAGCGCACGGATCCGATCGACGGCGTGGTGGCGTCGCTCGACCTCGGCGACCTCAAGTCGCGCTTCCCCGCGGACGCCGGCGACTTCCGCGGCGTGGAGAGCGGCGCGGGCGCCGGGCAGACCTCGAACGGCCGTCCGAACGTCGAGCCCTACGGGTTCGTGGTGAAGGTGATCGCCACGAGCAATCCGGGCGTGACCACGCCCGGCTCGTCCGGTGAGGACCGCCGCAACATGTACCTGCACCGCGACCAGGACATGCTCGACGGCTTCCCAAAGCAGCTCCCGAGCGACGGCGAATCATCGCCGGCGTTCGCCGACCTCGACGGTGACAACCGCAACGAGCTGATCTTTGCCACCGCCGACGGGATCGTCCACGCCATGCGCCCCGACGGCAGCGAGCTGCCCGGCTGGCCGGTCCACGGGGACCCACTCCCCCTGCACACCGGCGGCCGCGCGTTCAAGTCGGGCGACGTGCCGGCGAGCACTTCGTACGGCACCGTGCTCTCGTCGGTGGCGGTCGGCGACCTCGACCGCGACGGCTCACCGGAGGTGGTGGTCACCGACTTCGAGGGCAAGGTCTACGCCCGCGACGCGCGCGGCAAGCTGCTCTGGAAGAAGGAGACCGACCCGGCGTTCTCGGGCAAGCCGCTGTCGCCATTCGACAACGTGCGCAACGGCAACCGCAACCGGACGCAGCACGGGTTCCTCGCGTCGCCGGTGCTGGCCGACCTCGATGGCAACGACGGCGGGCGGCTCGAGGTCGTGCTCGCCGCCATGGACCGTCACGTCTACGCACTCCAGGACGACGGGTCGTCCGTGCCCGGCTATCCCGTGCTGGTGGTCGATCTCAAGAAGGTCAAGTCGATCGACCCGACGACGCACGCGATCGAGTTCGACAACACCAAGACGGGCTCGTCAGGCGACGCTCTGGACCTCCTCCAGGGCGCGATAGTGGACACACCGGCGGTCGGCAACGTGGCCGGCGACTCCAAGCCCGACATCGTCGTCGGCACCAACGAGGAGTACTACACGACGGAGGGCGACGAGGGCGGAACCAACGTCAGCGGCAACAACGCCGCGTCCGTACAGCTCCTCGCCCAAACCGGCGCGCTGGCCAACGTCAACTCCAGGCTCTACACGCTCAAGCCCGAGGGCGACCGAGACGGCAAGCCCGCCACCGCCGACTGGATGTATCCGGGCTGGCCCGCCAAGCTCGCGGTCCTAACGGCGCACCTGCTGCCCATCGTGGGGGAGGGCGTGACCGGCGCGCCTGTGATCGGGCCGGTGACCTGTCCGAGCGGCGGCCAGGGGAGCAAGATCGGAGCGTTCGCCAACACCGGAGTCGCGTACGTGTTCAACGGCGACGGCACGTCCTGCCTCGGCCGCCAGAGCGGCAAGGACGTGTCGATGGACTCCGACAAGGGCAGCGGCAGCGCTACCGACCATCCCGCCTTCCCGGCCGTGGGGCACCCGGCCTTCGGCAACTTCGCGGGCGGCGTGTCGCTGCTCGGGCCGGTCGCCGGGCTCGGCCGGGCGCTCGACGCGCTCCTGCCCGAGTACCAGATCAACGGGCAGGACCAGGTCGCCGCTTGGGATCCGACCACTGGCAGCTACCGGCCCGGCTTCCCGGCTCGGATGAACGACCTCCAGTTCCTGACCGGGCCATCGGTCGCTGACATCGACGGCAAGCCGGGGGAGGAGCTGCTCGAGGGGTCGGCCTACCTCGACCTCCAGGCGTTCGACGGCAACGGCCAGCCGGTGGCCGGCTACCCGAAGCTCACGTCGGACTGGGACGTGGCGAACCCCCTGATCGGCTCGTTCGGCACGCTCGACACCGACCCCGCGGCGCGCAAGACGGTGGTCACGAGCACGCGCAGCGGGTCGGTGCTGGCGTATCGCACGTCGGCCCCCTCGTGCTCCCCAGGCTCCTGGCCGCGCTACCACCACGACCTCGCCAACTCGGGCGACTACACGCGCGACGCGATCGATCCGGGCGCGCCCATGGAGGTCAGGCTGTTCGCCAACGGCCTCGGCTTCAAGGCACCCGGCGACGACCTGCTGTGCGGGAAGGCCTCGCGCTACGAGCTCGTCTCCTCGGACTCCAAGCTCGACGCCGCGAGCTT
>JAXDJC010000014.1:0-31765 GCA_034663685.1 Thermoleophilaceae bacterium
GAGGATGCCGATGATCAGGATTACGACGAGGAGCTCGATAAGCGTAAAACCGCTCTCCTCGTTGCGGAGCTTCCGCAGCATATGACTCTCCTTGAGTCCGATTACATTGCGCCAGCTCCGCGGAAAAGCCCCGAGGACCTCAGTCCCACGCGGTAACCCGGCTGACCTCTGGGTATGAGCCTCACCCCAGGGGTCCCGTGGCTTTGCGTCCCCGCCTCGCGACGGGTTTGCCTTGATCGCCGTGGTCTGGCTATGGGGCGTTTATCGACGGGTGGGGTACCGGGCATTAACCCGGATCGGGGTATTTCCCCCATACATTCGTCGAGTCCGCATCATGGCGCGCCCGCGTACGATTCCCCGGTGCAGCTACGCCGCGGCCTCATCGCCTTCGCGCTGGTACTGGCCGCCGTCACGGTGGCGGCGTCGCTGTCGTCGTCCGGCACCGGCGGCGGGATCACGCGCCCGGCGGCCGCGCCGCGCGCGTCCGGGCAGCCGCTGGTCAGCGCCGTCTTCCACCACCCGCCGGGCAAGGTGGTGCCCGTGCGCTCGGCCCGGGTCGGCTCACACGTGATCGTGCAGGTCGACGCGGTCGCGGCGGGCAGCGCGGAGATCCCGGGGCTCGGCCTGGTCGAGCCGGTGGCGGCGGACGCGCCGGCCGTGTTCGACCTCCTCGCCGAGCGTCCGGGACGCTTCGACGTGACGGTGGCTCCGGCCGCCGTCGGCGAGCGCACGCGCGTGGGCACGATCGTGGTCGCGAGCCGGCCCTAGCCGGCGCCGGCTCAGCGCGCGGCGGGCTCTTCGAGCGGCAGCTCGATGCCCGGCGTCGCCGGCACCCGGCGGTACGGCTGCTCGTCCGGCCCGTGCTCCTCGTGGTAGGCGCCGTCGGCGTTCACGGTCCAGACGTCGTGGGCGGCGCCGTCGACCAGGTTCTCCACAGCGCGCATCGCCGTGAGCATCGAGTGGTCGGAGTTGTTGTACCTGTGCAGCCCGTTGCGGCCCACCTGCTGGAGGTTGGCGGTGCGATCGAGCCAGCTGCGGATCGTCTCCACGCGGCCGGCGTAGTCGCCGTCGTAGACGGGGTAGGCCTTCGGCACGCGCACCACGTGGCCGGCCACCACGCGGCTGGCGGGGGCCAGGCCCGTGCGCTCGAGCTCGGCCCCCGCCAGCCGGACGAGGTCGTCGTCGCCGCGGCGCCAGAGGTCGTCGCCCTCGAAGCAGAAATACTCGAGGCCGACGCAGGAGCGGTCCCGGGTGGGGACCATCCACGGGCTCCAGGCACGGAAGTTCTGGATGCGGGCCACCTGCACCGCCGGGTCGTGCACGTAGACCCACGTGTCGGGGAAGGGGTCGCCGCCCTCCAGCACCAGGGCGACCGTTATGAAGTCGCGGTAGCGAAGGCCCCGCGCCGCCTCGACCACGAAATCGGGAGCGTGCGGGCGCGTCATGCCCGCGATCGCGCGCAGCGGCAGCGACGAGATCACGCCCTCCACCTCGATCCGCTCGCCGCCGGCGTGCACCGCCGCCACCCGGCCGCCGTCGAGCTCGAGCCGCGAGACCGGGGTGCCGAGCCGCAGCTCGCCGCCCGCGCCCACCATCTCCGCGGCCATGGTGTCCCACATCTGACCGGGGCCGAAGCGCGGGTAGTGGAACTCCTCGATCAGGCTCTTCACGCCCTCACCGCCGTTGCCGAGGACCGCCGCCCTGGCGGCGGTGGCGAACGAGAGGTTGCGGATCCTCTGCGCGGCCCACTCCGCGCGCAGCTCCGAGGTGGGCACGCCCCACACCTTCTCGGTGTAGGAGCGGAAGAAGAGCTCGAAGAGGCGGCGGCCGAAGCGGTTCACGACCCAGTCCTCGAAGGTGTCCTCGCGGCCGCGCGGCCCGGCGGCGGCGAGGGCGTAGGAGCCGATCGACCGGGTGAGCTCAACGGGGCCGAGCTTGCGCACCACGTCGGTCCCGCGCAGCGGGTAATCGAGGAAGCGGCCGCGCCAGCGGATGCGTGAAAGGCGTGGGCGCAGCAGCAGGTCGTCGCCGAGCAGCTCGTGCCACAGCTCGCGCACCTCGTCGCTCTTCGTGAAGAAGCGGTGGCCGCCGAGATCGAAGCGGTAGCCGTCCCGCTCGACGGTCTTCGCCAGGCCTCCGACCTGGCGGTCGGCCTCCAGGACGATGACGGGTATGCCGCGGCGCGCGAGCAGCAGCCCGGCGGTCAGACCGGCCGGCCCTCCGCCGAGTACGGCCACCGGTCGGGAGGCAGCGGTCACGGGCGCGGCAGTATAGGCCTCGAACCGGGCGCCGAAGGTGGGCCGGGCGCGCTCGCGCTCACCCCGGTCGCGACCCCTCTTGACGGACCCGGACCCCGTCCACGAACCAGATCCGCCGGCCGTCGGGATAGATGGCGGCCGGGCCGTCGTCGCGGTGGCGGACGCCGCGCCGGTACCACTTCTCGGTGCCGTTCACGTATACGCACGCCGGGGCGCCCTCGCGGTGGCGCACGCCGTCCTCGTACCACTTCTCCGAGCCGTTGGCGTGGAGCACGGCGGGGCCGTCCTCGCGGTGCAGCTTGCCGTGGCGGTACCACTCCTCACGCCCACTTGGAAACACCCGTGCGGGCCCGCCGGAGCGGTGCAGCCGACCCTCCGCGTCGCGCCACTCGGCCACGCCGTCGCCGCGGGTGAGCGCGCGCTCAGTGGTGCCGGGCACCGAACGTGGCCTGGAGGCCGCGGATCAGGTCCTGCCTCTCCGTGGCTGAGAGCCGTGCTCCCGGGTGGAGCGGCTTGTACTGCCACGGCGGCATGGATCCGTCGCGGATCTTCTCGACCATGTTCCTGACCTTCGGATCTTCAGTGGACAGGTTGAGCTTGGCCCGCCCCTCGTCGACGTCGCGCTCCACCAACCACGAGACCGGGGCGACGTTGGAGTAGACCGGCCACTTGGTCATGTTGCTGTGGCAGTCCATGCAGGCGCCGGCGGCCAGGCGCTCCGTGCGCGCGCTGTCCCACGCGATCCTGCGACCGGCGGGGTTGGCGTGATCGCGGCCGTAGGGCACGAGCTGGATCACGAGCAGCAGCGCCACCAGCCAGAGCGCGCTCCGCTTGAGGATCTTGCGCCGCCCCATGGCGGGGCATGGTACGGCCGGCGCCCAACCGCGGCCTGAAGGCGGGGACCCCGCCGGGGCGGGACTAGCGGATCTGGTCGTAGACCTTGAACATCGGCATGTACATCGACACGACGATGAAGCCGACCATGCCGCCCACGACGACGATCATCACGGGCTCGAGGATGGAGGTCAGGGCCTTCAGGCCCGCGGCAACCTCGTCCTCGTAGAAGTCCGCGATCTTCGAGAGCATCTGCTCCAGGGCGCCGGTCTCCTCGCCCACGCCGATCATCTGCGTGACCATGATCGGGAAGGCGCCGGGCTCCGCGCGCATCGGCGTGGAGATCGAGCCGCCCGCGCGGACCGACTCGCCCACCTGGAACATGGCCTTCTCGATGACCTTGTTGCCGGAGGTCTTGCCGGTGATCTCGATGGCCTGCAGCATCGGCACGCCGGCGCCGATCAGCGCCGAGTACGTGCGCGAGAAGCGCGCGAGGCAGACCTTCTGGACGAGGTCGCCGATCTTCCACGGAATTCGCAGCTTGAAGCGGTCCCACTGCTCGCGGCCCCTCTCGGTCTTCTTCCACTTCTTGAAGGCCGTGACGAGGCCGAACGAGACGGCGATGCAGAGGTACCACTGGCCGGTGAGGAGGTTGGAGAACGCCACCGTGAACTTGGTGATCGGCGGCAGGTTGCCGCCGAAGTCGTGGAAGACCTTCTCGAAGACCGGCACGAGGAAGACCACGAGCGCGATCAGGACGCTGAGGGCGAAGCCGCCGATCAGCATCGGGTACATCATCGCGGCCTTGACCTGGCGGCGGAGCGAGTCGTCCTTCTCGAGCTGGTCGGCCACCCGGTCGAGCGTGGACTCCAGGATGCCGCCCACCTCGCCGGCCGAGACCATGGCGATGTAGAGGCCGTTGAAGATGTCGGGGTGGCGCTCGAGCGCCGCCGAGAGCGAGATGCCGGCCTCGACGTCCATGCGGATGCTCGTGATCGCCTCGCGGAACTTGTCGCTGCGGGCCTGCTCCTCGAGCACGTACAGCGCGCGCAGGAGCGACATGCCGGACGAGATCATCGTGGAGAGCTGGCGCGTGGCGATCGTCAGCTCCTGCGCCTTGACGCGCTTGAAGCGGCCGAGGTAGTCACCGATGTCGGTGTTCTTCTGCTCCTCGATGTCGAGGACGATCATGCCCTTCGAGCGGAGCTGCTGGCTGACCGCGACCTTGCTCTCCGCGTCGAGCTCCCCGCGCGTGGGGACGCCCTGGAGGTCGACTGCCTTGAAGGCGAAAGTTGCCATGTCTAACCCATCCCTCCGGACACCCCGTTACCCGGCATGCCCATCGACGGCTGCATCGAGCTCATGCTCTGGATGCTGCTCATCCCGCCGGCGCCGAGAAGCCGCTTGAGCTCGCCCGGAGTCGACGAGCGCCGCTCGGCCATCTGCTCGGTGATCTTCCCCTGGCGGACCAGGTCGACCAGCGAGGCGTCCATCGTCTGCATCCCGTGCGAAGCGCCGGTCTGCAGTGCCGAGTAGAGCTGATGGGTCTTGCCCTCGCGGATGAGGTTGCGCACGCCGGCGGTGGGCACGAGCACCTCCGTCGCGCAGACGCGGTTCTTGCCGTCCGGCGTCGGGAGCAGCTGCTGGGTCACGACGCCCTGGAGCGCCATCGAGAGCTGCACGCGCACCTGGTGCTGTTGCGCGGGCGGGAAGGCGTCCACGATCCGGTCGACGGTCGAGGCGGTGTCCTGGGTGTGGAGCGTGGCGAACACGAGGTGGCCGGTCTCGGCCGCGGTCAGCGCGGTGGTCATCGTCTCGAGGTCGCGCATCTCGCCCACGAGGATCACGTCCGGGTCCTGGCGCAGGGCGGCCTTCAGGCCGTTGGCGAACGACGTCGCGTCGGTGCCGAGCTCGCGCTGGTTGACCACGCAGTTCTTGTGGCGGTGCAGGAACTCGATCGGGTCCTCGATCGTGAGGATGTGCTCGTGGCGCTCCTGGTTGATCAGGTCGATCATCGCGGCGAGCGTGGTGGACTTGCCGGAGCCGGTCGGGCCCGTGACGAGCACGAAGCCGCGCGGCTTGCGCGTGAGGTCCTCGAGCACCGGCGGCAGCCCGAGGTCGCCGAGCGCCGGGATCTCCGTGGGGATCGTGCGCATCACGGCGCCGATCGAAGCGCGCTGGAAGAACGCGTTCACGCGGAAGCGGGCCCGGCTCGGGACCGAGTAGGACAGGTCGATCTGCCACTCGTTCTCGAGCCGCTTGCGCTGCTCGTTGTTGAGGATCGAGTAGACGATCTCCCGCGTGTCCTGCGAGGAGAGCACCGGGTAGTCGAGGGCGCTCAGGCTGCCCCTCTTCCGGACCATCGGCGGGCAGCCGGCGGTCAGGTGGAGGTCGGAGGCCTTGGTCTCGATGACCTCGAGGAGGATGTCGGCGAAATCGAAGTTCATGGGAGGGTTCCTAGGGTCTTCTCGGCCGGAGAGGGCGAGGCATTAAGAAGCGACGCGCGCCACCTCGGCAATCGAGGTCACCCCCAGGCGCACCTTTTCGAGCCCGTCGTCGCGCAGCAGGCGCATTCCCTGCTCCACGGCCTTCGTGGCCATGAGCGACGCGTCCTTGCGCTCGATGGTCATCTCGCGGATCTCGTCCGAGAGCGTCATGACCTCGTAGATGCCGACCCGGCCCTTGTAGCCGGTGTGCGAGCAGCGGGCGCACCCGACGGGCTCGTAGGCCTCGATGTCGAACGCGGCGTCGTGGAAGTTGGCGGACTTCAGCGCCTCGGTGGTCAGGACCGTGCGGCGCTTGCAGTAGTTGCACAGGCGGCGGGCGAGCCGCTGCGCGACCACCACGTCGAGTGCGGAGGCGATGAGGAACGGGGCCACGCCCATCTCGCTGAGCCGGGTGATCGCCGACGGGGCGTCGTTCGTGTGAAGGGTGGAGAGCACGAGGTGGCCGGTGAGCGCCGCCTCGATCGCGATCCGCGCGGTCTCGGAGTCCCGGATCTCGCCGACCATGATGATGTCCGGGTCGGCGCGCAGCATCGAGCGCAGGCCGGCCGCGAACGTGAGCCCGGCCTTGAGGTTCACCTGCATCTGGTTGATGCCGGGGATCTGGTACTCGACCGGGTCCTCGATCGTGATGATGTTCTTCTCGATCGAGTTGACCGTGTTGAGCGCCGCGTAGAGGGTGGTGGACTTACCGGAGCCGGTCGGGCCGGTCACGAGGACCGCGCCGTGCGGCTTGCGCACGCCGCCCTCGAAGCGCTCGCGGGCGCCGTCGCGGATGCCCAGCGCGTCGAGCGTGAGCATCACGGACTCCTTGTCGAGGAGCCGCATGACCACGGCCTCGCCGCCGGCCTGCGGCATCGTGACGATGCGGACGTCCACGTGGTGGCCCTCGACCTGGAGGGTCACGCGGCCGTCCTGCGGCAGGCGCTTCTCGGCGATGTCGAGGTCGGCCATGATCTTCACGCGCGAGACCACGCCGGCGACCATGCGGCGCGGGACCGAGGTGGTCTCGTGCAGCACGCCGTCCACGCGGAAGCGCACGCGCATGTCCTTGCCGTGGGGCTCGAAGTGGATGTCGGAGGCGCCGTCCTCGACGGCCTGGGCGATGATCGAGTTGACGAGCTTGATCGTCGGGGCGTCCGTGGCGGACTCCCGGATCTCCGCCATGAGGGACTGATCCTCTTCGTCCTCGTCGACCTCGGTGGCCTCGGCGACCGCCTCGTCGAGGCGGTTCATCTTCACGATCAGGCCCGCGATGTCCTCGGTCGACGCGACGGTCGGCCGGATCTCGTAGCCCGTCATCAGCTTGAGGTCGTCGATCGCAAGCACGTTCGACGGGTCCGACATGGCCACGAGCAGGTGGCCGTTCGAATGGAAGCCGATCGGGACGGCGTTGTAGCGGCGCGCCGCCTGCGGGCTCAGCAGGTTGGTGGCGGCGATGTCCGGCTTGTAGATGGTGAGGTCGGCGTGGTCGAGGCCGAAGCGCTCGGCGGTCGCGCGAGCGAGCTGGTCGGCGCTCAGCGAGCCCGACTGGAGCAGCACGTCCTCGGGCGAGCGGCCGGTGGCCTTGCCCTCCTCGACGGCGGCGTCCACGCGCGCCTGCGGCAGGAAGCCGAGCTCGACGATGACGTCGGTGATGAAGCGGGCCGCGCCACCGCGACGGCGGGGCGGCGTGATGCCGGCGAAGCCCTCGGTGGACTGGTCGGCGGTGGCCTCATGCGCGATGGCGGCCATCTCGCGCTCGCCGCCCTCGGGAGCGGTGGGCTCTGCTGAGAGGTCCTCCAGCCCGAGGGACTGAAGCTCGGCCGGGGCCTGGGGGTCGTTCATCGCAGGGCGTCCGCGACGTTCTGGCGAAGTGTGCCGGCGTCGACGAAGCCCTGGAGCAGGACGGCCTGCCGACCCGGGCGGACGATCACCGTGGCGGGGACCTGTGAGATCTGGAGCTGGGACAGCATCGGGCGGTAGGCCCCGACCTTGGAGATGTCGGCCGAGAAGACCTGCACGCGCTTCATGCCCTTCAGGGTCTGAACCGCGACCCGAGCGCCGGTGTCGTCCGCGGCTCCGGGGTGGGTGAAGAAGAAGACGACCACCTGGTTCTTGGCGAGGGCGTCGGCGGCCTTGCGGACCTGGGCCGGAACCTCGTCGGCGGGCTTGGGCTTGGTCGCGGCGGGCTGGCCCGGCTGCGCGGGCTTGGGCGCCGCGGCGCGGTGGGTCTCGGGACGCGCGGGCTTCGCCGGTGCGGAACCGGACTTGGGCGCGGCCGGGACCGCGGGAGTCGCGGGCGGGGTCACGGACTCCGGCTGGCTGTTGCGGGTCGCCAGGAAGACGGCGATCAGCATGGCCAGACCGAGGAGGGCGATGAGCACGGGGCGCGGAACAGCCATTGCCCGCTCTATCGGCACGGCCACGGCGGTTGTTTAGACGTACGCCCGAGTTTTCTCAGCCGGCCCGCGCCGCGGCGCGCATCGCGGCGAGCGGCGCGGGCTGCCCCGTCCACAGCTCGAAGCTGCGCGCGCCCTGGCGCACGAGCACCTCGCGCCCGTCCACAACAGCCGCTCCGCCGCGCTCGGCCCAGGCCTGGACCGGGGTCGTGCCGGCGTCCCGGTAGACGAGGTCCACCACCAGCGCCGGCGGCTCGGCGCCGGCCAGCGGGAGCTGCGCCAGCGCGCGCTCCTCGGACATCGCGGGATCGAGGCCCACGGAGGTCGCGTTCACCAGCAGGTCGATGGCGCCCAGCCGCTCCGCGCGGGTCACGCCCAGCTCGCCGGCCAGGTGCGCCGCGCGCTCGGGCGTGCGGTTCCAGACGGCCACCTCAGCCCCCGCCTCGCGCAGCGCCCAGGCCGCGGCCCGCCCCGCGCCGCCGGCGCCGAGCACCAGCGCGCGCATCCCCTCCACGGGTCGTCCGATCGCGTCGATCAGCCCGCCCGCGTCGGTGTTCTCGGCCTCGATGCGCCCGTCGGCGAAAGTGAGCGTGTTGGCGGCGCCCACCGCCCGGGCGGCGGGGCTGGCCGAGTCGGCCACGGCGAGCGCCGCGAGCTTGTGGGGGATCGTCACGTTGGCGCCGCGATAGCCCGACCCGGGCAGGCCGCGCACCGTCTGCTCGAACAGCTCGGGCGGCACGGGCAGCTTCACGTAGCGCCAGTCGAGCCCCAGCTCGGCATACGCCGCGTTGTGGATCGCGGGCGAACGGCTGTGGCCGACCGGCTGGCCCAGCACCCCGCACAGCGTCGGCGGCATCAGCAGGTGGTCGGCGACTTGCCGCCGCGCGCGGCGCGCGCCGCGTTGTAGCGGGCGACGTTGCGGTCGTGCTGCGCCGCCGTGGTCGCGAACGCATGCTCGCCGCAGGTGCCGGGCTTGACCACGTAGTACAGGAACTTGGTGTGCGCCGGGTGGGCCGCGGCCCGCATCGAGGCGAGTCCGGGGTTGCCGATCGGCCCCGGCGGCAGGCCCGGGTGGTTGTAGGTGTTGTACGACGACGGCGAGGCGAGCTCGGAGCGCTTGAGCGGCCGGGTCCAGTTGTTCAGCGCGTAGCGCACGGTGGCGTCGATGCCGAGGTTCATGCCGGCGCGGAGGCGGTTGTATATGACCGACGCCACCAGCGCGCGCTCCTTGCCGAGCTGCGCCTCGCGCTCCACGAGCGAGGCGATGATCAGCACGTCGTACGGCGTGAGGTTGGCCTTCTTCGCGGCCCGGAGGCTCACCTTCGGCCACGCGGCCTTGAAGGCGGCGAGCTGCTTGGTCACGAGCGTGGTGGCCGAGGCGCCCTTGCGCAGCTGGTAGGTGGCGGGGAACAGGAAGCCCTCGAGGTCGCGCGCGTGCGCGGCTCCGTAGCGGCGCGGGTTGAGCGCGCGCGAGCGCGTGCTGGCGCGCACGTAATTGCCCCTGACGCCGGCGGAGTGAATCCGCCCGGCCATCTCGCGGCGGGCGATGCCCTCGGGGATCGTGATGTTCAGCAGGTTGGGCGAGGGACCGGTGCTGAGCGCGTCGATGGCCGCCGCGTAGCTCATGTCGCGGCGCAGGTTGTAGGTGCCGGGCTTGAGACCGCCGGCCTTGCCGTCGAGCCGCACCCGCAGCTTGAAGAAGAACCCGCTGTCGACCACCCCGCGGGCGGCGAGCAGGTCGCCGATCGGGCCGACGCCGGAGCCGGTCGGGATCGTGACCGCCACGCTGCCGCTCCCATCCCCCTTGCCCGGCTGGAAGATCGAGACGGCGAGCCAGACCACGAGGATGGCCACGAGCGCGAGTGCGGCGAGCAGGATCAGCCCGCGGCGGGAGCGGGGGCGCCCGGCGGCGCCGGCGCGATCGTCGCCGGCGGGCGGCGAGCCGCCGGAGCCGCTGCCTCGGCCCGAGCCACGGCCGGCGCGGGCGGACAGCAGGGCATTGGCGCGGTCGCGCACGGAGGCGCGGTCGATCCGGGAGGGTGCGGAAGGCTCGGCGGCGGGCGCGGGCGCCGTCCCCTCGCGGACGGGCGCGCGTGAACCGTCTGCCGGGGCGGCCGCGCGGAACGGCTCTGCCGGGGCGGCCGTCCCGGGCGACTTCGCCGGGCTGGCCGCGCTTGGAGCCTTCGCCGGGCTGGCCGCGCTTGGAGCCCTCGCGGGCCTCCTCACGCGGGGGAGCCTCGGCGGCCTGTCCGCGCGCGGGGCCTTCGCGGTCTTCGAGGCGCGCGCGGCTTCGCGCGCCTCGCGTTCGGCGCGCGCTCGCTCGCGCGCGAGGCGCGCGGCTTCCCGCTCCTCCTCCGAGCGGGTCCGGTGTGTCGGCTCGCTGGTCAAGCCGCCGTCAACCCTACGCAGGACGCGCGCCGGTGGTTCCCGCGGCGGCCTCGCGCGGGCGCGCGGCCAGCCAGCCGTCGAGCAGGTGCGCCGCCGCTCGCGAGTCCTCGTCGGCGTCGCCGCCGGTGCGCTGCGCCTGCCTCGTGGTGAGCCGCTCGTCGTAGAGCTCCACGGGCACGTCGACCGCGCGCGCCACGCGCCCGGCGAACGATCGCGCCGCGGCCGCCTGCGGGCCCTCGTCGCCGGACAGCGTCCGCGGCAGCCCCACCACCACGCGCTCGGCGCCCGTCTCCCGCACCAGCTCGGCGAGCGCCGCCAGACCGCGCTCGGTCTCGGGGCGCTCGATCGCGGCAAGCGGCGTGGCGAGCGTGCCCGACGGGTCCGACACCGCGCAGCCGCAGCGCGCGGACCCGTGGTCCAGTGCGAGCACGCGGCCGGCGCTCATCGAAGTGCTTGCTCGATCGCGATGCGCGCGGCGGCGATCGCGTCGGGCAGCTTCTCGGGATCGCGGCCGCCGGCCTGCGCCATGGTGTCGCGCCCGCCGCCCCCTCCGCCGACCACCTGCGCGGCCTCGCGCACGATCGCGCCGGCCCTCACGCCGCGCTCCACCACCGGCGGCGCGACGTTGACCACCAGGTGCACCCGTCCGTCGACCGCGCTGCCGAGCACCACCGCGCTCTCCCCGAGCGTCTGGCGCACCTTGTCGGACAGCTCGAGGAGGGCCTTGGCGTCCGTGGAGTCCACGATCTGCGCCACGAGCCGCACGCCGGCCACCTCCTCGGCCGACTCGACCAGCGCCCCCGCGGCCTCGCGGTCGGACTCGCGCGGCTTGCGCTCGAGCTCCTTGACCCGCTCGGCGAGCTTGCGCGTTGCGTCCAGCACCTCGCGCTCCGGCACCCGCAGCATCGCGGCCAGCTCGCGCATCTCCTGCGCGCGCGCGCGCGTGGCCGCCACGGCCTCCGCTCCAGTGACCGCCTCGATCCGCCGCACGTTGGCCGCGCTCGACGTCTCCGTGACCAGCTCGAGCAGCCCGATCTCCGCCGTGTGCGCCACGTGCGTGCCGCCACACAGCTCGCGCGAGACGTCCTCGACCTCCACCATCCGCACCCAGTCGCCGTACTTCTCGCCGAACAGGGCCATGGCGCCCATCGCCTCCGCCTCCGCGCGCGTGGTGTGCACCGCGCGCACCGGGTGGTTGTCCACCACCCAGCGGTTCACCAGCTCCTCGACAGCGCTCGTCTCCTGCGCCGACAGGCGCTCGCCGTGCGTGAAGTCGAAGCGCAGCTTGTCGGGCCCCACGTACGAGCCGGCCTGGCGCACGTGCGTGCCGAGCAGCTGCCGCAGCGCGGCGTGCAGAAGGTGCGTGGCCGTGTGGTTGCACATCGTGGCCAGGCGCCGCTCGCGGTCCACCACCGCGCGCGCCGGCTCGCCCTCGGCCGCGGCTCCCTCGACCGCCACGGCCTGGTCCTCGCCCACCCGGTACACGCGCGCCACGCGCAGGCTCCCGGATGGCGTCTCGATCACGCCGGTGTCGGACACCTGCCCGCCGCCCTCGGCGTAGAACGGGCTCTCGGTGAGCTTCACGAGGTGCTGCCCGTTCACAGCCGCGCTCGCGCCGATCTGCGTCTCGACCTCCGTGGTCTCGTAGCCCACGAAGCGGGTCTCGAAGTCCGCCGCGCGCGCGAAGCCGATCACACGCTCGTGCTTACCGTCCCCGCCGGCGCGCGCCGAGCCGCCGCGGGCCACCTCGCGCGCCTGCTCCATCAGCTCCTCGAAGCCCTGGTCGTCCACGGCCAGGCCCTCGTCGGCGAGCAGCTCCTTTGTCAGCTCGTACGGGAACCCGAAGGTGTCGTGCAGCTTGAAGGCGTCCTCGGCGGAGATCCAGGCCGTTCCCTCCGACTTGGCGCGCGCGATCAGCTCTTCGAGCAGCCGCTGGCCCTGGCGCAGGGTGCGGCTGAACGCCTCCTCCTCGGCCGCCGCCCAGCGCATGATCTCGTCCGAGCGCGCCTCGAGCTCGGGGTACGCGCCGCCCATCACGTCGATCGTGCGGCGGCAGAACGCCGTGAGCAGGTCGCCCTCGATCCCGATCGAGCGCCCCTGCTGGATCGCGCGGCGCATGATCCGGCGCAGGATGTAGCCGCGGTCCTCGTTCGAGGGCACCACGCCGTCGGCGAGCAGGAAGGTCATCCCGCGGCCGTGGTCCGCCAGGATCCGGAGCGCCCGCTGGGAGGGCTCGGCCACCGGCGAGAGCTCCCGCCCGAGCTCGACCAGCGGGCGGAACTGGTCGTTCTCGTAGACCGACGGGACGCCCTGAAGGATGGCCGCCGTGCGGTCGAGGCCGAGGCCGGTGTCGATGTTGGGCTGCGGGAGCGGGGTGAGCGAGCCGTCCTCGTGCAGCTCGTACTGCATGAACACGAGGTTCCAGTACTCGAGGATGCGCTCGGTGTCGTCGCCGGGCCTGTCCCCGTCGGGGCCGAACTCCGGTCCGCGGTCGTAGTAGAGCTCCGAGCACGGCCCGCACGGGCCGGTCGGCCCGGCCTGCCAGAAGTTGTCCCCGCGCCCCAGCTGCACGATGCGCTGGTCGGGCACGCCCACGGCGCGCCAGAAGCCGATCGCCTCCTCGTCGGGCCCGAGGCCGAGCTCGTCGTCCCCTCCGAAGACCGTCACCCAGAGGCGCTCGGGCTCGAACCCGAGGCCCTCGGTGGACAGCTCCCAGGCATACCGGATGGCGCCCTCCTTGAAGTAATCCCCAAAGGAGAAGTTGCCGAGCATCTCGAAGAAAGTCAGGTGGCGAGCCGTGAGTCCGACGTTCTCGATATCGGTAGTTCTGAAGCACTTCTGGCAGGACGTCAGCCGCAGGTGTGGCGGGCGCTCGTCGCCACGGAAGAAGGGCTTGAACGGCTGCATGCCCGCGGTGGTGAGAAGCACCGACGGGTCGTACGTCGGCGGCACGAGCGAGGCGGAGGGCACGCGCCGGTGGTCGTGGGACTCGAAGAACGAGAGGAAGCGCTCCCTGAGCTCGGCGGCCGTCACGCGGCCAGTGTATCCCCGGGAAATCCCCCGACCGGCGCCCCTAAAGCAGCCATATGGGGCACGACATTCGCACGGGAAAGGTCTGCAAAACCTGCAGCTTCTCCCGCCTACGCGCGGGCGCGCCGAGAAAGGTCAGCGCATGGATGTAGCTGAGCTTGTGGGGGAAGCACGTGAGCGCGAGCAACGCGCTATGCCCGCGCGTGAGCGCGTGGTGGCCGGTGGCATCGCCATCACCTTCGGCATCGCCGCCTCGATAGTCGCGCTGACCGTCCCCACCAACCGCGCCGCCGATCCGGTGATGCTGGTGGCCCTGGTCGGCATCCTCGCCCTCTCCCGCCGCGTGCGGTTCGAGGTCGGGACCGTGGAGGCCTGCGTGGACCAGCTCGCCTTCGTGCCGCTGCTGCTGCTCGCCCCGCTCCCGCTCGTGCCCGTCCTCGTTGTGGCTGCCTACCTGCTCGAGCGCATGCCGGAGCTCGTCTCGGGCAAGACCCACCCCGACCGCTGGCTCTACTTCGTGGGCGACGCCTGGCACTCGATCGCCGCGGTCGGCGTGATCGCCGCGCTCGCCCCCGGCGCGATCTCGGCCGCCCACCTCCCCGTCTACGCCCTCGCCCTCGCCGCGCAGATCGGAGCGGGGCTGCTCGTGATCGTGGTGAACGACTCGCTGATCCACGGCTTCAGGGCGCGTGACGCGTTCAGCCTCTCGTTCGCGCACAGCGCGCGCATCGACACGCTGCTCAGCCCGATCGCCCTGATGATCGCCGCGGTGGCCGAGCGCGAGCCGATCGCCCTCGCCGGCGTGATCCCCTTCTTCTGGCTGATGGGCCAGTTCTCGGCCGAGCGCCGCGAGCGCTACGCCGCCGCCCTCGAGCTGAACCAGGCCTACCGCGGCACCGTGATGGTCCTCTCCGACGTGGTCGACGCCGAGGACGCCTACACCGCGAGCCACTGCCGCTCGGTCGTGGAGCTCGCGGCGGCCGTCGCCGACGAGCTCGGCATGGGCTACGAGAAGCGCCAGGAGCTCGAGATCGCGGCGCTGCTCCACGACGTCGGCAAGATCGCGATCCCGAACGAGATCCTGAACAAGCCCGCGAAGCTCACCGACGAGGAGTTCGCGCTGATGAAGACGCACACGATCGAGGGGCAGGCGCTGCTGAACCGCGTGGGCGGCCGGCTGGCCAAGGTCGGCGAGATCGTGCGCTCCTGCCACGAGCGCTGGGACGGCCGCGGCTACCCCGACGGACTCCAGGGCGAGCAGATCCCCGAGGCCGCGCGCGTGGTCTTCTGCTGCGATGCCTACAGCGCGATGACCACCGACCGCCCGTACCGCCAGGCCATGTCTCCCGAGGACGCGGTCGCCGAGCTGCGGGGCAACTCGGGCACGCAGTTCGAGCCGCGCGTGGTCGAGGCGCTCGTGGCCGTGGTCGAGGCCGACCGCGCCCGCGCCGACGACGGCCGCTACACCGACGCGCTGCGCGCGGTGCTGGCCGGCAACTCAGAGCCGGCGCTCGAGCTCTCCGCGTAGAGCGGCTCCTGCTCCGGCTCCCTCCAGGTGGAGCGCAGGGCGAACAGCGCCCACAGCCAGATCAGCCCGGCGCCGGCGGCGGCGCTCAGCAGCAGCGTCTGGGTCCCGAAGCGCTGTAGCAGCGCACCGGCGGCCGCGAACGCGATCGCGAAGGCCCAGCAGCCCGCGGTGTCGGCGAACGCGAACGCGCGGCCGAGCAGGCGGTCCGGCACGACCCTCTGGAAGATCAGCCGCTCGTGCGTGAGCAGCAGCCCGTTGCCCACGCCGGTGAGGCCGAGGCCGATCAGCGCGAGCACGTACACGGGCGCGATCCCGAACAGCGCGATGCCGAGCGCCATCACCAGGATCCCGCCGAGGTAGCGGCGCTTGAGCTCGGCGATCGAGACCCCGTTGGCGCCTGCGAGGGAGCCCGCGGCGAAGCCGATCCCCGCGGCGGCCACGAGCAGCGAGTAGCCGGTGTCGCCCGAGCCGAGGTCGTCGGCCACGAGCAGCTCGGTCACGTTGAGCATCGCGGCGAACAGGAGCAGGCCGCTCGAGGCGCCCACGAGCACGCGGATGCCGCCCATGCGCGCTGTGGCGCTGATGCCCTCGCGCGCCTCGCGCCACAGGCTCGTGGACGGTGCGTCCGCGCTGCGCTCGGCCCGCTCGCCGAAGCGCAGCGTGGAGAGCACGGCAGCGGAGATCAGGAACGTGGCGCCGTTGACCGCGGCCACGGTCTGGGCGCTGGCCACCAGCAGGCCCAGCGCCGCGATGGCGGGGCCGATCGCGCGGCCCGCGTCGGTGAGCGCGCCGTAGAGCGAGGTGGCCGCCGGCAGGCGCTCCTCCTCGACCAGACTAGGGAGCGCGGCCAGGACCGACGGAGTGGAGATGCCCGCGCCGGCGCCGGCCAGCAGCGCGAACGCGACGATCGCCCAGATCCCGCCCACGGTCGCGACGCCCATGAACGCGACCGCGCGCGCGATGTCGCTGGCGATCGCCAGGCGCCGGCGTGACCAGCGGTCGGCCGCCGCGCCGAACAACGGGCCGAACAGCATCGCCGGGAGGAAGTCCGCGAGCAGGACGAGCGAGATGGCCCACGGCGAGTGCCACGCGCCGTAGGCGAGCACGATCAGCGCGACGTAGCCGGCGCCGTTGCCGAGGGCGGACTGCCCGAACGCGCCGAAGAAGCGGCGAGCGCGGGGCTCCAGCCGGAGAAGGTTCAGTGTCGCGCGCATGGGGTGGCTCTATCAGCGAAAGCGGACGGAGGATCTGCGTTCGGCGGGTGCCGCGGGAGGGCGAAACGCAAATGGGCGGGGCGGACTGCAGGCCCTCCCCGCCCAGTGCGTTTCAATTAGCGCCTCGCTGCGGGCATGTCGAACTCCCCTTGCGTTCGAGGCTTCCCCGACCGCCAAACTTTTACTGCCGGTGATCGGGCCGTTCCTATGCGAGATCCACCCTACGTGCGCAGGTTCGGCCCTGTCAACACCCCCATTTGAGTGAAATAGTCCGTGCAATGTCGGAATCCCGCTAAAGGTCAGGCCGCGGGGACCGGCACGGCGTCCAACAAAGCGCGGGTATAGGGCTCGCGCGGGTGCGCGAACAGCTCCGTGGTGCCGGCCAGCTCCACGATCCGCCCCTCGCGCATGACCGCCACGCGCTCGCACATGTAGCGGACCACGGACAGGTCGTGCGAGATCAGGACGAGCGTGAGGCCGAGGTCGCGCTGGAGCCCGCGCAGGAGGTTGAGGATCTGAGCCTGGATCGAGACGTCGAGCGCGGAGACCGGCTCGTCGGCGAGGATCAGCCGCGGGTCGAGGGCGAGCGCCCGCGCGATCCCCACGCGCTGGCGCTGGCCGCCCGAGAACTCGTGCGGCAGGCGGTTGTAGTGCTCGGGGTTGAGGCCCACGCGCTCCATCAGCTCCTGCACCGCGCGGCGCCGCTCGCCGCGGCCCTCGTGCAGCCCGTGCACAGCCAACGGCTCGGCCACGATGCTGCCCACGGTCTTGCGCGGGTTGAGCGAGGAGTACGGGTCCTGGAAGACCATCGCGAACTCGCGCCGGAACGCCTTCGTCTCCGCGCGCGAGAGCCCCGTGAGGTCACGGCCGCCGAAGCGGATCGAGCCGGACGTGGGGTCGATCAGCCGGGCGATCATGCGCGCCGTGGTGCTCTTCCCGGAGCCGGTCTCCCCCACGATCCCGAACGCGTCACCGGGGGCCACCTCGAACGAGACGCCGTCCACGGCTCGCAGCGGCTCGCGCGCGCGCCCGAGCAGGCCGGCGCGCGGCGGCGGGAACTCCTTCACGAGATCGCGCACCTCCAGCAGCGGCTCGGTCACCTGGAGGCCTCCGCTTTCCCCTTCGCCCACAGCTCGCGGCGCGTGGCCGGCGGGAGCAGGCACGCCACCTCGTGGGAGGGGTCGTCGCCACCCGCGGGCTCGAGCGGGGGGTCGATGCGCCGGTGCGCGTCCCGCACGTGGGGGCAGCGCGGGTGGAAGCTGCAGCCGGTGGGCCGGTCGAGCATGCTGGGCGGGGCGCCGTCGATCGGGACGAGCGGCGTCTCGCGCGGCACGTCGAGGCGCGGGATCGAGCGCAGCAGGCCCCAGGTGTACGGGTGCTCGGGCGCGTTGAAGATCGTCGGGGTGGAGGCGCGCTCCACGATCCTCCCCGCGTACATCACCGCCACCTCCGCCGCGGTCTCGGCGATCACGCCCAGGTCGTGCGTGACGATCACGAGCGCCATGCCCAGCTCCTCGCGCAGCCGCCGCAGCAGCGCGAGGATCTGCGCCTGCACCGTCACATCGAGCGCGGTCGTGGGCTCGTCGGCGAACAGCAGCCGCGGCTCGTTGGCCAGGGCCATCGCGATCATCGCCCGCTGTCGCATTCCCCCCGACAGCTGGTGGGGGTACGCGGCGGCGGTGCGCGCGGGGTCGGGCAGCTCGGCCATCGCCAGCAGCTCCACGGCTCGCGCGCGCGCCGCGGCGCGGCTCACGTCCTGGTGCGCCCGCACCGCCTCCGCCACCTGGAACCCGACGCGCTTGAGCGGGTGCAGCGACGACAGCGGGTCCTGGAAGACCATCGCGATGCCGTTGCCGCGCACCTGCCGCATCTCGGCCTCGGGCAGCTCCAGCAGGTCGCGCCCGTCGAAGAGCACCTCGCCCGTCACCGTCGCGGTCCGGGTGCGCGCGAGGCCCATCACGGCGAGGCTCGACACGCTCTTGCCCGAGCCGGACTCGCCCACGATGCCAAGCGCGCCGCCGGCCTCCACCGAGTACGAGACCCCGTCCACGGCCCTCAGGTCGCCGGCCTCGGTGGCGAACCGGACGTGCAGATCGCGCACGTCGAGCAGAGGGCTCATCCGTAGCGCACGCGCGGGTCGATGAACCCGTAGGCGATGTCCACCACGAGGTTGGCCAGCACGATGAACAGAGCCCCTATCAGCACCGTGCCCTGGATCGCGGGCAGGTCCCCGATCACGACCGAGTCGTACGCGAGCGAGCCGAGGCCCGGGATGTTGAAGACCGCCTCGGTGAGGATCGCGCCGCCCAGCAGCACGCCGATGTCCACGCCCGCGGCGCTCACGAGCGGCGTGATGGCCCCGTGAAGCGCGTGGCGGCCCACCACGCGGCGCTCGCGCAGACCCTTCGCGCGGGCGGTGCGCACGTAGTCCTCCCCCAGCACCTCGATCAGGCTGCCGCGCAGCAGGCGCGCGTAGATCGCCGCGAACGACGCCGCCAGCACGAGCCACGGCAGGAGCAGCGACTGGAACCACTGCCACGGATCGTCGGTTATGCCCGTGTAGCTCCCGGCGCCCTCGAAGATCCCGATCTTGCCGATGTCCTTCGAGAACAGGTAGAGCGCGACCAGGCCGAGCCAGTAGACCGGAGCGGACACGCCGATCAGGGCCGAGCCCATGGCCAGCCGGTCGACCATCGAGCGCGGCCTGACGGCCGACAGCGTGCCGACCGCGATCCCGGCCGCCAGCGCCAGCACCGCCGCGCCGGCGGCCAGCGAGACCGTCGCGGGGAGCCGCTCGACGATCTGCTCGCGGACCGGCGTGCTCGTCTTGTAGCTGTAGCCGAGGTCGCGGTGGAGGACCAGGTCCTTCACGAAGTGCCAGTACTGCTCGTACCAGGCCCGGTCGAGGCGCAGCGCGTGGCGCACGGTCGCGATCCGCTCGGGGCTCGCACCACGCCCGGCGCGCAGAACAGCCGGGTCGGTGGTCGGCAGCGCGTAGAAGACGATGAACGTGATGCCGCTCACGAGCAGCATCAACACGATCACCCACGCCAGGCGGCGGGCGACGTAGGCCGTCACCCCGTCGCTCCTACTTGATCGACGTGAAGCTCAGGTCGTAGGTGGAGTTGAAGGCGTTGACCACGCCCTTCACGTCCTTCGACCTGATGTTCACCTGGTTGTCCCACAGCCACGTGACGACCGGCGCGAGGTTGGTCACGTCGCGGTCGATCTGGCCGTAGGCCTTCGCCCGCGCGGCCGGGTCCGTGACCTTGCGCGCCGCTTCGATCTCCTTGTTGATCTTCGGGTCGTTGAACTCGGCGTGGTTGTAGTTCCCGCCGTCGGGCTGTATCGCGCTGCCCGCGAACAGCAGGTCCACGAACGCCTCGGCGTCGTAGAAGTCCTTCGCCCAGCCGAGGTTCGGGCAGAGGGCGACCTTCGCCTTCGGCGTCTGGCAGAACTCGGACAGGACAGTGGCGTGCGGCACCTGCCGCAGCTTCACGCCGATGCCGATCTTCTGGAGCTGGGCCTGGAACGCCTCGGCGGTCCGGTTCGAGGGCTCCTCGTTGTCGCCGACCATCAGCAGCGGGGGGCCGGAGTACATGCCGGACGCAAAGCCGGCCTTGCGCATGTAGCTCTTGGCCAGCTCCACGTCGCCGTTCGGGTTCTTGGTGAAGTCGAACCCCGGACCCGCGTTTCCGCCGGCCTCGTCGAAGCCCGGGATCCCCGGCGGGATGAAGTGGTTGGCCACCGCGCCGAGCGTGGGACCGCCGCGCGTGAGCCGCAGCTCGTCGCGGTCGGTGACCGCGGCGATGGCCCGGCGGACGTTCACGTCGTCGAGCGGCTTGATCGTGGTGTTCAGCGAGATGTAGCGGTTGCTCTGGCCGGGAAGGATGTCGAGCTGGCCCTTGCGCGAGTCGAGCGCCTGCTTGAGGATCGGCGTGGGCGGGGCTGCGAAGTCGCCGTTGACCATGCCCTTGCCGTTGAGGATCTGGCGGCTCGCGACCGTCGCGTTCACCTTCAGCTTCACCAGGATCCGATCGATGTTGGCCGCGCGGTAGTCCGTCTTCGAGTCCCAGTTGGGGTTGCGGACCAGCTCGATCTGCTTGCCGGGCTGCCAGCCCACGAGCTTGCCGGACTTGTCGTTGCGCACCATGTACGGGCCCGTGAAGACCACGTGCTGCGCGTAGCTCGAGGTGTCGCCCTTGTCGTAGCGCGCGGCGTACTCCTGCGGCACCGGGGCGCTGCCGGGCAGCGCGAGGGCGTTGGCGCTCGCAACGGGATATGACGGCTCGGTGAGCTTGAGGATGAGCGTCTGGGGGTCGGGCGTCTCGATGCCCTTGATGTCCTTGGCCTTGCCCTCGGTGTACTCCTTGTTGCCCACGAGCCCGGCCATGTAGGTCAGGGCGTAGCCGTTGCCGACCTGCGGGAGGAACAGCCGCTCGATCGCGTACTTGACGTCGGCGGAGGTGACCGCGCGGTTCACCGGCGGGCTGAACTTGACGCCCTTGCGAAGGGTGATCTTGATCGTGCGGCCGCCGTCGCTGACCTGCGGCATGCTCGTGGCGAGGTCCGGCACCGGCTTGGTGCCGCCGGCCTTCCAGCCGTAGAGCGCGCGCTGGCCCGGCTGCGCGAGGACCATGTAGTCGAACTGGTAGTACTGGGCGCCCGGATCCATGTACTGGATGTCGTCCGTCGCGATGACGGTGAGGGTCCCGCCCTTCTTCGCCCCGCTGCCACCGCAGCCCGCGATCGCGAGCGCAACGGCAAGAAGCACCACCAGCCAGAGGCCGCGCATGTTTTGTCCACTCCCGGTTGCTTGCGCAACGCTCTTTCGCCCGCGGCGGCGATCTTCCTGCGGCGGCCCCGGTCAGGTTCGCGCCGAGCGCGCGCCCAGGGCGTCGCGCATGCCGTCGCCGAGGATGTTGAACGCCAGCACGGTGAGCAGAAGCGCGACGCCTGGGAACAGCATGAACCACCAGGCGCTGTCGAACACCTCGGAGGCGTCGGCGATCATCTTGCCCCAGCTCGCGTCGGGCGGCTGGACCCCGACTCCGAGGAACGACAGGGCCGCCTCGAAGAGGATGTTCTGCGGGATCAGCAGCGTCGTGTAGACGATCAGCGGCGCGGCGAGGTTCGGGAGGATCTCGCGGGTGAGGATGCGGGCGTGGGACGCGCCCAGCGAGCGCGAGGCCTCCACGAACTCGCGCTCGCGCAGCGACAGCACCTGCCCGCGGACGATGCGGGCGATGACCGTCCAGTTCACGAAGGCGATCACGAAGATCACCACGCCCAGGCCGGGCTGAACCAGACCGTTCAAGCAGCCCTCGCCGAGCGAGCAGGCGGCGGCCACCCCCAGGGCCAGGAGAAGGATCGGGAACGCGAGCAGCACGTCGACCAGGCGCGAGAGCACGGTGTCGACCCAGCCGCCGAAGTAGCCGGCGAGCATGCCCACGAGCAGGCCGATGGCCACGGCCAGCGCGGTGGCCACCAGCGCCACGAGCAGCGAGGCGCGCGCGCCGTAGAGCACGCGGCTGAACACGTCGCGGCCGAGCGTGTCGACTCCGAAGCGGTTGGTGGCGCTCGGGCCGGTGGGCGTTCCGAACCCCGGGTCGAGGAAGCGCTTGCCGGTCTCGTTCGGCGGCCGTGCGCCGGCCACGTCCACGATGGCGGGCGCCAGAGCCGCCGCCGCCACGAGCAGCACGATGAAGCCGAGCGACGCCAGCGCCAGCCGGTCCCGGCGCAGGCGCCGCCAGAACAGCTCGACAGGCGAGCGTGCCTCGATGTCAGGCGCGGCCTGCTGAGGCAGGACCTCGGGCACTCCGGTGGTCACGACCGTCTTGGTTCGCCGCGCCGAGGCGCAGGCCTGCGGCGCGCGCCTGCGGCTACGTGAGCTGGTTGCGCATCCGCTCGAGCGAGCGGCGGATCAGGCGCGAGACGTGCATCTGCGAGATGCCGATGCGCTCGGCGATCTGCGTCTGGGTGAGGCCCTCCTCGAAGCGCATGCGGAGGATCTCGCGCTCGCGCTCCGGCAGCGCGGCGAGCGCCGGCTCGAGCGAGGTGCGGTCGTCGGTGCGGTCGAACTCCTCGTCGAGCGTGCCGATCGTCTCCATCGGGTCGAGCTCCTCGTCGCCGCTCGGGCCGGTCGAGAGCGACAGCGGCGCGTAGGCCGAGCCGGCCTCGAGCGCCTCGAGCACCTGCTCGGTGGAGACCTCGAACTCGGCGGCGATCTCCGCGATGCTGGGCGAGCGGCCGAGCCTCGAGGTGAGCCGCTCGATCGTGGGGCCCATCTTGCCGTTGAGCTCCTGGAGGGCGCGCGGCACGCGGATCGCCCAGCCCTTGTCGCGGAAGTGGCGCTTGATCTCGCCCACCACGTTCGGCGTGGCGTAGGTGGTGAGCGCGACCTCGCGGGAGAGCTCGTAGCGGTCGATCGCCTTGATCAGCCCGATCGCGCCCACCTGCTCGATGTCCTCGAGCGACTCGCCGCGCCCCGCGTAGCGGCGCGCGAGCGAGCGGACCAGCGGGAGGTGGCGGTTGACCAGCTCCTCGCGCGCGCTCGGGTCGCCGTCCACGTGGTAGCGGCGGAGCAGCTCCCGATCGTCTGACGCGTGCTGCACGGCCACTAGCCTCGGACCAGCTTCTCCAGTCGCACGATCAGGTGGCCGTCGGTGACCTCCTCGACCCCGTAGGAGTCGACGACCGTCGAGAGAATGCGCGGGAGCGTCAGTACGCCGGGGGGCGGCTCGGGGCCCTGGAGCGCCTCGGCCAGCGCCGAATCGCGCAGCGGGCCGATGCGCACGCGCACACCGCCCTCGCTCAGCTCGAACGACAGCGAAACGGGATCCTTCGGGTCACCCTCGGCCAGCAGGCGCTCGACGGCGAGCTGGAGGTCGTCGAGCTGGTCGAACCCCAGGTCGAGCCGGTCGGCGATCCCGCCGAGCACCATCCGGACGACCGCCTCCCAGGCGCGTCCGACCGGTGTGGTCAGCTCGATTCGGTCACGGGGCAAGGGCCACCTCGCTCATCGGTAGGGAAACGGACTCGGACAGTGGTTCGCCGCCGGCGCGAATGGTCGCCCATCCGACCACGTCGTCGCGCCGCAGGAGGCAGGCGGTCTGGCCCGGGGCCACGCCGTACACCTCGTCGCCGAGCTCGAGCTCCAGGCGGCCGTGGCGCCCGGCGGCCGCGGCGCTGGTCACGCGGCAGGGGACCGGCGCCGACCGGTAGCGCAGCTTGACGCGATCGACCTGAGCCGCATCGCGGTGCAGCGTGGCGCCCGACAGCGCCACCGAGCGGCGGGCGAGCGAGCTGCGCGGGCCCACCACCACGCGGTTGGAGGCGGGGTGCTTGCGCACCACGTAGAGCGGCTCGGGCGAGGAGACCCTCAGGCCGCGGCGCTGGCCGATCGTGAACCGCTGCTGGCCATCGTGCTCGCCCAGCACGCGGCCGCGCTCGTCCACGATCGCGCCAGGGCGCTCGCCCGGCCCGTCGTGGCGGCGCATGAACGCCTGCGCGCTCGTGCCGGCGAGGAAGCAGAGATCCTGGCTGTCGGGCTTGCTCGCCACGGGCAGGTTCGCGGCGCGGGCGATCGCGCGCACGTGCGGCTTCTCCATCTCCCCGAGCGGGAACTCGAGGCGGTCGAGCAGCGCGGGGTCGAGACGGGCGAGCATGTAGGCCTGGTCCTTGGCCGGGTCGGTCGCCGCGCGGATCAGCGGTCCGTGCCCATCGCGGGCGATGCGCGCGTAGTGGCCTGTCACGAGGCGCGTGGCGCCCACGCGGCCGGCCAGGCCCAGCATCGCGCCGAAGCGCACCAGCCCGTTGCAGCGCACGCACGGGTTGGGGGTGGCGCCGGTGGCGTGCTGGGCGAGGAAGTCGTCGACCACCTCGCGCCGGAACGCCGCGTTCAGGTCGAGCGTGAGGTGCGGCAGGCCCATCCGGTGCGCGAGGGCGCGGGCACCGGTCACCGCCTGGGGCGAGCAGCAGCTGCGCGTGCCGTCGTTGGCGGGATCGGACCACAGCTCGAGCGTGACGGCCACCACGTCGTCGCCGCGATCGAGGCAGAGCTGTGCGGCCACCGCGCTGTCCACGCCGCCGGACATGGCGACGAGGGTGCGGCGGGGGGAGCCGCGGCCAGGCGTGGCGGCACCGGGCGGCGAGGGGGCCGCGGCTTGGCGGGCCAGATCGGCGGCCGGATCGGCGGCCGCCGCACCGAGGGCTCGGTGCAGCGCGTCGGCGGCCAGCTCGGCCGCGTGGCTGCGCTCGGGCGAGAGCCCGCCGAGCTCTTCGCGCACCGTCTGCGGGGACACGCGCGCGGCGTCGAGCACGTCGGCCCCGCGCACCAGCTCCACCACCGCGCTGCCCGCCGCGCGAGCGGCGGCGCAGCCCTCGGCGTCGAAGCCGGCCTCGGCCACCACGCCGTCGCGCACCTCCAGGCCTATGCGCACCAGGTCCCCACACGGTGCCCCGCCCGCACTTCCGGGGTAACCGGAATCGCGCAGCCGGCCGAGCCCGCGCGGCGCAGCGAGGTGGTCCTCCAATGGCGGGATAGAGAGGCCGTGGGGCACGGGGAGCCGGTTCCTCCCTGTATTAAAGAGGAGCGATCGGGAGAAGGCCCCGGCCAGTCGCTGCCGTCCTTGTGTTGAACCTGCTCAGCAAGTTCGGGCGCCCTCCAGAACGGGCCACGACCCGCCCCGAGTGGGGCACCCTTTTTCGGTGGTGTTGGCTCAACCGAACCGGACGGCCGGCGAACAGGCCAGGGTGGCTGAAACGTTAGCTCGCCGGGGGCAGCGGTGGTTGGATGACCTTCACGCCCAGCTCGCGCAGCTGCTCCTCGTCCACCGGCGCCGGGGCTCCCGTGAGCAGGTCCTGCGCCGTGGAGGTCTTGGGGAAGGCGATCACGTCGCGGATCGACTCGCGGCCGGCCAGCATCGCGACGATGCGGTCGAGCCCGAACGCGATGCCGCCGTGCGGCGGGGCTCCGTAGCGGAAGGCCTCCAGCAGGAAGCCGAAGCGCTCGTGCGCTTCCTCGCGGGGCAGGCCGATCGCGTCGAAGACCTTCTCCTGCACGTCGATGGTGTTGATGCGGATCGAGCCGCCGCCCAGCTCCCAGCCGTCCATGATCACGTCGTAGGAGCGGCTGCGCCACTCGCGCGGGTCGCCATCCAGGTCGCCGGTGGGTGCGGTGAACGGATGGTGGAGCGGATCGAAGCGACCCTCGGCCTCGCTCCACTCGAACATCGGGAAGTCGACCACCCAGAGCACGTCGTGGCCCTCCTGGGGACCGGCCACGTCGAGCCGCAGCTCGCCGAGCACCTTCGCCGCCACGGGCGCGTCGTCGGCCACCAGCAGCAGCACGTCCCCCTCCTCCGCCTGAAGCTCCCGCGCGGCCTGCGCCATCTCCTCCGCGGACAGGAACTTGGCCACCGGCGAGCGCCAGCCGAGGCCGCCGCCCTCCGCGGGCTCCACGACCGCCCACACGAGCCCCTTCGCGCCGAGGGACTTCGCCTTCTCCGTCAGCTCGTCGAAGCGCCGGCGCGGCCACTCGCCGCCGCGCGCACGGAAGCCGCGCACCACGCCGCCGGCCTTCACCGCGCCGGCGAACGCGTTGAACTCCGACTCCGCGAAGCAGGCGCTCAGGTCGGCGATCTCCATCCCGGGCCGCCGGTCGGGCCGGTCGGTGCCGTACTTCAGGATCGCCTCGTCGTACGGCAGCCGCGGCAGCGGCAGCTCGATCTCGACCCCGCCCACGGCGAGCATCGAGCGCATGAGCTCGTCCACCAGCGCGAAGACGTCCTCCTCCTCGACGAACGAGAGCTCGATGTCGAGCTGGGTGAACTCGGGCTGGCGGTCCGCGCGCTGGTCCTCGTCGCGGAAGCAGCGCACGATCTGGAAGTAGCGCTCGAGCCCCCCGACCATGAAGAGCTGCTTGAACAGCTGCGGCGACTGCGGCAGCGCGTACCACGAGCCGCGCTGCACGCGGCTGGGCACCAGGTAGTCGCGCGCGCCCTCCGGGGTCGAGCGAGTGAGCATCGGCGTCTCGATCTCGAGGAAGTCGTCGGCGCGCAGGTGGTCGCGGATCGCGTTGCAGACCTCGTGGCGCAGCTCGATCGCCTCGCGCATCCGGTTGCGGCGCAGGTCGAGGTAGCGGTAGCGCAGCCGCAGCTCCTCGGCCACCGTGCCCTCGTCGTCGATCTGGAACGGAGTGGTGTCCGCGTCGGCCAGCTGCTCGAACTCGGCCACCTTCAGCTCGATCTCGCCGGTCGGCAGGTTGGGGTTGACCGTGCCCTCCTCGCGGCGGGCGACCCGCCCGGCCACGGAGATCACGTCCTCGCCCCGGAGGGCGTGCGCGGCCGCGTGCGCCTCGGGCGCGCTCTCGGGATGGAAGACCACCTGGAGCAGGCCGGTGCGGTCGCGCAGGTCGATGAAGATCAGGCCGCCGTGGTCGCGGCGGCGGTGCACCCAGCCGGCCACGCGCTGCTCCTGCCCGTCGCTCTCGGCACGCAGGTCGCCGGCCCAGGCCGAGCGGTAGCGGTTGGCGCGCGGCGGCTTCATCGCAGCGCCTCGAGCACGTCGTCCGCCGATTCGAGCGCACGCTGGTCGCCGGTCGCCATGTCCTTGAGCTGGACTCCGTCGTCGCCCAGGATCACCGTGTACGCGGCGCCCCTGCGGTTGGCCTGCTTGAGCTGCCCCTTGAGCGAGCGCCCCGCCTGCTCGATCTCCGCCGCCACGCCGCTCTCGCGCAGCGTCTCCCTGAGCCGGAACGCCACGTCCGGGTGGCGCGTGTACGCGATGAACACGCGCGGCGGGGACTCGTCCGGCTGGAGCTCGCCGGCCAGGAGGATTCGCTCGATGCCCGCGGCCCAGCCGACGCCCGGGGTGTGCGGCCCGCCGAGCTGCTCGATCAGGCCGTCGTAGCGGCCGCCGCCGCCGAGCTGGCTCTGGGCTCCGAGCGCGTCGCTCGAGAACTCGAACACCGTGCGCGTGTAGTAATCGAGCCCGCGCACGAGCGTGGAGTCCACCTCGTATTGCTGGCCCGCGGCGTCGAGCAGTCCCCGCACCGTGGCGAAGTGCTCGGCGTCCTCGTCGCTCAGGCGGTCGAGCAGGCGCGGGGCATCCGCCACGGCCGCGCGCGTGCCCTCGTGGTCGGAGTCGAACGCGCGCAGGGGGTTGCGGTCGAGCCGCGCGCGCACGTCGTCGGAGAGCTGGTCCTCGCGGGCGCGCAGGTGGTCGCGCAGCTCGTCGGAGTAGGCGCGCCTGGCCGCGGGGGTGCCCAGGCTCGAGATCCGAAGGCGCGGGCTGTGCACGCGTGCCCTGTCGAGCAGCTCGGCGAGGCGGAGGATCGCCTCGGCGTCGAGCGAGGGATCGTCCGAGCCGATCGCCTCGATCCCCACCTGCGTGAACTGGCGGTAGCGGCCGGCCTGCGGCGCCTCGTAGCGGAAGAACGGCCCCCAGTAGCTGACCTTGACCGGCTGCGGCAGCTTGTGCATCCCGTGCTCGAGGTAGGCCCGGCAGACGCCCGCCGTGCCCTCCGGGCGCAGGCTCACCGACCGCCCGCCCTGGTCGTCGAAGGTGAACATCTCCTTCTCCACGATGTCGGTCGTCGCCCCCACGCCGCGCTCGAACAGCTCTGTCGACTCGAAAACCGGCGTCTCGATCGGGCCGTATTCGGCGAGGACCTCCTCGCAGAGGCGCCGCAGCTTGGCTCGCCGCGCGCCCTCGTCGGGTAGGACGTCGAACGTCCCGCGCGGGGCTTGCACGCTACCCGCGGGCAAGCTCGGTCAGGAACGGGTTGGTCGCGCGCTCGGCGCCGAGCGTCGTGACGCCCATGTGGCCGGGGAACACGGTCGTGTCCTCCGGGTAGGCGTCGACCAGGGAGCGGATCGATTCGAGCAGCGTGGCCCAGTCGCCGCCGGGCAGGTCCACGCGGCCGACCGAACCCTGGAAGAGCACGTCGCCGGAGAAGAGCGCGCGCTCGTCCGCGATCGCGTAGGTGACGTGACCCGGGCTGTGTCCTGGAGTGAAGAGCACGTCGATGTCGAAGCCGGCCAGCTCGAGCTTCTCCCCGCCGGCGACGGTGTGCTCGGCGTCGTAGCTCTCGAACGGGCCGATGCCCGGGAACGGGTTGAAGGCGTTGATGTCGGCCAGAACCGGCTTCTCGATCTCGGGCACCCAGACCTCGGCGCCCGTGGCCGCCGCGATCGGCGCCACCGCTCCCACGTGGTCGAAGTGCGTGTGCGTGAGGAGGATCGCGTCGAGCGTCACGCCGAGGGTCTCGATCACGTTCAAGAGCTTGGGGGCCTCGTCGCCGGGGTCCACGATCACCGCGCGGTCGGAGCCGTCGCGCCGGACCAGGAAGCAGTTCTCGGCGACCGGCCCGACGGTGAACATGCGCACGTCCATCGGGGTGAGGCTACCGGCCCGAGCGGGCAGCCTTCTGGCGCTGGCGGCGGTTGTAAATGAAGCGGTCGGTGACGTAGCTCAGCGGCAGGTAGATGAGCACCATCGCGGCCGTGAGCGGCACCGCCTGCACGACGCGCCAGTGGAACACGAGCACGGTGAACACGCCGAACACGAGGGCGGAGATCGCCGCGCGGTTGAACGAGCCGCGCCAGGACGGAGGCTTGTTCTGGCGCTCGTCGCGGCGGGCTGTGCGGATGTTCTTCGCCTCGGAGGCGGTCTGCGGCCGGCCGGTGCGCCCGCGCGTCTCGACCGTGCCGGCCTGGGTGCCCCGGTGCTTGCGCTTGCGCTTCGTCTGGGCCATGGCTCAGAGCGAGCGTAACGCGTTCTCGATCACGTGCCGGTCGGGGTCGAAGCCGCGCAGCGTCACGGTCTCCGCGAGGCCCTCGAGCGCGGCGCGCGGGGCCAGCCCGACCAGCTCCGCCTCGGCCACCGGCGCGCGCTCGGCCACGGCCGCCACGAGGTCGCGCAGGGGCACCGCACGATGGTCGTGCACGTTGAACGAGACCTGCGCGCGCGAGCGGTGCGGTAGGTGCAGGCCGATGGCGCGCACTCCGGGAGGGCCGCCGCCGGACTCGCGGAGATCGGCCGCGATCGCGCGGGCCAGCTCCACGTCCTCGGTCGCGAGGTCCACGTTGAAGGCCACGAGCGGCGGGCGGGCGGTCACGAGCAGTGCGCCGGCGGCCGGGTCCACGCGCGCGGGGCCGTGGTCGGGGATCAGCTCGCCGGCGGCCACGCGTCGCGCGAGCTCCTCGGGGCCGCCCGCGCGGAGCGCGGCCCGCTCGCGGTTGGCGGGGCTCGTCGCGAGATCGCCGTACAGGAAGACCGGCAGGCCCAGCTCGTCGCCGATCAGCGCCGCCGCGGTGAGCGCCTCGGCGCAGGCGGCTCCGCGCTCGCCGGGCTCGAGGTGAACCACCGGGGCCACGTCGATCGCACCCACGTGCGGGTGGCTGCCGCGGTGCTCGCGGAGGTCGATGCGCGCCACCGCCTCGCGGGCGCCGCTCACGAGCGCAGCCGCCAGCTCGCCCTGCTCGGCGGCCAGCGTGAACACGCTGCGGCCGTGGTCGGGGTCGGAGTGCACGTCGAGCACGCGCGCGGGCGCGAAGGCGTCGCCGATGGCTGCGATCGCCGCAGGATCGGCGCCCTCGCTGACGTTTGGGACGGCTAGCAGGAGCATCAGGTGAGCATCTAGACTCGAACCGCTTGGCTCCGTAGCTCAGTCGGTTAGAGCGCAGCACTCATAATGCTGAGGTCGCTGGTTCGAGTCCAGCCGGAGCTACTGCTGCCGCGCCGCTCGGCCGCCTCCCCGCTTCGGGTCTTGACAAACGCTCCGCTCGCCCGCAGGGTCGTTCCAGGGACTGTCGTTTTCTCGGGTAGGGGGATTCTCATGACTCGCATTCGCACGCGGGCGGTCGGCCTGCTGGCCGCGCTCGCGCTCACTGTCGCAGCACCGGCCGCCGGCGGGCTCGCGTCGGCATCGCCGCCGATCGCCGCCGCCAAGAGCTGCTCGGGCGGCTACACGCACGCCGTGATCGGCGGGCAGCAGAAGTGCCTGCGCCGCGGCCAGTTCTGCACGCACGGCAAGGCCGGCCAGTACACGAAGTACGGCTTCCACTGCAACAAGCGGGACAAGAACGGGCGCTACCACCTGACCTGAGCGCGAGCGCCCTCGCGCCTCCGCCGCCGCGCCTGACAGCATGCCGGCGCATGAGATACGCAATCGCAGTCACGCTCGCAGCAATGCTCGTCGTCCCAGCCGAGGCGGGGGCCTACGTACACATCGACCAGGGGATCGCGGGTGCGCGGCTCGACAACACGCCGGCCGAGGTCAAGGCGGCCCTCGGCAACCCGGCGATGGTCAAGACCGGGACCAACGACTTCGGCCCCTACTCGACCTACTACTACGAGGGCGGCCTGCGGGTGACCTTCCAGGGCAACGACAAGGTCACCTCCGTCTACACGACCGGCAAGGGCGACCGGACCACGAAGGGCATCGGCGTGGGCAACACCGAGACCGCCCTCAAGCAGAAGCACCCGAGCCTCAAGTGCGAGACGATCAGCGGGTATCGCTCGTGTCACACCGGCACCTTCACGCCGGGCAAGCGCGTGACGGACTTCACGATCAAGCAGGGCAAGATCACGCGCATCACCGTCGGGTTCGTGATCGACTGATCCAAAGCAGGATCGGCCGCGGGGCGGTGGAAGAGGCTCGACATGGACGGCCTCGAACGGCTGATGCCGCTGCTCACAGCGGTCATCGCGATCGCCGCCGTGGTGGCGGCGGTCGCCCTCTGGCGCACCGCCGGCGAGACCGATCAGCGGAACTGCATCGAGGCGGCCCAGGCGAAGTACCCGCCCGTGGGCGTCTCCGCGTTCGTGACCGGCAGCAAGCGCGACACCGGCCCGATCAAGCTCTCGTTCGTGAACGAGCGGCAGAAGGCCGTCGACGCGTGCAACTGAACGCCTACTAGGCCGGCGCCGTACTACCCCGGGCCGGGGGTCAACTTTTCCGGACGGTGTCCGATAAAGGCGGCCTCCTCCCGGACCGATAGAGCCCGGATGCTCCCGTGGACTCGGTCCAAGTGGTTTCGCTACGCCATAACCGGCTTCTCGACGCTGTTTGTCGGACTGGTGCTCGCCACGTCGCTCATGGCGGAGGGGAGCGCGCTGAAGCGCGCCGACGTCAAGTACGAGGCGGTCGACTGCAAGAAGGTCTCCCACATCGGAGGCCGGTCGCGCCCGCTCGAGGGTTGCGACCGGAAGAAGCGGGTGATCATCCCCATCAGCGACAAGGCCTCGGTCTCAGAGGCGGAGCTCCAGCGGGCACTCGACGAAATGCCCCGCCTCCAGGGACCGCGCGGCCTCGCTGGTTTGCGCGGTCCCGCAGGACGGCGTGGCGCGGCCGGCTCGAGGGGCCCGTCGGGCATCGGGCGGTCCGGCAAGCCGGGCGCGGACGGTCAGAACGGCCAGCCCGGCAAGCCGGGTGGGTCCGGTGGGCAGGGCCCGCGCGGGGCCAAGGGCGACGACGGAGCGCGCGGACCGGCGGGCCCGAAGGGCGACGCGGGCGACACGGGCGCGCGCGGGCTCCAGGGCGGAGCGGGCGACACCGGCGCACAGGGCGCTCAGGGTCAGACGGGTGCACAGGGTGTGAAGGGCGACACCGGCGACACCGGCG
>JAXDJC010000023.1:0-8654 GCA_034663685.1 Thermoleophilaceae bacterium
TCGTCGCCCGCGCGGGCGAGCACCTCGCCCCAGGGGTCCACGATCAGCGAGCCGCCGAAGCTCTCCAGCTCGCCCGGCGGGTGCACGCCGCACTGGTCGGCGGCCACCACGAACGCCTGGTTCTCGATCGCACGCGCGCGCACGAGCACCTCCCAGTGGGCCCGGCCGGTGACCTTGGTGAAGGCGGCGGGCAGCGCGATCACGCGGGCGCCGCGGATCGCGAGGATGCGGAAGAGCTCCGGGAAGCGGACGTCGTAGCAGACGCTCAGGCCCAGCTCGGTGCCGTCGGCGAGCCGCGAGAGCGCGATCTCGTGACCGGGCTCCTCGGTGGCCGACTCGCGGTACTCCACGCCGCCTACCACCACGTCGAACATGTGGATCTTGCGGTAGAGGCCCGCGATCTCACCATCGGGGCCGATGTGCACGGAGGTGTTGGAGAGCCGGTCGCGGCCCGCGCGGCGCTCGGCGATCGAGCCGGCCACCAGGTCCACGCCCAGCTCACGCGCCAGCGCGCGCGCCCACGTGATCGACGGGCCGTCGAGCGGCTCGGCCACGCGCTCCATCGAGTCCGCGTGGCCGCCCAGGCCGTTGAACTTCTCGGGCAGCACGATCAGCGTGGCGCCGCCGGCCGCCGCGGCGCGGATCAGCTCGTCGGCCGCTCGAAGGTTGCGGTCCGTGTCCTCGTCCGAATTGAGCTGTATCGCGGCTGCTCGCATCTCCCGCCCGTCCCCTGCCTGGCGCCGTTACGGGCGACGCCCGGCGTTGACTGACCAATCAGTCTACCGGGGCTATCGACAGCAAATGCCCGCACTCGGCCGAGCGGTTACGGTTGGATCGTGCAGCTCGTCTCCACGCGCGGCCCGCTGTGCGCGACGCCGGCCTCCGACTCCCGCCGGCACGAATGCGCGGCTCACGCGGCGCACGGCCGCTCAAGCGCTGGCGCTACCTCGCCGCCTACGCGCCCGAGCTGATGGTCTGCGTGTGCGAGGTGCGGATCGGGCCGGTGCCCCAGCGCTTCTGGGCGATCGCGGAGCCGGGCCGCTCGATCGTGACCCGCACCACGATGGGTCCCGGCGGCGTGACGATCGCCGGCCCTCATGCGCGCGTGGACACCCACGACGTTCTGATCGACCTCCGCTTCGACGAGGACGGCGGCGTCGAGTCGCTGCACCCGAGCGGCCGCTCCGGCTTCGTGTGGACGCGCAAGCAGGCGGGGATCCCGGTCCGTGGCGAGGTGGAGCTCGACGGGCGCCGGATCGAGCTCGACTGCCTCGGGGTGATCGACGACACCGCCGGCTACCACGAGCGCCACACGAGCTGGCGCTGGTGCGCGGGCGTGGGTCACACGCCGGCCGGCGAGCGCGTGGGCTGGAATCTCGTGACGGGCGTGAACGATCCGGAGAAGGGATCCGAGCGCGCCGTGTGGATCGACGGCGACGAGTTCGAGCCGGGGCCGGTGGAAATCGCCGAGGACCTCTCGAGCGTGCGGTTCGCGGAGGGCGGCGAGCTCCGCTTCAGTGCTTGGTCCGAGCGCGCCGAGCGCACCAACCTCCTGCTCGTGCGCAGCGCCTACCGCCAGCCCTTCGGGGTCTTCGCCGGTGAGCTTCCAGGGGGGATCCTGTTGAGCGACGGATTCGGGGTGATGGAGTGGCACGACGTGATGTGGTGAGCCCAGCCCGCAGGCAGCGCCAGGGCACGCTGAGCTTCTTCACGGTGGGCGGCGGGCTGTTCGCGGTCGTCGGCGTGGTCCTGCTGGTGATGGGCCTGTCCTCCGGCGACCCGTTCTCCAACATGGGCCTCACGATCACCGGCGGCACCTTCACGATGATCGGCGTGATCTGGGTGCTCGTGGCGCTCGGCGTGGGCAGCTGGTACGGCAGCGTGGCCACCAAGCAGGCGAAGGAGCAGCAGCTCTTCGTGACCGGGCAGCGCGCCACGGCCGTGATCGAGGGCGTGGAGGGCACCGGCGTGCAGATCAACGACTGCCCGCAGGTGTACCTCACGCTGCGCGTGCAGCCGCGCAACGGCCCCGAGTTCGTCCACCAGCACAAGCTCGTGCTGCCGTTCGGCTCGGTGGTGCAGCCGGGCTACCTCGTGGACGTGGCCTACGACCCCGCCAACCCGAACGACGTTGCGATCGAGACCGATCCGCGCTACGTGGCCACCCCGCCGGCGCAGTACATCAAGACGCGCCCGCCGGAGCAGGCGGCGCAGGCGGCCGCGGCCGCGATGCCGGCCGCCCCCGCGAGCGGCGGCTCGCCGCCCACCCTGATCGACCAGATCGAGCGGCTGGCCCACCTGCGCGACTCCGGCGCGCTCACCCAGGCCGAGTTCGACCAGCAGAAGGCCAGGCTGCTCGGCAGTTAGCCGCAAGCGCCGCCGCGCGCGGCGTTCGCTGCCACAATGCCGCGCGGGGAATGCCGCGGGGGAGGAAACGCCGGAGGGGATTCGCGCGCGTCGTGCTGCTGGCGGCCGCGCTCGTGTGCCTGCTCGCGGTCGCGGCCTCCGCCTACCGGTCGCCGAAGGGCGCCCACCCCAGCGTCCGGATCCTCACCAAGGACCAGCCGTCGGCGCTCGCGGCCAGGAAGATCGCCCTGCGGGTGACCGTGGCCACGCCCTCGCGCGTGCGGCTGCGAGTGCTGGCGCTCGACATCGCGAGCCGCCCCGTTTTCGCCGTCACCGAGCGCAAGGTGCGCTTCCGCCGCGCCGGGACCCAGACCGTGAATCTCAAGTTCAACAAGATCGCCCTCAAGGGGTTCGCCGCGGCGATAGCAGCCTGCCGCGACGTGCGGCTCACCGCGTTCGCCTCCGGGCGCCAGACCACGGCGAACGGCGACAACCCGCGCACGACGCTCGTGCGGCACTCGGTCGCTCTCAAGCATCGCCGCACGACCGGCTGCGGTCCCGCGGGCGGCACCCCCGGTTCGCCCGGCGTTCCCGGCTCGCCGGGCTCCACGCCGGGTCTCGGCGGGCCCGCGCTCGAGCCGCCGGGCACGCCCCCCGGCGGGGGCGGTCCGCCAACCCCGGTCCCCACCGACCCGATCACGATCAGGGCGGGAGCGGCCGACGCCGACAGCACGCCGCCGGTGGGCACGCCGATGTTCGCCTACACCGCGCGCTCGAACATCTTCAGCCCGGGCCCCGACCGGCCGCTCCAGATCCTCGCCGACCCCGACACGAACCTCTACGCCAAGACGTTCCTCCCGAGCGAGGGCATCCACACCCGGATCCGCGCGCGGGCGATCGTGATCGAGGCCGGCGGCAAGAAGTACGCGCTGGCGATGGTCGACCTCGGCGGGCTCCCCTACAGCTTCACCAAGGAAGTCATAAACCGCGTGGGCGCGCTCGGCATCACCGGCGACCGTCTCCTCCTGTCCGCCACCCACACCCACTCCTCGAGCGGCGCGATCTGGTCGGCCGACAACAGCGGCTACGCATTCGTGGGCGGCGACGCGTACGACCCACGCGTGTTCGAGATGGTCGTGAGCGGCGTGGTGGAGGCGATCACCGAGGCCAACAAGCGCCTGCAGCCCGCGCGCATCGGCGTGGGAACGGCGAACCTGAGCGGGGCGTCCCACAACCGCGAGCACGACCCGTTCAAGCTCAACCCGGACGCGACCCCCCAGGAGAAGGATCCGGAGACCGGAGGCGGCCTCGCGGTCGATCACCGCGTGACCGCGATCCGCGTGGACGACGCCAAGGGCGCGCCGATCGCCGTCTGGTCGAACTTCGCGATCCACCCGACGTCATTCGGCGACGACAACCTGCTGTTCTCCGGCGACAACGCGGCCACCGCGGAGCGACTCGTGGAGGAGGAGATCCTGCGCTCAGCCGCCCCGGGCGCGCAGCCGAAGTACACGCCCGTCGACGTGTGGACCAACGGCACCGAGGGCGACGTCTCACCCGACGGCAGCACCGCGACGGATGCGACCGAGCCCGACAAGATCGGCGACAACCCGAACCCCCACCGCAACCTGGAGCTCTCCAACACGGCGGCCGGCGGGGCCAACTCGGCAGGCCGCAAGGTGTCCGCGGGGATCATGGCCGCGTGGCGCAGCGCGGGTCAGGCGATGTCGGGCTCGCCGGTGATCGACGAGCGCAGCATGTTCATGAACTTCGACGGCCGCACCGTGGAGGGGGACAAGCCGACGGCGGCCTACCCGGCGCTTGGCGCGGGCGGGATCGTGGCCGGCGAGGGCCCGAACTCGATCTTCGAGCCCGACCAGACGAAGGCAGGGGGCTGCTCGCCGGTGTCCGACGTGGCCGGGCCCGGCCAGGGCAACAAGTTCCCGATCATCCAGGGCCCCGGGATCGCGCCGAACCAGCACCCGATCTCGATGTTCCGGATCGGGCCGCTCGCGCTCGCCGCCTGGCCGAGCGAGATCACCACGATCAACGGGCGGCGCATGAAGGCCGCGATCGCCGCCGCCGCGGGCGCCAACGCGCCCGCGGGCGTGACGATCGCCGGGCTCACCAACAGCTACAACTCGTACACGGCCACCCCGGAGGAGTACAACTTCTGCTCCTACGAGGGCAGCTTCACTCTGTGGGGCACCAACCAGAGCCTCTACTACCGCGAGCTGGCCGGCGGGCTCGCCAAGTCGCTCTACGCGGGCGCGCCGCTGCCGGCCGGCGGGTCCGAGCCGCCCACCGCGTCGCCGGGCACGCCCAACAACCCGTCGGTTCGGCAAACGCCGAACGCCAAGACGATCGTGACCGACGTGGACAAGCCGGTCGACCGCCAGCACCAGGCCGTGTTCAAGTGGAACGGCGGCGACCCCGCGATCGACGCCCCGCGCAGCAAGCCGTTCGTCACGCTCGAGTACAAGCCGCTGGGGGGCACGAGTTTCGGAGCGGTGTCCACGGATGACTCGGTGATGGACACCACGCACCGCGCGTCCGACGACACATGGACCGAGACCTGGCAGTTCACCGAGTGCGACGCGCTCGGCACCTACCGCTTCCACGTGCGCGGCAAGGCGTTCATCAGCGCGCCGAACCAGGACTACGAGACGATCAGCAAGCCGTTCGAGCTGCGCAAGGCGCCTTTGAAGTCGTACTCGACCACCGTGTCGAACGGCGTCGCCCACGTGCGCGCCGAGTACACCGGGCTGCCGGCGGAGGCGCTGGCGGTGCTCGATCGCCGCGTGCGCCACGGGGTTGCCGTGCTCAGGGTCACCAAGCCCGGGGGTGAGGTCGACGACGTATTCGCCTTCCCTGACGCGAACCGCCTCGAATTCCGCGCGAGCGTGCCGGCCGGCTCCAAGGTCGCCGTGGTGTCGATCGAGGACGCCTGCGGGAACACCGGCAGCTAGCTGCGGCGGCGCTTCAGCTCGGCCAGCAGCAGCTTTGAGTGGAGCGCGGCGATCAGGTCGTTCAGCGGCTCGCGCCCGTCGTCCACGAGCTTGAGCGCGCGGTCGGTCTCCATCTCCCCCGCCAGCCGCCCCAGCAGCACCTCGACCTCCTCCTTCACGAGCTCCTCGAGCGCGCGCTTGTAACGCACCGTGTCGTACACGGTGAAGCCGATCCGCTCGTCGTAGCCGCCGGCGCGGAACCGGGCGATGGCCTCCACGATCTTCACGTCCGTGGGCGAGTACCCGCGCTTCGTGGGCGTGAGGATCTCGAGCTCGGCCAGGCGGTCGAGCACCTCCTTCGGGATCTCGTAGCGCCGCCGCAGCTCGGCCGCGCTCACCCGCGCGTCCTCCCCCACCGCCGCGCGCTCGATCACGCGGTCCTCGAGCTCCACCAGCGCGCGTGTGCGCTCCGGATCCTCGTCCATCACCCGCTTGATCGCCTTGAGCGGCATGAAGCGCTCCTCCTGGAGCTGCTTGATCACGCGGATGCGGTCCACGAAGTCGGGCGGGTAGTAGGCCATGTTGCGCGAGGTGCGCACGGGCTCGGGCAGCAGGCCCTCGCGCAGGTAGTGCTTGATCGTGCCTGCGCTCACCCCGCTCTGGGCGGCCAGCTCGCGCATGCGCAGCAGGCCGTCGGCGGAGGCGGTGCTCACGCCATGAACGAGCCGCGCGCGCCCGCCTCCGCCGGTCCGGCCACCGCCCCCGACTCCTTCAGCGCCCCCACCTCTTCGGCCGAGTACCCCAGCCCATCCAAGACCTCGTCGGTGTCCGCCCCCAGAGCCGGCCCCGGCCCCTGCGGCCCGCCGGGCGTGCGGCTCATCTTGACCGGCACGCCGAGCTGCCTGACCGGGCGCTCGGAGCCCGGCTGCTCCAGCTCGACCACCATCTCGCGCGCGCGGACGAGCTCGGAGTCGAGCGCCTCGTCGAGCTCGAGGACCGGCTCGAGGCAGCAGTCGTGCTGGGATGCGAACTCGCGCCACTGCTCGCGCGTGCGCTCGCGGAAGATGCGCTCCACCTCGGCGTGCCCCTCGGACCCCGGCCGGTCGAACTGGCGCTCGAACAGGTCCTCGCGGCCCACCCCTCGGCACCAGGCCTGCCAGAACTTCGGCTCGAGCGCCCCGAGCGTGACCCAGCCGTCGGCGCACTCGTAGGGCCGGTAGCAAGCGATCGCGCCGGCCAGCGGGAGATCGCCGCGCCGCGGCACCACGCCGTCGCAGAGGTACTGGCCGGCCACCATGCCGAGCCACGACAGCGCGCCGTCGGACATCGACACGTCCACGAGCTGCCCCTCGCCCGAGCGGTCGCGCTCGCGCAGCGCGGCGAGGATCCCGAAGGCGGCCATCATCGCGCCGCCGCCGATGTCGGCGATCTGGCCCGCGGACTGCACCGGCGGCCCGCCGCGCTCGCCGGTGAGGCCGAGCAGCCCGATCAGGCCGAGGTAGTTCATGTCGTGGCCGGAGCGGTCGCGCAGCGGGCCGTCCTGGCCGTAGCCGCTGATCGCGCAGTAAACGAGGCCGGGGTTCTCCTCGCGCAGGCGCTCGTAGCCCACGCCGAGCCGGTCGAGCACGCCGGGCCGGAACGACTCGAGGAGCACGTCGTGCTCGCGCGCGAGCCGCAGCAGCACCTCGCGGCCGGCGTCCTCCTTCAGGTTGATCCGCACCGAGCGCTTGCCGCGATTGAGCGCGAGGTAGAGCGCGGACTTGGCAGAGTCGTCGGCGCCCTCGTAGTACGGCGGGGCCCAGCGCACGTAGTCGCCCATGCCGGTGTCCTCGACCTTGAGCACGTCGGCGCCGAAGTCGGCCAGGAGCAGCGAGCAGAAGCCGCCGGGCAACAGGCGCGAGAGGTCCAGCACCCGCACGCCCTCGAGCGGCAGGCTCATGCGGCGGCTCCGCCCATCACGCCTCCGCGGACTCGATCGGGTGGCGGAGCGCGTCGCGGCGCGTGACCTCCGCGCCCTCGCGCTTGGGCGTGCCCAGCAGCTCGCGCGCCTCGGCCACCGTCGCCGGCCGCCGCCCCACGTCCTCGGCCATCTGCCGCGCCTTGGCGATCAGATCGCCGTTCGAGCGGGCCATCTCCCCGTCCGGCAGGTAGAAGTTGTCCTCGAGCCCCACGCGGATGTTGCCGCCCAGCGTGAGCGACGCGCCCACCAGCATCCACTGGTCGCGCGAGATGCCGATCACACCCCAGTTGTTGGGCCCGCGTGGGCCGCCCGGGATCTGGTCGGACATGTGCGCGAGGTTCTTGGCGTTCGGCCGGATGCCGCCGGTCACGCCCATCACGCACGAGATCTGGAGCGGCTCGTCGAGCAGGCCCATGTCGATCAGCGGGTCGAGGTTGGCGATGTGCCCGGAGTCGAAGCACTCGTGCTCGGGCCGGATGCCCAGCTCGTTCATCGCCTTGACGAAGGTGATGATCGTTTCGAACGAGTTCTCGAAGACCGTGTGGAACACGAAGTCCTTGCGCCGGCGCGAGTACTTGGCGTAGTTCATCGAGCCCATGTTCAGCGCGGCCACGTCCGGGAGCAGCTCGCGCAGGTACTCGATCCGCTTCTCGATCGGGATGCCGATCGCGCCGGTCGAGTAGTTGATGATCACGTCGTCCACCTCGGCGTTGATCGCGTCGGTGATCGCGCGGAAGTCCTCGATCTCGTACGACGGCGTGCCGTCGGGCGTGCGCGCGTGGATGTGAATCATCGCGCCGCCCTCGTCCACGATCCGGCGCGCCTCGGCGGCGTACTCCTCCGGCGTGTACGGGATCGCCGGGCACTGGTCGCGGTTGGCGACCGTGCCCGAGATCGAGCAGGTGATGATCACGGGGTCTTCGAAGCGGCTCATGCCGGCGTCACCTCCACGTAGACGAGTTCGACCGGCAGGCGGTCAGCGATCTTCTCGTAGGGGCGGCTCCCCGCCCCCCAATTCGCGTCGAGCGCGTCGTAGGCCCGTTGCTCCTCGTCCCGCGGCAGCACTCGCGCACTGCCCTCGGCCACCGGGCCCGTCGGCTTCCCGCGGAAGTTGCACGCGCAGACCCGGACGTGCGGGTCGTTCCGGATACGCCTGATCTTCGCCACGCGCGGCTCCGAGCGGAAGTAGAGGAGCCCGGCGTCGCCGAGGCCGAAGTTGACCGGCGTGGGCACGGGCTCGCCCGAGCGCTTGAAGGTCACCACGAGCGCCTGGCGCACTCCACGCAGCGACTCGAAGCCGGTCGCCGTCCCGGGCTCCCGCGCGACCTCGAAGGCGCGCGGGTGGCGCATCCGGTCGTAGACCCGGTACTGCGCGTCGATCAACCGGCTCATACGGGCAT
>JAXDJC010000031.1:0-2987 GCA_034663685.1 Thermoleophilaceae bacterium
AGTCGCCCAGCGTTCCGGGGCTCGTGCCGCCCCGCGACCCGTCGATGTTCAGCAGGTCGAAGGCTCCCGGGCCCAGCTTGGCGAGGGTGAGCGTGGTGTTCTGCCCGAAGCACGGACAGCCGCTTCCGGAGAGCTGGGGTTGGAGGACGTTGACGCCGATCGGCGCTGCGTACTGCGCCTGCGACATCGTGCCAGCGCGCGCCGAAGCATGAGCTCCGACGGTGGCGCCGTTCAAGCCGAGCACGCTGCTGAAGAAGCCGGGTGCCTGCTTGGTCATGTTCACCTTGATCGTGTCGTTGGTCAGCTGCTGCCCGGAAAACGAGATCCCGCCGGATCCGAGCCCGCCGCCGTTCTTGTCGGCGAACTGGATGGCGACGTTCGAGGCGTTGCCGGTCGACTGGGGCAGCTCCTGGGCGCCTGCGAGCGCCGCGGAATCCGCCGTCTGCTGCAGGGCGCGATCCGCCCGATACCACGAGCCCACGTCGAGGACCAGTGCGCTCATTCCGAGCAGCACGACCATGAAGACGATGGTCAGAACAGTTGTTTGCCCGCGGTTATCGCTGCGAATGCTCATTCCACGCGCTCCGTCGTTGAGGATTTGAGGTTCCCGGTCACGACCGGGATACCGAAGAGAGAGATGCGAAACGGGTACTGCGCCGAGACCTTCACGTCGGTGCCGGGCTGCCAGCTCGATGTGACGCCCGGGTTCGGAAGCTTCGACTGGTCGAGATCCGAAGCCGCGGTTCGAACCGCAGCTTGGGTGGTGCCGACCGGGTCGCTCAGGTTGCGCGAGACGGCGGCCTTGCGGGCGCCTGCCCGCACCGCGTCCGTCAGGGACAAGTAGTCCTTGAACGCGATTCCGAACTGGATGATCCCGAAGAGGAGCACGGCGAGGATCGGCAGGACGACCGCGAACTCGGTCACCGCCTGCCCTTTCTCGCTTCTGAGTGAGGTTCTCTTGCTCATTGCTCCTCGGTAATGGTCTGGGTCGAATTTCGGGCGGGCCCCCCATTACGGCTGTGGGAGGCCCGCCCGCAGAGCTGCCGGAGGTCCTAGTTGACGAGGATGCCGGCGACCTTCTTGATCTCGTTGCCGATGTTCGTGGAGAGCAGGGTGATCGCGCCGATCACGAGAAGCGTGACCACGGCGAGCACCACGGCGTACTCCGCCATCGTCTGACCCTCCTCGCGGCGAAGGCGCGCGATCTGGGTCTGTCCGAACGTGTAGAGCTGCAGCACAGGATTCACCTCCCTTCGGCAATCCGAGGCACGCCTAGCCTGCGCGCCAAAGCCTGTGGGGAAATCAGTGCTTTCGATTCGGTTCTGAGGTACCGGGGCGCTACTTGGTGCCACGCTGGAAGTCCTTCCTTTGAATCTGGGGCGTGGCCGCGCCGCCGTTGATTTGCTGTGGCTCGATCATCGAACCGGAAATGGCGGGTCGTTATCCCCCGGATTGGGGATCCGACGAGAGCTTCACCTGTTCGGGGGAACAGTTCGGGAGCGCTAGGCCCCGATACACGGCCTGTTCCGTAGCGGCCGCGGATCCAACTCGAATAAACCGCGCCGACGGAACCAGGCAACGCCTGAGGCGCCACATCCGACGAGGAGCCAAGGCAAATGCCAACACCTTCAGGAAGCAAAGTGACGAGAGCCGTTCGCGGAACGCCGTCGATCTTCGCGCACGCGATCGCGTTCGTGCTCGGCGGCTCGCTCGCCGCGCTCGTGACGCGGCGGCCGCAGGAGGACAGGCCCGCATCGGCGCCTCTGAGCCTTCCGGCCGCGACGACGATCGAGACCGACGAGCCCGAGGAGCCGGCGATGGCCAGCTGGGAGTGGGCCGCTGAGCCCGCGCCTCAGCCGGCGGAGTTCGCCACGGAGGGCCCCGCTTGGAGCCCGAACCAGGTCTGGGAGCGCATGCAGCTCGATGACCCGGACGACTTCGAGCCGGCCCCGGCGATGCCGATCGCCCCGGTCGAGGATCCGACGCCGTCGGTCGCTCCGAACCCCGAGCCGGAGGGCGAGCCTCGTCCGCGGTTGCCGCATCGGTTCGCAGCCACCGCAGCGATGGTGACGCTCTTCTTCGCAGGCGCCGCGTTCTCCGCGGGCGCAGGCGACCAGGTCGCGAGCTTGCTCGACACGACCACCACGACCGAGGCCACGGCTGCCGCGTCCAGCGACAGCGCGGCTCCGGCAGCCGACCCGGCGGCTGAGCCCGCCGCGCCGGCAAGCGATTCGTCCGCCGCCGACGCGAGCGCCGCGGCGCCGGCCCCCGAGGCCGCGCCCGCGGACGACCCCGCACCGGCAAGCGCGGGTTCGTCGGGTTGGAGCTCGTCCGCCTCGTCCTCCTCGGCCGGCGCTTCCGCGTCCGGCTCGGGTAGCGGCGCGCCTCAGGCGGCCCCGTCAGCGGGTGGCGCAACGAAGCCGCCCAAGGACTGGCAGCAGCAGGGCGTCAGCCGCCTCAAGCAGGCGATCAAGGCGCCGCCTGCGAAGCTCGACGCGGAGGCCTCGATGCCCGGCATGTCGTCGGTCGTCTGGCTCAACCGCGCGATGCCCGATCCCACGCCGGCCGCGAAGCGTCTGACCGATGCCTTCGCGCACGACCTGACCATGACGTCGAAGAAGGCCGGCGCCGACTGGGCACTCGTGCTCGGCGTGCTCCGGGCTTCGGGCGCCGAGGGCAAGGTTCCCGCCGGTCACGCCACCCTCCGCGGGCTCGGCCTCCGGTTGGCGAATCTGAAGGCCAACGGGAAGGACGATCACGAAGCCGTGTTCGCCCTGACCGGCGACTCGATGCTCGCCGACAAGGCAGTGGCGCTGGCGAACTACGACCGGGCAGTCGGCCAGTGGGCGCTCGTCCACGGGCTGGAGGCCGCCAAGCCGGCGTTGACGAAGCGCGTCCTCTCCGACTCGCGGATCGACATCTACGTCGGCGGCCGCGAGGATCTCGCGAACAACAAGATCAACGTGCGCGTGATCGCGCTGATGGCC
>JAXDJC010000078.1:0-9970 GCA_034663685.1 Thermoleophilaceae bacterium
CCCGACTCAGACGCCGTAGCCGCCGGCTGCTCGCCCAGCGGTTAGCGTCCCTCGCCGGCGAGCGAGGAGGAGCGCGTATGGCGGAGCACCCGGATGCCGGGCACGGGCGCTGGTTCAGCGACGAGGAGCTGCGCGACATGGCGCGGCCCACGATGGACCGGGCGATCGAGGCGATCGACCGCGGCGACCTCGACGAGGCGCGCGCGCTCTGCGAGGCGATGAAGCACGAGTGGCGCCACCTGCACGACCTGATGGCCGAGGGGATCGGCGGACTGATCACGTTCGTGCAGGAGCGCTTCGGCGAGGACGCCGTGGCCGAGGCGTGGGAGTTCGGCCAGGGCCGCGGGTGGAAGCGCGACGTGGAGAAGATCGCGCAGATCGACCGCCGGCAGATAGTGCACGCGCTGGCGGCCACCTGGCGCGCGCACTCGTGCAGCGGCACCGGGCCGCACCCGGGCGCGTTCACGATCGAGGAGGACCACGAGAAGTTCATCTTCCGCATGAACCCGTGCGGGTCCGGCCAGCGGCTGGTGCGCATGGGCCGCTACGAGGGCCCGGACGCGCTCGGCGTGACTAAGGAGGCCCACGACTGGAGCTACGGGCGCAAGGGCTTCCCGCTCTACTGCACCCACTGCTCGTTCATGAACGAGTCGCTGCCGGTCAAGTGGATCGGCTACCCGCTCTACCCGAGCGACCCGCCGGACGACTTCGGGAGCGATCCCTGCACGTGGTACTGGTACAAGGACCCGGCCGACATCCCGGCGCGGCACTGGGAGCGGCACGGACTGGCGAAGGGGTAGCCTGCCCGGCCATGGACTTCTCTCCCTCACCGCGCGTCGAGGAGCTCAAGGCTCGCATCGACGCCTTCCTCGAAGAGCACTACTACCCGCACGAGCTCGAGATCTTCAACGAGCTCGACACGGAGGTCGGGCCCGGCGTGCCCTACCCGGCACGCCTGGTCGAGCTGCGTGAGAAGGCCAAGGCCGAGGGGCTCTGGAACCTGTTCCTGCCCGACGAGGAGCACGGCACCGGCCTGACCAACTGGGAGTACGGGATGATCTGCGAGGCGATGGGGCGCAGCCCAATCGCGCCGATGGTCTTCAACTGCTCGGCTCCCGACACCGGCAACGCCGAGATCCTCGTGGACCACGGCACGCCCGAGCAGCAGGAGCAGTGGCTACAGCCGCTGCTCGAGGGCACCATCCGCAGCTGCTTCTCGATGACCGAGCCGGAAACCGCGGGCTCCGACCCGACCGGCCTGCGCGGCAGCGCCGTGCTCGACGGCGACGAGTGGGTGATCGACGCGCACAAGTGGTTCACCTCGGGCGCGGTGGGCGCCTCGGTGGCGATCGCGATGGTGGTCACCGATCCGGACGCCGCCCCGCACAAGCGCGCGAGCATGATCCTGGTGCCCACCGACGCGCCGGGCTTCAACCTGATTCGCCCCGTGTCGGTGATGGGCCACGACGGCGGCCCCGGGCACTGCGAGATCCGCTACGAGTCCTGCCGCGTGCCCAAGGAGAACCTGCTCGGCGACCGCGGGGCGGGCTTCAAGATCGCCCAGGACCGGCTCGGGCCCGGCCGCATCCACCACTGCATGCGCGCGATCGGCGCGGCTGAGCGCGCGCACGAGATGATGTGCCGGCGCGCGGCCACGCGGCACGCGTTCGGCGGGCCGCTCGGCGAGAAGCAGTTCGTCCAGGACTTCATCGCCAAGTCGCGGATCGAGATCGACGGCGCGCGCTGGATGGTGCTCAACGCCGCCTGGCAGATGGACGAGTACGGCAAGCGCGAGGCGCGCCAGGCGATCTCGATGACCAAGGTCGTGGCCGCCAACGTGGTGATGGACGTGCTCGACCGCTCGATCCAGGTGCACGGCGCGCTGGGCGTCTCCGACGACACCCCGCTCGCTGCGATGTGGCGCGGCCTGCGCATGCTGCGCCTGGCCGACGGCCCGGACGAGGTGCACAAGATGGTGATCGCCATGCGCGAGCTCAACCGCTACCGCCCGCAGGAGGAGCCGGCCGCGGACGCGGGCGGCAACGGCGCGGCGGCCGCCCAGCCGCCGGCGGGCGTGGGCCAGGGAGCGTCCTAGCCCGATGCTGGACGCCACGCTCACGCGCAACAACGACACGGCGCTCACCGACGAGCAGCAGGACTTCGTGCGCTCCGTGCGCGACTTCTGCGAGCGCGAGTTCACCAAGGAGAAGCTCGAGCAGCTCACCGACGGCTACAGGGACATCCACAACGAGGACGTGGCCCGCAGGATGGCCGACCTCGGCTGGTTCGGCCTGACGATCGACGAGGAGTACGGCGGCTCGGGCGGCACGTTCCTCGACGCCGCCCTGTTCCTCGAGGAGAGCGCCCATGGGCGCGCGCCGATCAGCGGCTACCCGGTCACGCTGATCGTGGTGGGCGCGCTCAACCGGTTCGGCACCGAGGAGCAGAAGCGCGACCTGCTCGGCCGGGTGGCCGCGGGTGGCGACCTGGCGATCGCGATGTCCGAGCCCGAGTCGGGGTCCGACGTGGCGTCGCTGCGCACAAGAGCGCGCCTCGAGGACGGCGAGTGGGTGCTGAGCGGATCGAAGATGTGGTGCTCCTACGCGCACAAGGCAAGCCACACGCTGATCGTGTGCCGGACCGGCGAGGGCTCCTCGCAGCACGAGGGCATCTCGATGATCTTCGTCCCGCGCGAGGCCGAGGGCTTCACGATCACCCCGATCCCCACGCTGGGCGGGGAGGAGACCAACGAGCTCCACCTCGACGACGTGCGCGTGCCCGAGGAGAACCTGCTCGGGACCGAGGGCAACGGCTGGACCCAGCTCATGGCCGGGCTCAACAACGAGCGGGTGATCCTCGGCGCCGGCGCCCTCGGGCTCGCCCAGCGCTCGTTCGACGACGCGCTCGCCTACGCCAAGGAGCGGCGCCAGTTCGGCCGCCCCATCGGCAACTTCCAGGCGATCCAGCACAAGTTCGCGGACATGGCCACGGACCTCGCCCAGGCGCGGCTGCTCGTGCGCTGGGTTGCGCGGCTGACCGACGACGACCCGGGCCGGATGCTGCCGCAGGAGGCCTCGATGGTGAAGCTGGCCTGCACCGAGCTGGCCAAGCGCTGCGCGCTCGAGGGGATGCAGATCATGGGCGGCTACGGCTACGCCAGCGAGTACCCGATGGAGCGCTACCTCCGCGCCGCGGTGGTGACCACGATCTACGGCGGCACGTCGGAGATCCAGAAGAACATCATCGCCAAGACGCTCGGGCTCTGACGGCACCCGGCGCCCAGTTGTAGCCGAACGCGCCGCAGAGGTTTATCCTCCTGGCGATTGACTCGTTGGGCGCCCCTACAACGGTGCGCCCGTGATGCCGATCTAGGTGCACATGGCCGCAGTGAAGTTCGGCGGGAGGTTGAGGAAGCCCATTGCAGCGGTCGCCATTTCGGCGGCCACGCTGGCCTGCGCCGCCCCGGCCGGCGCCCAGGTGCCGCAGGTCAACGCGCCGCAGCTTCCCTCGACGCCGGTCACGCCGCCGGTGCAGAGCGTCCTCGATCAGGCGACCGGTCAGACCAACGCCGTCGGCGGCGGCGTGAACAAGACCCTCAACCCCGGCGGTGGGACCTCGAACCCGCCGTCGAACGGCAACACGGGGTCCGCCTCAGGCGGCGGCGGAGCTCCGAACGGCACCGGCGGCGGCTCGGGCGGCAGCTCCACCGGCGGCGCCTCGGGGTCCGGCTCCGGCTCGGGCGCAACCGCGTCAGGCGGCGCCAGGGCCGCGGCTCGCCGCGCCGCCAACCGGCGCCAGCGCCGCCGCGGCGCCGCCGCGCGCCGCGTGGCTCGCGGCCAGGCCGCACCGCCGGCGGCGACGGGCCCGAAGAACGGCGGCTCGGGCGGGGGCGACAGCACGCCCGGCCCGCTGCGGCCGATCCGCGACGTGATCCAGGTCATCCCGGTCCCGATGTGGATCGCGCTCGGTGTGCTCGCCCTCCTGGCGGCCGCGTTCTTCATCCGCTCCTACTTCGCCGGCCGCCGCGCCCGGCGGCTCGAGACCGAGCGCGCCGAGCTGCTCGACGACGTGGGCCTGCTCCAGAAGGCCCTGCTCCCGGACGTGCCCGGCGCGATCGGCGGCCTCGAGGCCTCCGTGGCGTACCGGCCGGCGGACGGGCCGGCCGCGGGCGGCGACTTCTACGACGTGTTCGAGATGGAGGGCCGCCGCGTGGGGATCATCGTGGGCGACGTGTGCGGCCACGGGCGCCAGGCGCTCGCCGTCACCGCGCTGATGAGGTACACGCTGCGCGCCTACCTGAACGCCGGCGGTGAGCCGCGCACGGCGCTCCAGATCGCGGCGCGCGCTCTGGAGAACGAGCAGCACGCCGAGCTGACCACCGTGGTGCTCGCGGTCTACGACGCCGGCGCCGGCACGCTCACCTACGCGTGCGCGGGGCACGAGCCCCCGATCCTCGTGGGGCCGAGCGCGCACACGCCGGTCACCGTGGGATCGTCGCCCCCGATCGGCGCGGGGCTCGCGACCGGGCTGCGCCAGACGACCGTGGCGCTGCCGCCCGGATCGCTCGCCTGCTTCTTCACCGACGGGCTGGTCGAGGCGCGCCTGCACGACGACGACCTGCTGGGCCGCGATCGCCTCTGCGCCATCGTGGAGGAGCTCGGCGCCGATGCCACCGCCGATGCGCTGCTGGCCAAGATCGCGAGCACGGCCGAGCGCGCGCCGGACGACATGGCGGCGTGCATCGTGCGAGCGGGCGAGGGCGCCAACGACACGGGCGAGCTCCGGGTCGAGGAGCTCGAGATGGACGAGAACGCCGGCGGCGAGGCCCGCGCCCGCGGCTTCCTCGCGGCCTGCGGGGTTCCGGAGTCGAAGGCCCAGACGGTCCTGAAGACGGCCGACGGCGCCACGTCCGAGTTCGGCGGAGCGCTGCTCCGCGTACGCCTCTCCGGCCGCGGCGGCGGCGTGAAGGTCGTCCCGCTGGAGCTGCGCTCCCTCTCGGTCAGCAGCAACGGCCACGAGCCGCACGCGGCCGTGCCGGCCGCCCCGCCGATCTCGGCGTAGAACGGCCGCCGCGCCGTTACGCCGATCCGAAGACGAAAAGCGTGACCCAGGGGGAACCTGGCACGCGGTGCGAGCCCGAGCCGGAAAACGGCGGCAATGAAGGAGGACGCGGTCGCGTGCTCACTCGGGGGGCTGCTGAGCGAGCTTGCGAGCGTACCCCCGAGGGGGCATGCGAACGCGTCCTCACGGGGCGCCACCGAAGTGCGTCCGTTTGAACACCCCCTTGCGTGGGATTGCGGTACCCCATCCTCTGGGTTACCTTAAGAACCGACAAGGAGGCTCATTTGAAGAAGCTATCGATCGCCGTCGTCTTTGCCGTAGTCGCCGTCTTCGCGTTCACGAGCGTTGCCTCGGCCCACACGCTGAGGTACGGAACCGCCAAGAAGCTCGCCATCAAGCTGGGCAAGAAGCAGGAGCAGAAGGATCCCGTCAGGAACTGGAGCATCCGCGGCGCCCAGCGCCAGAGTGCCCACCAGCTCACGTGGATCTACCACGTGAACTACACGGACGGTCGGACCTGCACCGCGGACCTGGTCGTCCAGTACACCACCAAGTCCAACGGCAAGCCGATCGCCAAGGCGTTCTTCGACAAGCCGACGATCACCTGCGAGTAGTTCGCTAGCCCGTCAGGCCGCGCGCATCTCGTCGAGCCGCGCGCGCCACTGACGCTCCACCTCGGCCGCCGAGCGGCCGAACGCAGATTCGACAGCCGCCCTGCCTCCCGTCTCCGGGGGGCGGGCGGCCAGTCGCACGCACGCGGCCGGCCCGGCCTCGGCCTCCAGCAGCGCGAAGACGCTGCCGCCGAGCAGCACGGCGTCCCGGGCGGTGGGCGGGAACTCGGGCCGCCCGCCCTCGCGCAGGCGGCGTGCGATCCCCGGGCGCAGGTGCTTCGTCTGGCCTGAGAAGTGCGTGGCGGCGCCCTCGCACAGCCAGGCCCAGCGCAGGTACCGGTTGAAGGTTCGAACCGTGAAAGGCGGGGGCAGGGCCGGGTTGTTGGCCCCGATCGTCACGTGCGCGTACTCGTGGAGCGGCGTGAGCAGCAGGGCCTCGCGGGATCCGGTGACCGCGGACGCCCGGGCCTCGAGCGCGTCCGGCGCGAGCACGTGGATCTCACGGCGGGCGAACCAGCCGGCCATGTAGCGCCGTGCCGCCGGGGCGGCGGCCATGCGTGCGAGCGGCAGCCACGGATGGGCCAGCGAGAGGGCCCACGGGCTCGGGTGCATGACCACCGAGATGTCGCCGGGAGTGGTCTCGAAGCGCTCGCCGAGGCGCATCCGGAAGCGCTCGAGCTCGGCGAGAATGTCGGCGGCGGCATCGGTGTCGCGCTCCTCGTGGCGCGCGGAGAACGACGGCGAATGGGACTCGACCCAGGACACGCGCCGTACTCTGGCGGATCGCGCGTCTCCGGTGAGCGATCGGCTCCCGCCTGGGCCGGCCTGGTCGTGGCCGCGGCAGGCCGGCCGGCTACATCCTCTTCGGCCCGTGGTGCGTGACGGTGGGCTTCGACTGCGTGCAGCCCTTGTACAGCCGCGTGCTCACGATCTCCGCGCCGTTCGAGTGCAGCGCCCTGATCCGCACCACGAAGCGCTTCTTCGGAAGGGCCGCGAGTGTCACGCGCCGGATGTCCTTGCCCTTCACGGTGAGCCGGCGCTTGCCGTTCACGTAGCCCTCAACGCGCACGATGCGCGTGTGCGCCGGGTGGTGGAGCTTGAAGCTGAAGCGGCGGCGGTCCACGCACGCGCTGTTGCCCGGGAGGCCGAGCGGGTTGCCGGGCCCCGGCGCGCCGCTCTGCGGCTGGTCGACCGCCGCGGGTGGCTTCTCGCCCGGCGCCGGCACGATCACGATCACGCGCGCGCCGCCCTTGGCGCCCACCCTCACATCCAGGCCGTGTGTCAGCTCGGCTGAGGTGGCGCCGCCGATCCGGTCGCCGCTGGGCCCCTCGAACAGGTCGAACCTGAGCCCGGGCGGCACCGCCTTCAGCGCGATCCGCCTGGTGCCCTCGTCGGACCCCTGGCGGAAGGCGAGCAGCGCCCCGCGGGCCTCCTCGGCGTCCCAGGCCTGGAGCGCGGTCCAGCTCCCCTTGTTCGGGTCCTCGAGCAGCGGATAGGTCATCTGCGATATCTCGCCGCGGAAGCGCTTGTAGAACGAGAGCCACGTCGACGCCCGCTGGATCACGTCCTCCGGCAGCGTGCGCAGGTCGCTCCAGAACGTGATGTAGGAGGGCAGCGCCGCGGCCATGATCGTGTCCACGCTCTCCTTCTTCCAGGAGTCTCCGCCGAGCACGTGCTGGCCGAGGGAGAAGCCCGGCACGAACGGGCTCAGCACCCAGATGTTGTGCACGAGCTGCCTGGTGTCCGGCGTGCCGTTCTGGAACCAGCTCGGGCCGCGCAGGGTGGACTCGAAGGGGAACAGGCGGTAGTCGTTGGTCTCGTCGATCTGGATCGTCACGTCCGGGTGGTCGTGGCGGATCCGGTCGATCATCGCGACGAACGCGTCGTGCTGCTCGTAGAGGTCGTTCTGGCCCTGGCAGTCGAGCCACGCCATGAAGTCGAACTTGAAGAAGCGCACGCCCCACTTGTCGATCGCCTCGCGGATGCGCGACTCCACGTGCGCGAACGCCGCCGTGCTCCACTCGCCGAGGCCGGCCTCGTTCGACCCGCTGTAGGGATCGGCCGCCGTGTACAGCGCGAGCAGGTGGCCAAGCGGCGCGCACGCCCACTCGGGGTGGGCGGCGAACGTGTTCGAGGACGAATGGAAGTGGAGCGGGCTCATCCACAGGCCGAGGCGCATCGTGGAGCCGAGCGCGTCGCGCACTGCGCTGAAGGTCGGGTCGGGGAAGCGGGGGCCGAACTTGGGGTCGGTGCCGGCGCGCGGCTCGGGGCACTGCGGCGAGTCGGGGCACCAGTCGCCCGAGCGCGCCTGCCAGCCGTCGTCGAGCACGAACGTCTCCACGCCCAGACGCCTGGCGATCGGCGCGAGCTGCTGCACGGCGGCGATGTCGGTGTCGTCCTTGGCGCCGGTCGAGCGCGCGTTCCTGTCGTTCTTGTCCGAGTTGAACGAGACGGCGTGCGGGTAGCCGGGGTCGAGCCGGAAGTGCTGGAGGTACTTGAACCACTGCCACTCGGCGTCGCCGTCGCCGTCCCCGAAGCCGGTGAACGTGGCCTCGAGCGCGAACGGCTGGCCGGGTTTGAGCGTGCGTGCGCGGCCGCCCTGCGGGTTCGGGTTCTCCACGTGGAACTGCTCCTCGAACGGGCCGAGCGACACGACGTCGCGCGCGTACTGGAGGCGCAGCCTGGCGGTGGCGCCGTCGTACTCCACCCAGGACGAGGGGAAGTCGTTGCGCTCCATCATCATGAACGCGCGGCGGCCGTCGCGGGCGGCGTCGAACCACTGGCCCGCGCCCTCGATCGGCGTGCCGGCCGCGGCCGTGTGGGTGTCGCGCCAGTCGCCGGCGTGGGGGTCGCCCAGCGCGGTCGGCGGCCCGGGGTAGGACTGGTCGGGCGTGGGCCCCTGCCAGCTCGCGTCGCGCCAGTCGGCACCGGCGCGGAGGGCGTGGATCGTGGGCGTGACCTTCCCGACCCCGGTCTCGTCGAGGACCACCTCGTCGAGCGCCAGCGCGGCGGTGGGCGTGATCGTGGTCTGCGTGCGGAAGCCGGCCACGCCGGGGTAGACCTCGGCGGTGCGCACGCCGGTGAGGCCGGGGCCGCTGAAGCTCATGCGCACGCGCAGGCCGCCGCGGGGGAGGGGGGCGATGGTGGCGGAGTCGACCTTGAACTGCTCGCTGCCGATCTCCGCCGGGCCCACGCGCAGCGTGAAGTCGCGCGTGCCGCGGCTCCAGGTGAGGCCGCCGTCGCGCTTGTCGATCAGGGCGGTGGTGCGCAGCTGGTCGCGCGACCAGCGCCGCTCCGCGAGCGAGTTGCCGAGCACGATCTGGTTGGGCTCCACGCGGGCGTAGGTGTCATCGGGCTGGGCGGCGGCGGTTGCGGGTGGCGCGAGCGCCGGCGCCAGCGGCGCGAGAACGGCAGCAACTAGGAGGCTGCGCCCCAGCCGCGTCGCCCGCCCCCGCCGTGTCGCCGGCCCCCGCCGCGGCTTCGCCCCCCGCCCCATGCGCGGCAGGCTAGCTCGCGACGGCCGCCCGGAGTCCCAGTTCGTTCGCCACGCGCTCCGGATCGTGCTCCACCTCGTGCCACGTGAAGCGGAGCACGCGCCAGCCCTCCGCGTCCAGGCGGCGGTCGCGGCGGCGATCGCTCACGAACGCGAGCGGCGTGCCGTGGCTCGCCCACCCATCGGTCTCCACGATCAGCTTCAGCTCGGGCCATGCGAAGTCCGCCACCACATGCGGGCCGCCGTCCCGTAGGACTATCGCGAAGTTCACCTGGGGGCGCGGTAGCCCGACCCGGGCGCAGATCGCTAAGAGGCGCTCCTCGAGCTCATTGCGGGTCAGCCCGCTTGCCTCACTGCCGATCAGCGAGCGGACGAGGCGCGCTCCGCTCCGGCCGCGCGCGTGCTCGAGCACGCGGTGGATCGCACTCAGGTCGAAGATCCGCAGCTGCTCGGCGCGGTCCATCATCCGCTCGATCCTGCGGCGGTCGCCGCGCTCCGCCACGTCCACGATCGTGCGGGCCACGGAGGTGCAGGGGATGCGGTCCGCGACGGCGGTGTCGTGCGGCTCGAGCCGGTTGGTGTCGTGCGCGTCGATGCCCGTGATGCGCACGCGGCGCCCGGGCACCGTTACGTGAAGCCGGCCGGCGCGCTCGAGCATTCCATGGATTCGGGCTGCGGCCTCATGCGACGCGACCGCGCCCTCGCCGCACGCGAGCACCGCGGCCATGAAGTGCCCCTGCCACGGCGTGATGTCGTGCCCGACGGAGTAGACGCCGCGGTGGCGGCGGTGCAGGCGCCCGGCCGC
>JAXDJC010000105.1:0-2557 GCA_034663685.1 Thermoleophilaceae bacterium
CAGATGCAGATGCTCAGGCGGACGCTGCCGGAGTCGCTCGACGACCTCACCGTGCAGGTCGCGCTCGTGCGCCCCGGGCCGATCCAGGGCGGCGCGGTGCACCCCTACATCGAGCGGCGCAGGGCGCTGCGGGCGGACCCCTCGTACAAGGTCCCGTACGAGCACCCCTCGCTCGAGGCGGTGCTGAGCGACACGCTCGGGGCGATCGTCTTCCAGGACCAGGTGATCGAGGTCGCGATGGCGTTCGCCGGCTTCTCCCCCGGCGAGGCGGAGGGGCTCCGGCGCGCGATGAGCAGGGCGCGCAGCGAGGCCGCGATGCGCTCCTACGAGCGCAAGTTCGTGGACGGGGCGATCGCGCGCGGGGCGTCCGAGGAGTCGGCCTCCCGGGTGTACGGCCAGATCGTCGGCTTCTCGGGCTTCGGGTTCCCGAAGGCGCACTCGGCGGCGTTCGGGCTGCTCGCCTACCAGTCCACGTGGCTGCGGGTGCACTACGGGGCTGAGTTCCTGTGCGCCCTGCTCAACGAGCAGCCGATGGGGTTCTACCCGCCGGACACGCTGGTGCACGAGGCGCAGCGGCGGGGCATCTCGATATTGCCCCCGGGCGTCGCGTCCTCCGTCGCCGAGTGCCGCGTGGAGGAGGGGGCCGTGCGGATGGGCCTCGGCTACGTCGCGGGCGTCTCGCGCGAGGACGTGTCGGCGATAGTCGACGAGCGGGAGCGGGGAGGTGCCTTCTCGTCGGTCGAGGAGCTGTCCTCGCGGTGCGCCACCCGGATCGACGCGCTCGAGCGGCTCGCCTGGGCGGGGGCGCTCGACTCGATGGTGTCGGACGGCAGGCGGGAGGCGCTGTGGCGGCTGGGCGTCGCGGCCCCGGGCGTGAAGGTGGCGGGCGGCACCCAGCTCGCGCTGCCGGTGGGGGTGGAGGCGCCCGAGCTGGCCGAGCTGTCGCCGTGGGAGCGGATGCTGGCCGACTACGGCTCGACACGCGTCACGCTGCGCGACCACCCGATGGGGCTGATGCGGCCGGAGCTGGGGGAGGAGGTGCTCTCGAGCGCCGACCTCGAGCGCACGCGGGACGGCTCGCCGGTGCGGGTCGCGGGCGTGGTGGTGGCGCGGCAGCGGCCGGCGACCGCGCACGGCATCACCTTCATGCTGCTCGAGGACGAGCGCGGGACGATCAACCTGATCGTGCCGGTGCCGGTGTACGAGCGCTGCCGGCTGGCGGTGCGCGCGGAGCCGCTCCTGATCGCCGACGGCAGGCTCGAGCGGCGCGACGGCGTCACCAACGTGCTGTGCAATTCGGTGCGGCGGCTGGAGCGGCCCGACCTGCCGGTCGGCGAGGTGCGCCACATCGAGCCGCGGCGCACCTGGAGCACGGAGCAGTCGGAGGGCGACCTGCGCGCGGTGGTGCCGGCGGCCAACAGCTTCGGGAGGCGCGGATGAGCGGGCGCAGGACCGCCGCCGGCCGGTCAAGACGGCCCGCCCCCTGCCGATCACAGGGAAGCCCTCATGCGGAGATTGCTTCCGGCACTCAGACTCCGCGGCCTGCCCCTCTTCTGGCGGGTCGCCCTCGTCAACGCAGCCGTGTTCACGGCCGCGGTGCTCGTGCTCGCGCTCACCCCGGTCACGGTCAGCTCCCCGATCGCCGAGGACGAGCTCACGCTGCTGGTCGCCGGCCTTGCGCTGGCGCTCGTCGTGAACGGCCTGCTCACCCGCCGCACCTTCACACCGCTGCACCGCCTCGTCGACCTGATGCACAGCGTGGACCCGCTCGAGCCGGGCCGCAGGATCACGCTCGACAACAGCGAGCCCGTGATCGCCGAGCTCACCGGCACCTTCAACGACATGCTCGACCGCCTCGAGCACAGCCGGCTCGAATGGGGCCGCCGCACGACCGAGGTGCAGGAGACGGAGCGCCGGCGGATCGCGCACGAGCTGCACGACGAGGTCGGCCAGAGCCTCACGGCCGTGGTCCTCCACCTGGGCCGGCTCGCCGGCGAGGCGCCGGTGGACGCGGCGAAGCTCGACGAGGTGCGGGAGTCCGTGCGGGACGTGCTCGACACCGTGCGCACGATCGCCCAGCAGCTCCGGCCCGAGGCGCTCGACGACCTCGGGCTCTCGACGGCGCTCGAGGCGCTCGCCGACCGGCTCTCGCAGCACGCCGGGATCCCGATCGACCAGGAGGTGGACCCGTCGCTCCCGGCGCTCAGCCCGGACCGCGAGCTCGCGATCTACCGCGTCGCCCAGGAGGGGCTCACGAACGCCCTCCGGCACTCGCAGGCGTCGCGGCTCGGGCTCAGCCTCGTCGGCGGCGGCGACCACGTGGTGCTGCGCGTGCGCGACAACGGCTCGGGCTTCTCGGGCCAGCCGCGCGGGCTCGGCTGCGACGGCATGCGCGAGCGTGCCCTGTTCGTGGGCGGCGACCTGCGGCTCGAGGCCGCCCCGGGCGGAGGGGCCGAGGTCCGCCTCGACGTTCCGGCGGGCGCGGAATGACCGCCCGCGCCGTCAACCGCGTGCTGCTCGCGGACGACCACCTCGTCGTGCGCCGCGGCCTGCGCCT
>JAXDJC010000114.1:0-7488 GCA_034663685.1 Thermoleophilaceae bacterium
GCGCGCGCCGCCAGGTACGGCGCGAGGTACGCACCCGCCACCTTGCCCGGGGGCCACCAGAGGGTGTGCCCGCTGGTCGCGGAGTCGTCGCCCGCCGCGCCGCTGATGTCGCTTCGCATGTAGAGCGGCTTCGAGCCGGTCAGCAGCTTTCCGCGCAGTACCGGCTTGAACGGGGTCGGGTCCACGCTCGCCCCGGCCTGGGCCGCAATCGACTCGGCCGCGGCGTCTGCCTGCTGGCAGGCGAGGCCGCCCTGCTTCACCGGGAACGCGATGCCGTCGCCGGCCGCGTAGACGTCGTCGGCACCCTGAACGCTTCCGTGCGAGTCGACCGGGGTGAACCCGTCGTGGTCGCTCGGCAGGCCGTCGATCGGGATCGGCGTGGTGACCGGCAGAGCCACGATGCGATCTGCCTCGAGCACCTTTCCACCCGGGTGCAGGACCACGGTCCCGCTCTTGGGCACCTCCGCGCTCGACAGCGTCTCGACGGTTATGCCCGCCTCGTCGAGCATCTTCTGCAGCTCGTCGCTCGCGCCGTTGCCGAAGATGCCGAGCGGCCGCTCCTCGGGAGTCACGATCGTCAGCTCGATGTCGGACAGCGACATCTCGTACGCCCGCTGGGCAGCCATCAGCGCGAGCTCGTAGATCGGCAGCACCCAGACGACACCGGCGGGCACGACGAAGATCACCCGGCGGATGTAGCCGGCCTCGAGATCCTGGATCAACCCGTGCACGGACTCGCTGTCCTCCTGGCCGCGGAATGTGCTCGTGTGGTCAAGCCCCCGGGCGCGGTGGGCTCCGATGGCCACGAGCAGCGCGTCGTACGAGAGCGTCTCGCCGCCCTCCAGTTGCACGGTGTGGGCATCGGGATCCACGCTGGCGAGGCCGCCCTGGCGGAACTCGGCGCCGACGTCGCGCGCGACCGTGGCGAGCGGGAGCTTGAGCGCGCTCCCGAGCGCGAACGGCTCGCCCACGCTCAGAGGCCGGTAGTGGAAGTCCTCCTGTGGCGCGAGGAAGGTCATCGACACACGATCGCCGGCCATGTCGTGCAGCGCCAGCATCGCCTCGATGGCGGCCACGCCTCCGCCGGCCACGATCACATTGGTCAGTCCGTTCTCAGTCATTCTTTACTCCGTTCGCGAGGTCGAGGAGGCCGTGCTCGAGCGCGTAGCGGACGAGGTCCGCGCGCGTGGAGAGACGCAGCTTCTGCTGGATGTGCGCGCGGTGCGACTCGACCGTGCGAACGCTCAGGAAGAGCTGCTCGGCTATCTCCGTGTTGGTATGGCCAAGGGCGATCAGCTGGAGTACCTCGGTCTCGCGCTCCGAGAGGTCGTCGTCGCCGGCATCGGGCGTCGGCGGCTCGGCTGCGAGACGTGCCCCGAGCTGCGGCTGCAAATAGGTGCGGCCCTCCGTGGCGGAGCGCACGGCCTCCACCAGCTCGGCGTTGGCGCACTCCTTCAACACGTATCCGAGCGCTCCCGCGCGCAGGGCCTCGCGGGCGAACGCAGGGTCGTTCTGCATGGTGAGCACCACGATCGCGGTCTCGGGAGAGGCCTCGAGAAACCGCGGGATCGCCGGGAGGCTCGGCTCGTCGGGCATGTTGAGGTCCAGCACGAGCACGTTGGGGCGCTGCGCCCGAACGAACGTCATGGCGGAGCGCAGGTCGCGTGCCTCGCCCGTGACCTCGAAGCCGGGCTCACCCTCGAGCAGCGTCCTGAGGCCGCTGCGCACCACGGCGTGGTCGTCGGCGATCACCACTGTGGTGGTCGCCCTCGCGGCCGCGGGATCTGTGGCTTCCATACCTGGAGCGTAGACCCGCGACAGCGCGGCGGAATCGGGCTCACGACGGAATCGCGATCAGTAGTTACTACTGATCGGTGTCCGGGCGCATGTGACCGGCCAACCCTCGCGCGCGCGACGCGCGTGAACTACGGACTCCGATCTCCGGGCGCGCCCGGATGGCTTGGCCGCGGGTGCGGCGTACGGTCACGGACAATGCCCGAGCAAGCCCTCCCGTCACTCCGTGGCTTCGCCGCCGTTCGCCGGAGGCTCGACGAGCACGGGGTGGACTACGAGATCGTGCGCCACGAGCCGACCTGGAGCGCGATGGGCGACGCTCGCTCCGGCGGCACGCCGGCGCGCCGGGTGATCAAGGCGGTCGCGGTGCGCAGCCGAGAGCGCCTGGTGACGGTCGCTCTGCCCGCCTCCGAGCGCGTCCACATGCATCGCGTGCGGGAGCTCCTGGGCGATCGCGACGCTCGACTCGCGACTGAGGCCGAGCTCGCCGGCGAGCTTCCGGGCCTCGACGCCGGAGCCCTCCCCCCGTTCGGCGCGCCCGCCCCTCCGCTCGCACTGGTCGACCGCCGCGTGCTCTCCTGCAACTGGGTGCTCGCGAACGGCGGCGACGACCGCAACTCGCTTCGCGTGAGCCCGCTCGAGATCGTCCGGATCTCACAGGCGCGGGTGGTCGACATATCCGAGCGCTGATGGCATCGCTCGCGACGGACGCCGAGGTCGTCCTGCGTGACGGGTCGACCGTGCACGTGCGCCCGGTCGCGCACGAGGACCACGACGGCATGCGCACGTTCCTCGGGTCGCTGTCCGAGGAATCGCTGCGGCTGCGCTACTTCTCCGGCGGCGCCAACCTCGACCGGGCTGCCCGAGCTGCGGTCGAGGTGAGCTATCCCGCGAGCTACGGGATCGTCGCCACGCGCGGGCACGATCGGATCGTGGCCCATGCCTCCTACAACACTGCCGGCGAGGACAGTGCCGAGGTGGCGTTCGAGGTGGCCGCCGAGCTCCGGGGCATGGGCATCGCCACGACGCTGCTCGCACACCTCGCCGAGGCCGCCGAGGAGGGCGGCATCGGCTGGTTCGAGGCCGAGGTGCTGCCGGAGAACCACCGGATGATCGAGGTCTTCCGCGAGAGCGGGTTCACGGTGAGGACCCACTCGGTTGCGGGGGAGATCCACCTCGAGTTCCCGACCGCGCTCGGCCCCGAGGCGGTGCGGCGGTTCGACGAGCGCGAGAGCGTGGCGGCCGCGGCCGCCGTCCGCTCTTTCCTCGCCCCCTCGTCGGTGGCGGTCGTGGGAGCGTCGAGCCGGCCGGGAACCGTGGGCCACGAGACCCTGCGCAACGTGCTCGACGCCGGATTCAACGGTCCCATCTACGCCGTGAACACCCACGCCGACTCGATTCTCTCGCTCCCGACCTTCCGCTCGATCGACGAGGTGCCCGACCCGGTCGAGCTCGCGGTGATCGCCGTTCCGGCGGCGTCCGTGGTCGAGACCGCGCGCCAGTGCGCGGCCAGGGGCGTGAGGGCGATGGTCGTGCTCTCCGCCGGCTTCGCCGAGAGCGGCGCGGAGGGATCCGGGCGCCAGCGTGATCTCGTCGACGTGTGCCGCAGCTCGGGCATGCGACTGGTGGGGCCGAACTGCCTGGGCGTGCTCAACACCGATCCGTCCGTGCGCCTCAATGCCACCTTCGCGCCGTCCTTCCCCCCGGGCGGGCGCGTCGGTTTCCTGTCGCAGAGCGGCGCCCTCGGACTCGCCGTGATCGATCACGCGAAGGCACTCGGGCTCGGGCTCTCGTCGTTCGTCTCCAACGGCAACAAGGCCGACATCTCCGGCAACGACCTCCTGCAGTACTGGGAGCAGGACGAGGCCACCCAGCTGATCGTCCTGTACCTCGAGTCCTTCGGGAACCCGCGGAAGTTCTCGCGCCTGGCTCGGCGGGTCGGTGCGCACAAGCCGATCCTGGCAGTGAAGAGCGGGCGCTCGAAGGCGGGCGCCCGCGCCGCCGGCTCGCACACCGGCGCGCTCATCGCAGCGTCCGATGTGACCGTGGACGCGCTGTTCGGCCAGGCGGGTGTGATCCGGACCGACACCCTCTCGGAGCTCTTCGACGTGGCCAAGCTGCTCGACGCCCAACCCGTGCCGCGCGGCGCCCGTGTCGGGATCGTGACCAACGCCGGAGGGCTGGCGATCATGTGCGCGGACGCATGCGAGGCAAGCGGCCTCGAGGTGCCGGACCTGCCCGACTCGCTGCAGGCGGAGCTCAGGCGGTTCCTCCCTCCCACCGCGTCGGTCGCCAACCCGGTGGACATGATCGCCACGGCCACCGCCGAGGACTACCGCCGGACGATCGAGATCGTCGCGGCCACGGGTGTGGTGGACGCCATCGTCGCGATCTTCATCCCGCCGCTCGTCACCCGCGCCGAGGACGTTGCGGCCGCGATCTGCGGGGCGGCCGCCACCCTCGATCGGTCGCTCCCGCTCGTGTCCGTGTTCGCGTCTCACGAGCCGCCGCCCGCCGGGCTCGCCGAGGCGTGCGTGCCCAACTACGGCTATCCCGAGGATGCGGCGCGCGCCCTCGCAAAGGCGGCCGAGCGCGCGCGCTGGCTCGCTCGGGATCCGGGTGCGGCGCCGTCGTTCGCCGGCCTGCGCCGCGATGAGGCCACCGCCGTGCTCGCGAGCGCGTTGACGCGCGGCGGGGATTGGCTCGAGCCGGCCGAGGTGGCCACGCTGCTGTCGTGCTACGGCCTCGCGATGCCGGAGTCCGCGCTCGTCGACACGCCCGAGGCCGCGGGCCGGGCAGCGGAGGAGCTGGCCGGACCGGTGGCCATCAAGGCGGTCGCGCCCACGCTCGTGCACAAGACCGACGCCGGGGGCGTGGCGCTCGGGCTGGTGGGCCGCCACGCGGTCGCCGGCGCGGCTCGTGAGATGCGCAGGTCGGCCGCGGCCGCAGGGCACGTCCTGGAGGGCTACCTGGTGCAGCGCATGGCGCCCGCCGGGGTGGAGATGCTCGTGGGCGTGGTGCACGACCCGCTGTTCGGACCGATCGTGGCGTGCGGTGGCGGCGGCACCACGGCCGAGCTGATCGGCGACGTGGCGGTCCGGCTCACGCCCGTCACCGATCGCGACGCACACGACATGGTGCGGTCGCTCCGCACCTACCCGCTGCTGCGCGGCTACCGCGGTGCGATGACCGTGGACCTGGACGCGCTCGAGAACGTGGTCCTCCGCCTCGCCGCGATGGTCGACGAGCACGCCGAGATCGCCGAGCTGGACATGAACCCCGTGATCGTCGGCGCCGAGGGCGCTCTGGTGGTGGACGCACGCGTGCGCGTGGTGCAACCGCCGGCGAGACAGCCCTGGCCGGCGATCGGGGCGTAGCTCAGGCCACCGCCGTCTTGGTCTCGGCGCCCTTGGTCTCGGCGCTGCGCATCAGGCGTCCGAACAGGTCCACGTACTCGGTCAGGTGGCGCACGCCCAGGAACTCCCCGCGCACCCGCGCCTGGGCGGCCGCGCCCATGCGCTCTGCGCGGTCTCGGTCGGCGAGCAGGCCGCTCACGGCCGCGCCGAAGCCCGCCAGGTCGCCTGCGTCCACGAGCACGCCGCTCTCACCGTCTGCGATCTGGTCCTGAATCCCTCCGACACGGCTGGCCACCACGGGCCGCGCCTTCCACATCGCCTCGGCGACGGTGAGCCCGAAGCCCTCGGCGAGGCTCTTCTGAACCACCACCGACGACCACCGCTGGAGCGCGTTCACGATCACCGCGTTCTCCTCGGCATCGGCCATCGGCAGGAGCGCGAGGTGGATGCGCTCTCTCGCCTCGGGAGCCAGTCGCTCCCAGGCGGCCACGCAGGAGCTCAGCACGTCCGCGCCCTCTGGGTCGTCCGTCACCGCGGTGGGCTCCGGCCCGGCCAGCACCAGGTGCGCGTTCGTGCCGTGATCCACGTGCCTGGCGAAGCCCTCCATCACGCCGAGCGGATCCTTGAGGTGGTCCCAGCGCGATACCTGGGTCACCACGGAAGCGTCCGCCTCGAGCGGCGCCTGCTCGACCATCCGGGCGCGCCGGTCGACCCGCCCCGTGCTGCCGTCATGGCGCTCGTAGGTGGGGTCGCCGGCGCTGCCTTCGGCGACCACGCCGGCGGCTTGGAGGATGGCCCGCACCTGGGGCTCGAGGAGTTGCTGGTTCTTGGCGGAGAACGGGTCGATCGACGGGCGGATCACCTGCACGCGCGCCGCATCGAGCCCCTCCCACACATAGGCCTCGCGCGAGAAGACGTAGGCCGCCGCCGGGCTCACGTAGGGCAGCAGGAACGACCAGGCCGCCCGGGCGCGGTCGTTCGGCAGGTCGAGCCCGATGTGCGCGCGCCAGATCACGTGCGCGCCGAGATCGACCAGCGGCTGCACGAGCCCCGCGGTCTGCGGGTCGTGGGCGAGCACGATGTCGCCCGGCCGGACGAGCGGGGCCAGCTGCTCGGTGTTCGCCGCGGCCACCCCTTCGTAGATCGCGCGCTCGGCGTCGCCGAGCGGCCCGCCATCGCCCTCGTGGCCGTGCAGGTTGTTGTGCATCCGCTTGGTTATCCGGAAGAAGTCGGGCTCCCCGCCCATCACGACCCAGCGCGCATCCACGCCGGCGGCACGCGAGTAGGCGATCAGGGAGCGAAGCATCTCCGCAACGCCGCCGCCGAAGGCCGTGGAGTTCACGTTCCAGACCACGCGCCCGGCCAGTGACTGCTGCGCCCGTTCGACGGTGCGCTCGCGACCGTCCTCCTGCTCGGCCGTGAGCACCTCGGCGAAGCGCTCGATCGGAAGCGGCGCGACCTGGACGTGCTGAAGCGGTATGACATCGGGGCGACGCACGGTTCCCGAAGCTTCCAGCCGATCGGACGGCTGCGCATCCGCCTCGGTCCGCGAGCCGGGTCCGTACTTTCCCGGGCAGGCGCCGGGGAGACCACCGATGCCCCACCGAGTCCGCGCGGGGATAGTCGGGCAATGGAGATCCGATGAGAGGACTCGTCTACCACGGCCCCGGAGAGAGACGGTGGGAGTCCGTCCCCGACCCGTCCATCCTCGAGCCGACGGATGCGATCGTCCGGATCGACTCGTCCACCATCTGCGGCACCGACCTGCACATCCTCGGAGGCGACGTCCCCGAGGTGAAGCCGGGCACGGTGCTCGGGCACGAGGCAGTCGGGACCGTCGTGGAGATCGGCGCAGCTGTGACGACGCTTGCGGCCGGCGACCGCGTGCTCGTCTCGTGCATCACGTCGTGCGGCCGCTGCCGGTTCTGCAAGGAGAGCCGCTACGGCCTCTGCACGGGTGGAGGCGGCTGGATCTTCGGCCACCTCATCGACGGCCTGCAGGCCGAGTACGCCCGCGTGCCGTTCGCCGACACCTCGGTCTACAAGGTGCCTGACGGGCTCGCGGACGAGCAGGTGCTGTTCCTTGCCGACATCCTTCCCACCTCCTACGAGGTAGGTGTGCTCAACGGAACGGTGCGGCCGGCAGACGTAGTGGTCATCGTCGGCGCAGGACCCATCGGCCTCGCCGCAATTCTGACCGCCCGACTCTTCAGCCCCAGCCACATCGTGGCGATCGACCTCGCTGAATCGCGCATCGAGGCGGCCCGAAAGTTCGGCGCGGACATCGTCATCAACGGCGGCACAGAAGATCCGGAGGTGGCGATCGCCAAACTCACCG
>JAXDJC010000144.1:0-4252 GCA_034663685.1 Thermoleophilaceae bacterium
CGCTGCCGCCAAGCGCGACCGTCGCGGCCGCGGTGGCGTAGGTGGCCGAGCTCGTGGGCGATGTGATCGAAACCGCCGGGGCGGTGTTGTCGCGCGTGACGGTGAGCGTGTCGGTGGAGGTGTTCCCCGCCGTGTCCGTCGCCGTGACGGAGATCGTGTTGGTGCCGGACGCCAGCGCTATCGAAGCCACGCTCCACGAGCCGGTGCCGGTCGCGGCGCCGGAGGTCGAGTTCGCGGCGTTGGACCAGCTCACGCTCGCGAGCGCGACGTTGTCGGACGCTGTCCCGGACAGGGAGACGGTCGCCGCCTGCGTGGTGTAGGCCGGCTGGACGGTCGGCGATGTGATCGCCACGACCGGGTTGGTGTTGTCGCGCGTCACGGTGATGGTGGCCGTGCTCGTGTTGCCGGACGTGTCGGTCGCCGTCACGGTGATCGTGTTCGGTCCGGCGGCCAGTGTCACCGACGCGGCGCTCCATGAGCTCGTGCCCGTCGCCGTGCCGGAGGTCCCGTTGGCGGCGTTGGACCAGGTCACGCTCTGGAGGGCCACGTCGTCGGAGGCGCTGCCGCCGAGCGCGACCGTCGCCGCCTGGGTGGTGAAGGTCGACGCCGCGGTGGGCGACGAGATCGACACCGTCGGGTCCGTGTGGTCGGCAGCGGCGTAGTCGAGCGCCGCGCGCGCGTTCACCCGGCCGCCGCTGGCCACCTTGCCCGTGAGCCCCGGCTTGGCGTCCACGCTCGAGAGCAGCGCGCTCCTGATCTCCGCCACCGTCGCGCTCGGCCTGTACGCGGCCACGAGCGCCGCCACCCCGGCCACCTGAGGCGCGGCCATCGAGGTGCCCTGGAGCGTGGCGTAGGACTCGTAGGGGCCGGTGCGGAAGCAGTTGACCGTGAAGTCGTCGATGTACGCGCCGTCGGCGGTGCCGCTCGCGTCGGTGTCGAGCTTGAACCGGAAGTACACGGTCGGCTGCCCGATCAACGCGCTGAGGTCGTTGGTGATCTTGCTGCCGCTGGTGCTGGGAACGGTCGCCAGGGTCGTCCAGTTCGTGCCGTCGGTCGAGCGCTCGAGCGAGAGGACGTCACCGGTGTCCGCGCGCGTGAAGGAGGCCAGGAAGCTGGACTTGCAGTTGACGCGGTTGGTCAGGTCGACCGGGCTGTCGAGGCGGGCGAAGCTGCTCGTGTTGTTGAGGTAGTTGACACCGGTGCCGGGTGAGTCCGTGAGGCTGGCGGCGCCGTTGAAGAACTTCAGGGTGGTGCGGTTCCAGGTGTTGTTGGTGCCCCCGGTGGTCCAGCGTCCGGCGATCGGCGTCTCGAAGGTCTCGTTGGCCAGGTCCTCGTTCGCCGTGTAGGTGCTCACGATGTTGGTGCCGGGAGCCGTCAGGTCGACCGAGCCGGCGCCGAAGTTCGAGAAGCTCGCGAGCGCGTCGTTCTGGTCGGTGGCTCCCACGCAGACCACGTTCGCCGGCGAGTAGCTGCACGGGTACTGCGGTGTGGTGTCGTTGTTGTCGCCGATGCCGTCCGCACCGCCGTTGCCCGCCGAGAAGGCGAACAGGGTCGTGCCGTCGCCCGCGATCTCGTCGGACTCCGCCTGGGAGAAGGTCGCTCCGCCGAAGCTTCCGTTCAGCACCTTGGCGCCGTTGTCGTTGGCGTAGTCGTAGGCGCCCACGAGCGCGGCGACGGTCGTGCCGGACCCCGACGCGGGGAAGACCTTCAGCGGCATCAGCTTGACCTGCCAGTTCGCGCCCGTCACGCCCAGCGAGTTGTCGCCGCGCGCGCCGATCGTCCCGGCCACGTGCGTGCCGTGGCCGTTGTCGTCCCACGGGTCGTTGTCGCTCGAGTTGAAGTCCCAGCCGCGGAAGTCGTCGACCTTGCCGTTTCCGTCGTCGTCGATCCCGTTGGTCTCCTTGCCCCCGCCCGACTCGCCCGGGTTGGTCCACATGTTCGGCGCAAGGTCCGGGTTCTCGTAGGCCACGCCGGAGTCGACCACGGCCACGGTCACGCTGCTCGAGCCGGTCGAGAGGTCCCAGGCCTCCGGCATGTCCATGTCGGCGTCGGCGGTGCCGGCCGTCCCGTTCACCGACTGCCCCGTGTTGTTCTGTCCCCAGAGCGAGCTGTACTGGGGGTCGTTCGGGGTGGCGTTCAGCTCGCGGATGAAGTTGGGCTCCGCGTAGCGCACGCCGGGCTCGCGCTCGAAGGCGGCCACTGCCTCGGACACGGTCACGCCGGGATCGATCTGGACCAGCTGGAGGCCGGACAGCGGCAGCTTGTCCTCGAGCGTGGCGCCCTGGTCCTGGCGGATCTGGGCACGCTCGCCGGAGTCGGCGCTCGAGTCGAAGCGCACGAGGATCTCGCCCGGCACGAAGTCCGGGGCGAATCTCAGCAGCTGCGGCGGGGTGAGCCCGGCCTGGGGCGCCGGGCCCGTCTGCGCGTGCGCCGCCGGTGCGAAGGCGGCGACAGCCAGCGCGCTGAGCGCCACGGTGAGGCTGGGACGGCAGGAGGGGGTACGCAAATCAGGCTCGCCGCCCGGAGGCACCGAGGTCGTCGCTGAACTCGAACGTACCCCCGATCGGGCACTCGCGCAAGATCCGAGGGTTCCACGCCATCCCGGGAGTCCTCGGCCCCATCCCGCAATGCCTCAAGCATTCGGGTCAAGGGCCCAGCGAGCCGCTCAGATGGACCGGTACCATCGCCGGGATGGACGAGCCGCCGGCTCGCGGCGACGGCCGTCGCCACGACGCCAGGAGGTACCGCCATGATCGTGATGTTCTCCGCCCGTCGCCTCAAGCCCGGAGCCTGGGAGCAGTTTCGCCGAGCGTGGGACCCGGGGGACTCGAGGCCACCTGGATTCCAGCGCGCCTACCACGCCCGCAACATCCGTGACGAGGACGAGGTGATCTCGTTCGGGCTGTTCGACATGAGCGAGGACGACTATCGCGCCTGGCGCGCGGAGGCCGACGCCCAGGAGAATCAGCGCGTCGACCAGATCTCGGCCTTCGTCCAGAACGAGCACGTCGCCGGGGTGTACGAGGTGGTCGACGTCGTGGACGACTGAGCTCCGGGCGGCGCGCGGGCGCCGTGGCGCGGCTACCGTCTGCGGCGCGATGCGGCGCAACCGTTCGATAGCCGCACTCGGCGTCATTGCGCTGCTGGGGCTGACGGGTGCGCAGGGGGCCGGTGCGCGCAGTTCGCTCCCGCGGCTCCACGCCGAGAGCGGCGAGTCGCCCGCAATCGTGGCCGCGGACGGGCGCCAGGTGCTGCTGCGCGGCGTCAACGACAACCAGCTCGGCGACTACTTCCAGCAGCGCCCCGACATCCCGGCCACCGCTCCGCTCACGCGCGCGGACATGGCGAGCATCAGCGCGCTCGGGATGAACTCGGTGCGGCTGATCGTGCACTGGTCGCGGCTCGAGCCGAGTCGCGGGGCCTTCGACTCGGCCTACCTCGCCGAGATCCGGCGCGCGGTGCGGTGGGCACGAGAACGCGGGATGTACGTGATCCTCGACATGCACCAGGACGCCTGGGGCAAGTTCATCGCCTCGCCGAAGGACGAGACGTGCGCGCCCGGCTTCGTACGCCAGCAGGGGTGGGATGGCGCCCCCGAGTGGGCCACGCTCACCGACGGGCTTCCCACCTGCCGCTTCGGCGTTCGCGAGATCGCTCCGGCTGTGGGCCAGGCGTGGCAGAGCTTCTACGCCGACCGCGACGGCATCCAGGGCGAGCTCGTGGCGACCTGGGCTCGACTCGCTCGGGCCTTCGCGGCGGATCCGACGGTCGCCGGCTACGACCTGCTGAACGAGCCCAACACCGGCTACGCCCCGGGCGTGACCGACGCCACCTCGCTGGGCCTCTTCTATCGCCGCGCGATCGAGTCGATCCGCTCCGCCGAGCGCTCCGCCAAGGGCGGCTTCTCACACATCGCCTTCTTCGAGCCCGGCGTCCTGTGGTCGGCCCTGGCCGCCGATGCCACGCCGCCGCCGCCGGTCATCGACGACCCGAACGTCGTGTTCGCGCCGCACCTCTACTCCGATTCGATCTCCCTCGACCGCGCGGTCCTCGGCTCGTCGGTCGTGAGCATCGGCCAGGGCTTCGACATCGCGGACGCGGCCGCGCGGCAGTACGGAACCACCGCCTGGATCGGCGAATGGGGCTGGTTCGGGGACCCGGCGGCGGACGAGGCGAAGATCCGCGAATACGCGCGCCAGGAAGACGCGCATCGATGGGGCGGCGCCTGGTGGCAGTGGCGGCAGGCGTGCGG
>JAXDJC010000183.1:0-2534 GCA_034663685.1 Thermoleophilaceae bacterium
GAGCCAGCGCAGCTCGTCCACCTCGCGGTTGGCCTCGAACTCGCCGCCCACCGGCGTCATCGCCCAGTAGCGCACGAGCTTCAGGCGCCCGTGGCGGTCGTGGTAGCTGATCGAAGCCAGCTCCTCCCCGAGCTCGCAGTCGAAGCCGGTCTCCTCGCGCACCTCCCGCAGCGCGGCCTCCTCGAAGCCCTCACCGGGATCGAGCTTGCCCTTGGGGAGCGTCCAGTCGTCGTACTTCGGCCGGTGCACCACCGCCACCCTCCCGTCGCGGCGGATCACTCCGCCAGCGGCGAGAACCTCGGGCTCCTCGCCCACCCGGCTACTTGGCCCGGCGGAAGTGGATCACGCGGTGCGCGCTACCGCCCGCGCCGGTGGCGGAGGCCGTCAGACGGTGGACGCCGATCTTCAGCGAGGCGCACCTCACCCGGACCGAGAACGATGTCTTGGCGGAGGCCTTCACCCGCTTGCCGTCGACCGCCGCCGCCAGCTGGCTCACCCCGGCGCCCGTCACGCTCACCCGCGCAAGGAAGCTGCCGGTCGTGCACCGCTTCGGGACCGCGGAGATCTTCGGCACGGGGGGCTTCTTCACCGGCGGCGCGGACGAGTTCGTGTAGATGTCATTGCCGAACGGCCTGAGCCCGTCCTGGCCGGCATAGCCGAGATGGTCGAGCCCGAACAGGTCCTCGACACTGCGCAGCTGCGAGTAGTGGTTGTACTCCTGCGCGGTCTCCGTGCCCGGCTTGATGAAACGCGAGAGCAGCACCGCGCCGACTCGCCCACCGCCGGAGCCGGGCGTGGGGCCGCCGTTGTTAGGGGTGTTCGGGCTCGTCTTCTCGCCGCAGCAGGCGGTGGCGTCGCTCGAGCCCGCCTCGTCGAAGGTCACGATGAGCAGCCCGTCCTTCCGGAATGCGGCCGAGCTCATGATGGCCGGCACCCACGTCTTGAGGAAGTCGTTCGCGCTCGTCAACCCGCCGGGCTGGCCGTCCACGCACGGCTCGTCGTGTCCGTCGTGACAGAGACTCGGCGTGATGAAGGAGTAGTTGGGCGTGGCCGACTCGCTGGCGAGCGCCGCGGGCAGCCGGTCGAGCGGTACCACGCGCGCGTCGCACTTGAGCTGGTTGTCGATGATCGAGTGGAAGTACATGTAGGGGTTGTGGCGGGTGGCGTACTGGTCGCCCACCTTCGCCTGCTGGGTCTGGTCCTGCGCGCCGATGGCCGGGTGGCGGCAGGTCTTCGGCTCGGTGTTCGAGTTGCCCATGTCCTCCATGTAGCCCGCCCAGGTCATGCCCTTCGCGTCGAGCTGGTCGGCGACCGTCTTGACCCAGGCCGGATACACCGCGCCCTGCCCGATCGCCTGCCCGTCAGGCCCCTCCGCACCGGGGAGGAACTCGCTGAACGTGGGCGCGTCCGCCTGGGTGACCGGGTTCGGCCCCTGGCCGCTGATCAGCGAGATGTAGTTGTCCAGGCTGAGGTGGCCGGTGCCGTAGTAGTTCGGCACGAAGGCCCCCTGCGAGCGGAGCGTCTGCGCCAGGTAGGGGGCCTTCGACTGCGGCCCGAAGCTCGTGTCCGCGTTCTCGTTCTCGAGCATCAGCACCCAGACGTGCTTGACCGGCGGCGTGACCGCGTGCGCCGATCCCCCGCCCGTGAGCGCGAGCGCGGCAAGCGCAGCAATGACCCCCGCCCTGGCCACGCTCAGATCTTATTCCGCTCCAGCAGCTTCTTGCCGATCACCATGCGCTGGATCTCGGAGGTGCCCTCGCCGATCAGGAGCAGCGGCGCGTCGCGGTAGAGGCGCTCGATCTCGTACTCCTTCGAGTAGCCGTAGCCGCCGTGGATCCGGAACGAGTCCTCCACGACCTCCTTGCCGGTCTCCGACGCGAACAGCTTGGCCATGCCCGCCTCGAGGTCCGAGCGCTGGCCGGCGTCCTTCAGGCGCGCGGCCTTCATGGTGAGCAGGCGCGCGGCCTCCACCTTGGTGGCCATGTCGGCGAGCTTGAACTGGATCGCCTGGTGCTGGGCGATCGGCTTGCCGAAGGTCTTGCGCTCCTGCGAGTACCGCAGTCCCAGCTCGAGCGCGCGCTGGGCGATGCCCACGCCGCGCGCGGCCACGTTCACGCGGCCCACCTCGAGCGCGTCCATCATCTGGCGGAAGCCCTCGCCCAGACCCTCCTCGCCGCCCAGGATGTTCTCCGGGGGGCAGCGATAGCCGTCGTAGACGAGCTCGGTCGACTCCACGCCCTTGTAGCCCATCTTCTTGATCTGGGGCGGGATCGTGAGACCGGCGTACTCGCCGCTGCCCTCAGCCTCGCCCGGCTCCTTCTCGGTGATGAAGCACGTCATGCCCTTGTAGGGCGGGTCCGCGTCCGGATCGGTCTTGGCGAGCAGGAACACCAGGCCCGAGCGCAGCCCGTTCGTGACCCACATCTTCTGCCCGTTGATCACCCAGGCGTCGCCGTCCTGCTTGGCGCGCGTGGAGATCGCTTGCACGTCGGAGCCCAGGCCCGGCTCGCTGAGGCTGAACGCCGCGCGGATCT
>JAXDJC010000191.1:0-3573 GCA_034663685.1 Thermoleophilaceae bacterium
TTCGCGCGGCGGCAGGGCGGCCGGTTCGGACGAGACCTCCTCGCGGAGCTCCTCGAACTCGATCGTCGAGCCGCCGGCCTCCTCGCGCAGGGGTGGCACACCTGAAAGTTCGCACCGTGCGGTGAGCGCGGTCAACCTTCGCGGCCCGCGGTTAGCATACGCCGCCGGGAGCCTCCATGCCAGCCACCGACCATGACGTCGCGATCGTGGGCGCGAGCGCAGCCGGGTGCGCCGCCGCCACGCTCCTCGCCCGGCGCGGCCTGAGCGTGGCGCTCGTCGAGCGCTCGCCGGATCCCGCCGCCTACAAGACCGTCTGCACGCACTACATCCAGGCGAGCGCCACGCCGGCGATCCGCCGCCTGGGACTGGCCGATCGGATCGAGGCCGCGGGCGCCGTCCGCAACTCGATCGACCTCTGGACGCGCTACGGCTGGGTGCGCCACCCGGGCGAGGGCGAGCTGCCGCACGGCTACAGCATCAGGCGCGAGCGGCTCGACCCAATCGTGCGCGAGCTGGCCGCGGAGACGCCGGGCGTGGAGACGATGCTCGGGCAGCGGGCCACGGGCGTGGTGCAGCGCGACGGGCGGATCCGCGGGGTGCGCGTGGCCGGCCGCGACGGCGACGAGCGCGAGCTGCGCGCGCGCCTGGTGGTGGCGGCCGACGGTCGCACCTCCAAGCTGGCCGAGCTGGCCGGGGTGGCCACGCGCTCGTGGCCCAACCGCCGCACCACCTACTGGGCCTACTTCCGCGGCCTCCCGATGCGCACCCCGGGCCGCGCGCAACTCTGGTTCCTCGACCCTCAGGTGGCCTACGCGTTCCCCAACGACGACGACCTCACGCTGATCGCGTTCTGGGGCATGCAGCGCGACCGGGAGGAGTTCCGCGCCGACCCCGACCACGCGATCCGGTCGCACTTCGCCGAGCTGCCCGACGCGCCGCGGCTCGCCGACGGCGAGCAGGTGTCGCGCTGGCTCGGCAAGGTGGACATGCCCAACCTGCGGCGGGCCACCGTGCACCGCGGGATGGCGCTGGTGGGCGACGCGGCGCAGGCCAGCGACCCGGTCTGGGGCGTGGGGCTCGGCTGGGCGTTCCAGTCGGCCGAGTGGCTGGCCGAGTCGGTGGGGCCGGCGCTCGCGGGGGGCGGCGACCTCGACGAGGGGTTGAAGGCGTACCGCTCCCGTCACCGCCGCGAGCTGGCCGCGCACCACCTGCTGATCAGCGACTACTCGCGCGGCCGCGGCTTCCGGGCGGCGGAGAAGCTGATCTTCGCCGCGGGCGCGCGCGATCCGGTGGTGGCGCGGAAGATGCACCTGTTCGCGGGTCGCGTGCTCGGCGTGCACGAGGCGCTCTCGCCGGCCACGCTGGCGCGGGCGGCGCTGGTGCTGGCGCGCGGGGGCGGCTCCGGAGGATCTACCGACGCCGGTAGAAGTGCGGGCTCGGCCCCGCATCCGGCGGAAGCCGAGCCAGGGGGCGCTACCGCCCCGCCTGGACCTCCGCCCGGCGGCGCCGGGCCCACGCGCGCTGCCGGATCCGCGTCGCCGCGATGACCGCCGGCTGAGTCGCCAGCGCAACGCGCGGCATCGCGTCCCAGACCCGCAGCATCGGGCCGCGCCAGCGCGGCATGCAGAGGATCGGCCGCGGCCGGTCGAGCAGCCCCACCACGCGGTCGGCCACCCGCTCGGGGTCGAGCAGCACGCCGGACCACGAGAGCGACGCGTCGGGGTCGTCGGCCACCTGGTCGAGCATCGGCGTCTTCATGCCGTCGGGGCAGAGTGCGCTCACGTGCACGCCGCGCGGACCCGAGCGGCGCAGGTCCGCGGCCGTGCCGAGGCTGAAGGCCAGAGCCGCGTGCTTGGACGCCGCGTAGAGCGCCTCGCCCGGCGGCGTGACGAGCCCGGCCAGCGAGATCACGTTCACGACGTGCCCGCTGCCCGCGGGCCGCATCGCCCCGAGCGCCGCGAGCGTGCCGTTCATCGTGCCCAGCACGTTCACCTCGATCGTGCGGCGGCGCTCGCCGTCGTCGTGGTCCCAGACGTGACCGGTGGGGAGCAGCCCGGCGTTGTTGATCCAGACCGCGAGCGACCCCGCGCGCTCGGCGGTCGCACGCGCGGCGTCCTCGCACGCGCCGGCGTCCGAGACGTCGAGCTCCGAGGACCAGGCGCCGTGGCCGAGGCTCGCCGCCGCCCGCTCGGCGGCGCCCGCGTCGATGTCGGTGCAGTGAACCTGGAAGCCGCGCGCGGCCAGCCGCCGCGCCACCTCCAGCCCCAGCCCGCGCCCGGCGCCCGTGACCACGGCGCCGCCGGCTCCCGCCATCGTCAGCCGGCCGCGACCTGCCGGCGCAGGCGCGCGCGGAGCGCGTCGTAGGCGGACCCGTGGCCCTCCATCGAGAGGCCCTCCTGCCCCGCGTCCACCAGCCTGCCGGCCTCGGCGACCGAGCCGCCGTACAGGGTCGAGCAGGCCACCTCGGTGTGGGGCACCACGTCGCCGCCGAGCAGGCGCGTCTTGGCGGCGAGCACGCAGCCCACCGCCACGTCGGGCTCGTGCTCCCCGGCCCTGTCGCGCAGCGCGGCGAGCACGTCCTCGCCCACGCCCCCCGCGTAGGTGGCCGCGCTGGCCATGCCGCCCCAGAGGTCGCCGCGCCGCGAGCGCGGGAAGCCCGCGATCGTGGTCGCGATCCGCTCGGGGTCGCCGCCGCGGTAGAACCACAGCGCGCGCCCGAGGCCCTGGTCGTAGACCGGCGCCGCGGCAGCGTTCAGCCCGCCCTTCGGCGTCGCCTCGTCGAGGTACTTCTCGGAGTTGTAGAAGCCGTCGTGGAAGCCGGCGCCGTCGATCGCCAGCCACGCCGACAGCGGATCGAACAACCCCGGCGGGCGCTTGGGCATCCGCTTGAGCTGCGTCCTCGCCCAGCCGTAGCCCACGGGGATCAGCCACGCGTGCGGCACGCCCGGTCCGTGCAGCAGGTTGCGCAGGCGGCTGGCCGTGGGGACCAGCGTGTCGAGCACCGTGAACGCCACGGCCGCGCCCTCGAAGGCGAAGCCGCGGAACTCGGGCTCGACCTTGCGCAGGTGCGGGCCGAGCTTCTCGGCATCGGTCTCGGCCATCGCCGCGCGGAACCCGCGCGCGAACCAGCGCCCGACCTCCTCGAGCTGCTCGCGCGCGGCGTCGTCGACGGCGGTGAAGCCGTGCTTCTCGAACTCGGCCTCGGAGTCGTCGATCGCGAACACGCGCAGCCGCAGCTGCCCGAACAGCCCGGCCTTCGGCTCGGGGACGTAGGCGGGCCTGGTGGGGGAGGCGGCTTGGGCGGTCGTCATGCGCGCCATTTCCCCAGAGCACGGCCCGCACCGCAAGTCCGGGCCCGGGGGCGCCCCAAATCGGGCCTTCGGGGCCGGGGGCGGGCCGAACGGCAACGGCGGCTGGTGAAGGGGTCAGGACGAGGCCGCCCGGCGACGACTGAACCGTTTTGGTCGCTATGGCGACTACAAGGGTTCAGTCGCGGCCGAAAGCCCGTTCCCAAGTGCTCGCCGTTGCCGTCGCCGTGAGTCCGCCGCGAACCGGCTCAGCGCCAGCTGCGCG
>JAXDJC010000274.1:0-2922 GCA_034663685.1 Thermoleophilaceae bacterium
ACCACGACCTTCACCGACGGCGCCGAGCGCAACCGCGCGCTGGGCGCCTGGGGCGCCAAGGGCGGCCTCGGCGGAGCGTGCGGCGTGCTGCTCGGCGGGGTGCTCACCGATGCGCTCAGCTGGCAGTGGATCCTCTTCATCAACGTGCCGATCGGCCTGGCCGCGGCAGTGCTCGCGCCGCGCTTCGTCGAGGAGGGCCGCTCGGCCGGGCGCACCCGGCAGTTCGACTTCGCGGGCGCGCTTTCGGTGACGCTCGGGCTCGTGACGATCGTGTACGCGGTCGTGCGCACCGAGGTGAACGGGTGGGGCTCGGCGCAGACGCTCGCGGTGCTGGGCGCCGGCGTGGCGCTGATCGCGCTGTTCCTCGCGATCGAGGGGCGCTTCGCCGCCCGGCCGCTGATGCCGCTGCGGATCTTCCGCTCCCGAGCCCTGTCCGGCGCCAACGCCGTGATGTTCCTGCTCGGCGCCGGCATGTTCGGCATGTGGTTCTTCGTCTCGCTCTACCTCCAGCGGGTGCTCGGGTACTCGCCGCTGAAGACCGGGCTGGCATTCCTGCCGATGACGCTGATGATCATCGCCGGCTCGACCGCGGCCTCGCGGCTCACGGCGCGCGTGGGGGTGAAGCCGCTGCTCATCACCGGGATGACGCTGCAGGCCGCCGGGCTGCTGCTGTTCACGGGCGTGTCGGCGACGGGCTCGTACGCGTCGGACGTGCTGGTGCCGTCGCTGCTCGTGGCCACCGGGATGGGGATCGCGTTCGTGCCGGTCACGATCGCGGCCGTGGCGGGCGTGAGCGCGGCGGAATCCGGGCTCGCCTCCGGCCTCGTGAACACGTCGCGCCTGATGGGCGGGGCCCTGGGCCTCGCGATCCTGGCCACCATCGCCACCGAGCGTACGGCCGCCCTCACGCGGGCGGGCGACGGGATCCACACGGCCCTCACCGCGGGCTTCTCGCGAGCCTTCGAGATCGGGGCCGGCTTCGCCGTCGCGGGCGCGCTGGTGTCGCTGTTCGTACTGCAGATGGAGGGCCGCCAAGCGCGGGAGGGCGTCCCGGCCACGGCGACGGAGGCGGCCCGGTAGGTTTCGGCGCGCGATGGCGATCACCCAGGTCTTCGCCGGCATCGGCGCCGCCGACTTCGACTCGGCGCTCCGGTGGTACGAGCGCTTCGTGGGACGCCCGCCGGACCTCGTCCCCAGGGAGGGCGACGCCGCGTGGCAGCTCTCGGAGACCGGCTGGATCTACGTGGTCGACGACCCGCCGCGCGCGGGCACCGGGTTGCTCACTCTCCTAGTGGACGACCTGGAGCGATATGTCGCCGAGCTCGCGGACCGGGGGATCGACGCGGGTGAGATCGAGACCGTGCCGGGTGTCGTGCGGCGCGCGGTGATCGCCGACCCCGACGGCAACAGGATCACGGTGGGGGAGCCGCTCGGCTAGGCCGGGCTGGCCTTCGCCTAGGCTTCGGCCGCCGTGGAATCCGCCACCGACCGCTTCACCTCGCCGCTCGCCGCTTCGCTCGCCGAGGACGTCCTCGCGCGCTTCCTGCGCTACGTCCCGATCGACACCCAGGCGGCCCGCGACCGTGCCCAGAGCCCCAGCACGCCGGGCCAGCTCGAGCTCGGCCGGATGCTCGTGGAGGAGCTCGAGCAGGCCGGCCTCGAGGACGCCGCGCTCGACGGCAACGGCTACGTGACCGCCACGCTGGCCTCCACCTCCGGCCCGGACGCGCCGGCGATCGGGCTGATCGCGCACGTGGACACGAGTCCCGACGCCCCCGCCGCGGGCGTCGAGCCGATCGTGCACCCGGCCTACGACGGCGGCGTGCTCGAGCTGCCGCGCGGGGGCACCGTGCTCGACCCGGCCCGGATGCCTGAGCTGGGCGGGCGCGCGGGGCACGACATCGTCACCTCGAGCGGCGACACGCTGCTGGGCGCCGACGACAAGGCGGGCGTCGCGGAGATCATGGCCGCGGTCGCGCACCTCGCCGCGCACCCGGAGCTGCCGCGGCCCTCCCTGCGCGTCTGCTTCACACCCGACGAGGAGGTGGGGGAGGGCGCGACGCTGTTCGACGTCGAGCGGTTCGGCGCGCTGTGCGCGTACACGATGGACGGCTCCAGCCTCGGCGAGCTCCAGGACGAGACGTTCGCCGCGATGGAGGCGATCGTGACCATCGACGGGGTCGACGTACACCCGGGCTTCGCCACCGGCAAGCTCGTGAACGCCGCGCGGCTGGCCGCACGCGTCCTCGCCGAGCTCCCGGCCGACACCCTCACGCCCGAGACGACCTCGGGCCGCGAGGGCTTCATCCACCCGTATGAGGTCCAGGCAAGCGCCGGGCGTGCCGTGATCCGCGCGATCGTGCGCGACTTCGACGACGACAAGCTCGCCCAGCACGTCGAGCTGCTCCGGCAGACCGCCGAGCGGGTGGTGGCGGCAGCGCCGGGCGCCCGGCTCGAGGTCGACGTGCAGGAGCAGTACCCGAACATGCGCCGCTTCCTCCAGGACCACCCGCAGATCGTGGCCGCCGCCGAGCGCGCGATCCGCGCCGAGGGCATCGAGCCCGTGCGCACCCCGATCCGGGGCGGCACCGACGGCTCGCGGCTCAGCGAGATGGGGCTGCCGACGCCGAACATCTTCGCGGGCGGGCACGAGTTCCACTCGGTGCGCGAGTGGGTCTCGGTGCAGGACATGGCGGCCGCCGCGGCGACGATCGTGCGCCTGGCCGCCGAGTGGGCCGTCGCGGAGTAGCGCGGCCGATCTTCGCCTCGTCCGCACGGCCCCCGCGCAACCTTTCACGCTGAGGGTTGTTTCAGCAGTCGACGATGCCTGGGGCTCGTCGAGGGGGGAACTGGGAGCTCGGAGGGGGGCGTTTCATGCTGCGTGGATTGCTGCTGCCGTGGAAGCGGGTCGGTGTCGTGCGG
>JAXDJC010000283.1:0-11255 GCA_034663685.1 Thermoleophilaceae bacterium
GCTGAGGGGCTTCTCCACCTGCCCGTTGGCGCCGCGATGCGGGCCGCGCGGCCCGCCGTGGTGATCGCCCGGCCCACCTCGCTGGGGCGGCGTTGCCGGCTGCGCGCCGTTCGACCCGGTCGCGCCGGTCGCGCCGGTGGCTCCGCTGCTGCCGCTGGTGGCCGCTGACACTCCGGCGATCCCGCCGGCCGCGCCCACGAGGGCACAGACGCTTGCCACGATCGCCGTCTTCGTCCAGCCTTTCCGCTTCATCGGATTCTCCTTGCTCGGGGGTGCGTTCGACTGCATGAGCACACCCTCGTCGCTGCCCGTAAGCGTCCCCTTCAGGCGGGCGAAGACGTCCGTAAGAATGAGCGGGAGGTCAGTCGCGCACGTCGAGAACGACCTTGCCGGTGGCGCCGCGGCCGTCGATCAGCTCGAGCGCCTCGCTCGCGCGCTCGAGCGGGAAGCGCGCGCCCACGACCGGGCGCACCACGCCGTCGTCGACCATCGAGTTCACCGCGGCGCCGATCTCGCGGTTCACCTCGGGCTTGCCCATCACGTAGGCGCCCCAGCCGGCGCCCACCACCTCGGTGTTCTTCAGCAGCAGCCGGTTGACCCGCACCTCGGGGATCGACCCTGCGGTGAACCCGACCACCACCGCGCGCCCGCCCTCGGCGAGCGTGCGCAGGCTGTCGGTGAAGCGGTCGCCCCCGACCGGGTCGAGCACCACGTCCACTCCCCCGCCCGACAGCTCCTTGGCCTGGTCCTTCCACTCGCCTTCGGAGCGGACCACCTCGTCGGCGCCGGCGTCGCGCGCCACCTGCTCCTTCTCGTCGGTGGAGACGACCGCGATCGTGCGCGCACCCAGCCCCTTGGCCACCTGGATGCTCGCCGTGCCGACCCCGCCCGCGCCGCCGTGGATCAGCACGGTCTCGCCCGCCTGGAGCCGCCCGCGCAGCTTGAGCGCGAAGTAGGCCGTGTGGTAGTTGAGGATCAGGCCCGCGCCCTGCGCGAAGTCGAGCTCGTCCGAGAGCGGGAAGGTGAGCCACTCGGGCGCTACGGCCACCTCGGCGAAGCCGCCGAGCATGGAGAAGGCGGCCACGCGGTCGCCCTCCTTCACGTCCGCCCCGTCCGACGCCGCGCGCACGATCCCCGCCACCTCGCTGCCCGGCACGAACGGCAGCGGCGGCTTGACCTGGTACTCGCCGCGCGTCTGGAGCACCTCCGGGAACGAGACGCCGGCGGCGTGCACCTCCACGATCACGCCGCTGCCGGGCGTCATCAGGTGCGACGGCTCGGCCGGCTCCGGGAGGTCCACGAGCTCGAGGGCCTCCGACGGCCCCTTCAGCTCCGTGATCTGGACGGCCCTCATGCGGGCCGGGACCCTACCGAGTACAGGCCGGGATGCACGCTCCCGAGCGTCCCGCCCGGGCGCCCGCGGGGACTACCAGAGCGACCGCGACGACGGCCGCGAGCCGGCCTCCACCCCTCGGAACTCTCCCTCCGTCCACTGCCGCTCTCCCTCTGCCACTCCGGTCGAGGGCGGAGATTGCGCCATGGCGGCCTGCGGGGCGAGCCAAGCGGTGTCGAGCCGGATGGCCAGCAGCACGAGCGCGGGGAAGGCCGGCAGCAGAAGCGTGGCGAGGAACCACCAGGTGAAGCGGTCGGTCCCGGCAGTCAGCCCGTGCACCACGCCGAGCGCCCAGAAGGCCGGGATCAGCGCGTGCGCGGCGCGCCACGCGGCCACGCCGATGCTGCGGCGCCAGTAGAAGCTGAGCGACAGGGCCACGAGCCCGTAGGCGGCGATCTGGCCGACGCCGGTCGCGAGCGTGCGGTAGGGGTTGGCGAACGGCACGAGCACGCCCACCACGCCGGGCTTGAGGAACGGGTCGAGCAGGAGGGCGACACCGTGCACCGCGATAACGGCCAGTGCCGCGATCGCGAGCGCCTCGTGCAGCGACCGGATGCCCATGCCGGCGATCCGGACCCGGACCGACCCGGTCACCTTCAGGAGCCCGATCGAGACCGACAGCGAGCACAGGAGCAGGGCCACGACCCCGGCCGCGCGACTGGTGAACCAGGCCGGGATGATGTGAACGGCGACGCTCACGCGGCCGCCGCTACCGCGCGCTCGGTGAGCGGGCCGGCGACCTCCTCGGCCTCGCCGCTCGCGTGCACCAGCACGCCTCCGTCGGGCAGGTGGTGCGCGGCGCCCTCGGGACCGGAGAGCAGGGCGGCCTTCGCCCGCACCTCGGCCTCGAGCGCCGTCGGCGCCAGCGCCGTGACCTGGAGCAGCCCGGTCCACGCCGGCTCGCCGCGACCGGGGTCGATCAGGTGGTGGCCGAGCGTGCTGTCGTCGCGCAGCCAGGAGCGATGCGTGATGCCGCTGGTGGCCAGGGCCCCGCGGGCGAGGCGCAGCTCGCGCAGCGGGCGGCCGCCGAACGGGTCGCGCACCACGACCGTCCGGGCACGCGGCGCCGACCCGCCCAGCAGGAGGTCGCCCGCGGCGTCCAGGGCGAATGTCTCGTGCGCGGCGGCCAGCCTTCGGCCCAGGAGATCGGCCGCCAGGCCCTTGGCCAGCCCGCCGCCGTCGATCATCACGCCCGGCGGCCGCGCGACCATGCCGTGCTCGCGATCCACGCCGACCGAGCGCCAGTGTGCGGCGGCATCCGGCGACGCGGGCCGCGGCTCGAGCGACCCGGCGGCAGCGCGGAAGCTCTCGGGGTCGAGCCCCTCCGCGTCCGCACGCGAGTCGCCGTAGCCGGCCCGCTCGAGGGCGCCCAGGCAGGTGGCGTCCACCAGGCCGTCGCTCACGAGGCCCGCCCAGCGCACCGCCGCGGCAAGCTCCAGCAGCAGCGCCGAGGCCGGCACCGCCCGGCGCGGATCGGCGTTCAGGCGGCTGAGCTCGGAGGTGGCCTCGAACCGGGTCAGCCGGCCGTGGACCATGCGCAGCTGCAGCTCGGCGCGGTGGAGCGCGGCCGCCGCCGCGCGCTCGCCCGCCTCGTCGGAGACCCGGATGCTCACGCTCCCGCCGAAGCAGCCGAACGTTCGCGAGAGCTCGTTCACGACTGCCCCGTGGACATCTGCGGCGCGGATTCCTGCGGCGCCGAGCTCTGCGGAGCCGAGTTGTCGGGATAGCCCTGGCTCGGCCCCGGCTGGCTCTGGTCGTAGGCCGGCGGCTGGCCGTAGGGCTGCGTGTCGTAGGACGGGCTCGGCGCGGGCTTGGGCCTGCGGTCCTTCGCCGGGCCGACCGGGGTGGGCGAATGCCGGTTGCCCCACGCGGCCACCGCGAGCCACGCGGAGGCGAGCAGCGCCGCGGTGAAGGCGGCCACCACCTTGCGGGGGTCGCGGCGCGGGCTTGGTCTCCGTTCTGGAGATTCCATGCGGTAAGGGTGACCCCCAACCCTGAACGCTGCATGAGCGTGGGCGAAGAGCTGCCTAAGAGCTTAGGCTCCCACCGTGAGCCCGATCCGCCCGACGGTTCAACTGGTGGGGCATCGGCTCGAGCCGAGCCACCACGCGATGCGCGACCTGCTGATCCGCAGCGCACAGCCGTACGACTGGATCGACGCGGGCTCGCCCGGCGCGCAGGAGCTGTTCGAGGCGCGCGGCCTGGCCGACCCCGAGCTGCCTGTGCTGGTGGACGGCGACATCGTGTACGAGGGCATGACCGTCCACGGCCTCGCCGAGGCGTGGCGGATCTCCGAGCCGCCCAAGCACGAGCACTACGACTTCGCCGTGGTCGGCGCCGGCCCGGCCGGGCTGGCCGCCGCGGTCTACGCGGCCTCCGACGGGCTCTCGACCGTGGTGATCGAGGCCGACGTGCCCGGCGGGCAGGCGTCGCACACGTCGATGATCGAGAACTTCTTCGGCTTTCCCGAGGGGATCCCCGGAGCGGAGCTGGCGAGGCGTGCGGGCCGGCAGGCCGAGAAGTTCGGCGCGGAGCTCGTGCTCCTGCGCTCCGTGGTGGGCGGCGAGCACGCGCAGACGCGGACGCTCTTCAAGGTGGAGGGCGGCTACGAGTTCACCGCCGACGTGGCGCTGGCCTCTCCGGGCATGGTGTGGCGCAAGCTGGAGGTCGACGGCGTGGAGGAGCTGCTCGGCCGCGGGGTCTACTACGGCGCGGGGCGCAGCGAGGCGAAGCAGTGCGGGAACGACGACGTGGTGGTGGTCGGCGCCGGCAACTCGGCCGGGCAGGCGGTGATGAGCCTCGGCGACGCGGGCGCGCGCGTGCAGATGATCGTGCGTGGCGAGGACCTGTCCAAATCCATGTCCGCCTACCTGGTGAAGAGGATCGAGGACCACCCTCTGATCAACGTTCGCCTGCGCACGCAGGTGGCCGAGCTGCACGCCGAGGACGGGCACCTCGCCGGAGTGACCGTCGTGGGGACGGACGGCAAGCGCGACCGCCTGCCGGCCGTGGCCCTGTTCCTCTGCATCGGCGGGCAGCCGCGCACGGGCTGGGCCGAGGACGCGGGCGTGCGCACCGACCGCGCCGGCTACATCCTCACGGGCCCGGACCTGCTCGACCGCGGGCGGCGGCCGGAGGGCTGGCCGCTCGACCGCGACCCGCTGGCGCTCGAGACGAGCGTGGCGGGGCTGTTCGCCGCCGGCGACGTGCGGCACGGCTCGACCAAGCGGGTGGCCGGGGCCGTGGGCGAGGGCGCGATGGCCGTTCAGCTGGCCCACCGCCGGCTTGAGGAGCTGGCGGGGGGCTAGAACGCCGACGGCCGGGCGCGCCTGCGCACGCCCGGCCGCCGAATGCGGTCGCTGCAGCCGGCTGAGCGGCTAGTACAGCGCGTTCATCCCGTTCACGTCGCCGAGCCCGAGGGTCGCCTCGGACTTCTGGCACGGCCCGTTGATGTTGGGGCTCATCGTGAGGTTCCCGTGGTTCGCCTCGTCGGGATGCCCGAGCCCGAACGTGTGCCCGCGCTCGTGCGTGGCCACGTCCTCCAGGCTCCACTTGTTGGAGCAGCCGCCCGGCGTCGATCCCGTGTACCAGGTGAACGTGTCCTTGTCGAACTTCATGTCCGACGCGGTCGCCTGCGAGTACCCGCTGTGGGAGATGTACCACGTGCAGGTCACCGCCAGGATGCTCGACCCGTTGATCGTGCCGAACCCGACGACGCTCACGCCGTCGTCGCTGCCACACGTCGCGTCGTTGTTGATCCCGGTGTTCAGCCCGGTATCGGCGATGTATGCCGAGCTCGCGGACGAGTTGTTCGGGAGACCGCAGTCGTTGTTCTCCCACTTCATGTTCTCGGTCCCGTGCTCGAGATCGTGCCGTGCGTTGATCTGCGTGATCTCGGGCGGGGTCGCGGTCGCGTGGAAGTACCAGTCGACCGACCCGTACCACTTGTAGCCGAGCAGCACGTACGCCCCGTCGCTGCACGGGCCGGGGCTGCTCGCGGCGGCGGCGCCGCCGGAGCTCGCCGGGTCGGACGTGACGGAGACCCGGCCCTTGCTGTCGGTGTTCACGATCAGCGTGTGCGATCCGCCCGGCCCCTCGGCCTGGCCCACCACGCCGTGCCCGGCGGGCGGAACCACGGCGGACACGCCCTGACCGCGAGCGGTGTCGCCCGGATGCAGATCCGAGCGCTGAACGGTCACTCCTCCGAACGGTGATGCCGCCGACGCCGTCCCCGGCGCCAGCACTGCGATCGCGGCGCACAGCAGCGCCACGCGCGAGCCCATTCGCATGGTCTTCCCCCCTACATGTTGATCTCCCTTTATCGCTAAAGGGCTTTTGCCACGTATACACCAACTGGGCTTGGCACCGAAACCCCCATTCGGGGGGTCTTTGCCGCCCGGTGGGCGGGGGACCGCTTCCGGCCCGCCGGCGAGCGTCAGCGCACGCGTGCGGTGCGTCGCACGGCGCCCGCCGCGTTCCCGGCCGCATCGGTCGCCACGATCGTGACGCGGTACAGCGCGGGCCGCAGGGTCTTCTTGCTGGCCAGCCCCTTGAGCGAGAGCACGGCCCCGCCGGCCCGGAGGCTCCGGTAGCTGCGCCGCAGCGCGTGCCAGGTCTTGCCGAGCTTGCGCTCCACCGTGATGTCCACCTCGGCGTCCTCGCTCAGCTTGAGCGACAGGCGCTTGGCGTCGAGCTTGACCGACGTCAGCCGCGGCGCGATCGCGTCTGCCAGCCCGGCGTTGGCGGGGATCAGCTCGGGCAGCCCCGGCTCCCCCGTCTCCACGTCCAGGATCGCCTGGTGCGTCGAGTCGCCGGTGAAGTACGACTGCTGCGCCACGATCGCGCGGGTTCCGAGGAAGCTCACGCTCGAGGGCGAGTCGAACGGAACCGAGGAGCCGTTGTCGCCGCCCGCACCGCTCGGGAAGCGCTCGATCTCGTGCCCGTCCGGCGCGAGCTCCACGAGCTGGTTGGACGCCAGCGCGGCCACGTACACGTTGCCGGACTTGGCGATGCCGAAGCCGTCGGGGCCGTCCACGGGCTTGCTCTCCCACACCTGCGTCATCGCGCCCGCCTTGCCGCCGGCGCCGATCGGCACGCGGTAGAGGCGGCCGGTGGCGGGGTTTCCGGCCGACCCGCCGGCCGAGCTCTGCGTGGCCACGAGCAGGCTCGCCTGGCCGGCCTCGAGCTCGATACCGGTGGTGCCGAACTGCCCGCCGTCGAGGCGGGCGTCCTCGAGCCAGACCTGCGGCGCGCCGCCGCCGGGCGGGATGCGCCAGAGGATCGGGCGGCCGTAGTCGGTCACGTAGAGGCTGCCGTCAGGGCCCCAGGCGGCGTAGTTCGGGATCGACGGCGCCGAGAAGCCCGCGTACAGGGTCTGGGCGCCGCTGCCGCGGTCGAGCAGGAGGATGCGCGGCGGGCTCTTGTCGAGCAGCACGATCCGCCCGCGCGCGTCGCTCGTGGCCGCCTGCACCCCGTGCGGCTGGCTCAGGTCCTGGCCCTCCACCGTCCACGAGCGCAGCAGCGCGCCGTCGCCGCCGTCGTACTCGAACACGCGCGAGGGCGCGGTGTCGCCGGCCGGGTTGTCGTAGGTGCCCTCGTAGATGCGCCCGTTCGGGTGCACGTACGCGTGCGCGGGGAAGCCTGGCTTGGGCACGAGCGCCAGCACGCGCGTGTTCCAGCGCTCGCGCGCGCCGGCGGCCGCGGGCAGCGGTGCCAGCAGGGCGACCAGCACCAGGCCGGCCAGGCCGAGCCGCCTCACAGCCGGTCCAGGACCTCCTTCGCCGCCCGCTCACCGGAGCGCACGGCGCCGTCCATGTAGCCGTTCCAGTACGTGGAGGTCTCGGTGCCCGCCCAGTGGATCTTGCCGATAACCCGCCGCAGCGCGGGGCCGTACTCGAGCAGCGAGCCGGGCCCATGATTGCCCACCGGGCCGCCGCGGATCCAGCGCTCCTCGGGCCAGCGCGTGTCGAAGTAGTCGGTCGGGTTCCCGGCCTCGGGGCCGAAGTAGGTGACGAACTCCGAGACCACCTTCGCGCGCCGGTCGGCCGGGGACATGCCCGCGTAGCGGCGCGACTGGTCCCCGCCCACGAAGCCGAAGATCACGCCGGGCGAGCCGCTCTGCGGCGAGTCGTCGAACGTGGCGTTCACGAGGATGTCGTTGGTGGTGCCGAGCGCCGTGCCGTTCAGGCCCTTGTCGCGCCAGAACGGCTTGTCGTAGGTGCACGCCACCTTGGTCAGGTGGCCCTGCCGCAGCGCCTGGCTGAGCTGGTCGCGGTCGGCGGGCATGATCGGGTCGTAGTCGATCCGCCCCGCGCTCGTGGGCGGGATCGCCACGATCACGCGCTTGCCGCGGGCGATCAGCTTGGGCGACTCCACGCGCACGATGCTCTTGCCCTGCACGATCCGCCGCACCGGAGTGCTCATCAACACGCGGCTCGTCCCGATCGACTTGGCGATCGCCTGGCAGAGCCCCTGCGCCGCCGGCGCGGCCAGCCGCTTCTCCTGCGCGCCGTCGCGCGTGTTGAAGTTGCGCTCGAAGGTGCCGGGGTGGGTCTCGTCGCCCGACGACGCGATGTAGAAGAGCACGAAGAGGAGCGAGATCTCGCGCGGCTCGGTGCCGAAGATGGGCCGGGTGGCCGTGGGCACGAGGGCGCGGAAGCGGTCGGTCGTGCTGTTCTGGCGCACCCACTCCTCGAGCGTGTAGCGCTCGAACTCGCGCGCCCGCGGCGCGTTCCACGGTGCGTCCACCGGCACCTCGTTGGCCATCGAGTCGAGCGCGGAGACCACGTTGTTGAGGTCGGGGAGGATCAGCGGGTCGAGCGGCGCGGTGCCCGTCGGGCCGGTGTCGCTGTAGGTGGTGCGCTGGCCGTCGGGGTCCACGTAGACGTTGTCGCCCGGGATGATGTTGGTGAACGTGCCGATGCCGTGCTCGGCGGCGAGGTTGATGATGTGGTCCTGGGTCGGGCCCACGAAAGTGCCGCCGCGCTCGGAGACCGCGCCGTTCCCGAGGTCGTGGTTCCACACGCGGCCGCCCACGCGGTCGTTGGCCTCGAGCACGATCACGGACCTGCCGGCCTTGGTCAGCGCGCGAGCGGCGGTCAGCCCGGCCAGCCCGGCGCCCACCACGATCACGTCGGCCGTCTTCGACGGGAGCTTGGTCGACTTCTTCTTGGTGGCGGCGCTCGCGCCAGGGGCCGCGGCGGCGGCTCCGGTGGCGGCGGCGGCTGCCGTCGCGCCAAGCAGCTGGCGGCGGCTCATCCCCTGGCGTCGCTTCACAGGCGTGACGTTACAGACCGAGGCGTGAAAGGCTTCCGGTTGTCGTGATCGTCGAGCGAGGGGAGAACGGATGAGCAACCTGGCAGAGGAGGCGATCGAGGCACGCCGCGCGGCCGCCGAGGGCAACGGCGCGGCTGCTCCCGGCGACGCGGCGACCGTGCGCGAGGCGACATACGACCTGCTGCGAGCGCACGGCATGACCACGATGTTCGGCAACCCGGGCTCCACCGAGCTCCCGTTCCTCAAGGATTTCCCGAGCGACTTCACCTACGTGCTGGCGCTCCAGGAGGCCGTGGCGGTGGGCATGGCCGACGGCTGGGCGCAGGCCAGCCGCAAGCCCGCGTTCGTCAACCTCCACACCACTCCCGGCGTGGGCCACGGGATGGGCAGCATCATCAACGCTCGCGACAACCGCACGCCGATGGTGGTCACGGCCGGCCAGCAGTCCCGGCCGATGATGGCGCTCGGCGCGCTGCTCACCAACAACGACGCCACGACGCTCCCCAAGCCGGCCGTGAAGTGGAGCTACGAGCCGGCGCGCGCCGAGGACGTGCCGATGGCCGTGGCGCGCGGGATCCACCTGGCCGGGCTGCACCCGCGCGGGCCGGTGTTCCTCTCGCTGCCGATGGACGACTGGGAGGCCGAGCCGCAGGAGTACGGCGGCGAGCTGTTCACGCGTCAGGTGAGCGGGCGCTTCGCGCCGGACCCCGAGGTGGTGGCGCAGATCGCCGTGAAGCTCGAGGCCGCGTCCAACCCCGTGCTCGTGCTCGGCGGCGAGGTGGACACGAGCGGCGGCTGGGACGCCGCGGTGCGGCTGGCCGAGAAGCAGAGGCTGCCGGTGTTCGCGGCCGCGATCGAGGGCCGGGCCGGCTTCCCGGAGGACCACCCGAACTTCCAGGGCGTGCTGCCGCCGGCGCTCGGAGCGGTCGGGCAGTTCCTCGAGGGCCGCGACCTGATCGTGGTGGCCGGCGCGCCGGTGTTCAAGTACTACCCGAACATCCCGGGGCCGATGATCCCCGAGGGCTCCGAGGTCTGGCACATCACGTCCGACCCGGACGAGGCCGCGCGCGCGCAGGTGGGCAACGCCGCCGTGGGCGACGCCGCCGCGTTCCTCGAGGCGATCGTGGAGAAGGTCGGCGAGTCCGATCGCGACCAGCCGCCCCCGCGCGCCGAGATGCCGCCGCCCGAGGACTCCGACCCGATCGCCGCCGGCTCCGCGTTCGACGTGCTCGCGGACGTGATCGGCGGCGACGAGATCATCGTGAACGAGTCGCCGTCGAACGCGCTGGCGTTCCGCACTCGGATCAAGACCTCGCGGCCCGGCTCGTTCATGTTCGGCGCGGGCGGCGGGCTCGGGTTCGGGCTCTCCGCCGCGGTGGGCGCGCAGATCGGAGCGCCGGACCGGCCGGTCGTGGCGGTGCTGGGCGAGGGCTCGGCGCAGTACACGATCACCGCGCTGTGGACGGCGGTGGCCTACAGGGTGCCGCTCACGATCCTCGTGCTGCGCAACGACGAGTACGCGATCCTCAAGTGGTTCTCCGACCTCGAGCAGGTGGAGGGCGCGCCCGGGCTCGACCTGCCCGGCCTCGACTGCGTGGCGCTCGCGCGCGCCTACGGGATGAGGGCGGACCGGGTCGAGGGCGTGGACGCGCTGCGCGACGCGCTGGCCGAGGGCATCGGCGCGAGCGAGCCGCGGCTCATCGAGGTGCAGATAGCGCCGGGGATGTCGGTCTGAGCCCGCGCGCGGCTCTGATCAGCGGGGCGTCGACCGGGATCGGCCGCGCGTCGGCGATCCGGCTCGCCAACGCGGGCTGGGACGTGATCGCCGGCGTCCGCAAGGAGGCCGACGCCGAGTCGGTCAGGGCGGAGTCGCCCGACCGGATCACGCCGGTGATCCTCGACGTGACCGACGCGGACACGATCGCGTCGACCGCCGAGGCGGTGCGCGCGGCGGTGGGCGGCCGCGGCCTCGCGGGGCTCGTGAACAACGCCGGCGTGACGATCCAGGGGCCGCTCGAGTTCCTCCCGATCGATGACCTGCGGCGCCAGCTCGAGGTGAACGTGACCGGGCAGATCGCCGTGACCCAGGCTGTCATGCCGGAGATCCGCGCCGCCACCGGCCGGATCGTGAACATGGGCTCCGTCGGCGGGCGCGTGGCGCACCCGTTCATCGGGCCGTATCACGCGTCGAAATTTGCAATCGAGGCCCTCACCGACTCGCTGCGCAAGGAGCTGCGGCCGTGGGGCATCCATGTGGTCGTGGTGGAGCCGGGCAGCATGGCCACGGAGATCTGGGACAAGGGCGCCGGCGGCGCCGACGAGTTGCTCGAGAAGGTCGGCCCGCGGGGCCGCGAGCTCTACGGCACGATGCTCGAGAAGCTCCGCGACGTGGCGGTCAAGACCGGCGAGCGCGGCGGCTCGCCCGACACCGTGGCCAAGGTCGTCGAGAAGGCGCTCACCACCAGCCGCCCGCGCCCGCGCTACCTCGTGGGCCCGGACGCGATCGCCCAGGTCACGCTCAACAGGCTCCTCCCCGCCCGCGTGTTCGACGCGGTCGAGGCCAGGTACCTGGAGCGCAGCTGAGCTA
>JAXDJC010000297.1:0-4894 GCA_034663685.1 Thermoleophilaceae bacterium
ATATGACGTACACGGTTAGAAACCAAGTTGGGGCCAGCACTTGGCCTGTCTGTGGTTGAAGGTGTTCGACGTGGAGGTGGAGAGTTGTTGTTTTTCCGCGATGAGAATGCGGCTATTCGGTCTGCGATGGTACTATTCGCATCCGTGTCTGAAGACTAGATGCACAAACTCAGTCCCAACGCACGGTAGACAGGACAAAGCACTCACACTGGCTGCTGGGTCTGATGATCTAGGTAGGCCATGTTTCAACGCCGCCGATGCAAACCTTGACGTAGCTTCTGGATTGGAAGCTAGAGCACGATGCACGGCAGAAGCTGCTGATCCATTTGACCTCTCAGATTCTCCAACATGTGCAAAAATTTCGGGACGAGATGAGAAGTACCTATTGATGATCAGATTTTTCGAGAGTCCAGATCATAACCACACGTATTGATGGTCAAGGCTTACTCGTCCAATAGGGAAAAGAACGCGTCTTTCTCGTAGGTTTGTAGATTCGAAAACACCATTTGAAGGTTGGTCGAAAGGAACAGTTAGGGGCGGTTGACAGGATCAGGAACAAAGGCCCGACTCGATCTCCTATATTATTATATACACTTCGATCATTCGGCGTCAAAAAGAAGATTTGACGGTATGCATTCACAGCTAAAGCTACGAACGAGCCTACAAAACAGATAGTGGTTATCAATAGTACCATACACTAAAGGTACATATCCAAATTGAACAGCCAGCAAAGGAGGGGAAAAAGTCAGTCAAGAAAGCGACGGAGCTACTAATAACAAGCAAATAATCACCATATAGCACCAGTAATAAAGGTCGAAGCGAACGAGAGGAGATAAGATGTGATCAAGACCAATTAAACAGGTCGAAATCGTGAGGAATCGGCTGTTCCGCAGGGGAAGGCACGGGAGGGCTGTTCATGTTTTGCGATGACATCTGTTGAGGTCCAGGCGTCGCAGACATGTGTCGAATCTGACCTGCCTGCATGTGATCCGAGTGATGGACACCTCCACCAGCCCCAGGTGATGGCGCGAACGGGTAATTCCCTTGAAGCCAATTTTGGCTTTGAGAATTGGATGGTGATGGTGCACTGCTTCCTCCTCCTCCTCCTCCTCCTCCACCTCCACCACCACCCCCACACGCACCACCAAAATGCCCAGAAGCACTCCCCGGTGGCGACATACCATATGATCCCTGTTGTCCCATACCCATGTTCATTTGCATCGTCTGTTGACCCTGACCCTGGTTCTGGTTCTGGTTCTGGTTCTGCTGATTCTGTGACCACTGGCCGTGCTGTTGTTGCTGGTTATAAACGGGACTCGGAGCGGACGACATCCCACGGGCAGCCTGAGCCTGCTGTTGCTGCTGCTGATGTTGTTGCTGCATCATCATCCGCTGGTAATCCTCCTGACCAAGGGACGGGCCCCGCGTGGGAGGTCCTCGCGGTGTCATCGGTGACGGCGCACTCTCGGACGGAGACCGTGTGCTCCGTGCGATCCCGGGTATCGTAGAATTCGAGCGCAGGGAAGGGAAACCTTGACCACCATCGATTCCAGGAGACGGGTGAGGTGGTGACCCTGCATGCGCCATTCGCTGTTGTTGCTGGGCTGCGAAGGCTGCTACCTGCTGTGGGTTCATGTTCATGGTCATAGGGTTCATGGTCATCATGGATGGGTTCGGAGGCGCATTATTTCCGCCGAAGCGGGAAGGCTGCTGCTGCTGCATCAACATGAGTTGTTGGCGCTGATGTGGTGTCAAGTTATTCATGTTGATGTTTCCACCGCCGGACATCATCATTCTAGGATCTATTCCAGTATTGCCGGTATTATTCTGTCCTGGATTGCCGCTTAGAGCAAACATCGGATTCTGCTGCGCTTGGTGCATCATAGGCGACTGCGGGGGTATCGGCGACGCTGGGCCGTTGGTCGAACCCGGGAATTGTGCCCCTGGCATACCACCAGCGTTGTTTTGCATAGGCATTCCGGACATCGGATTCATACCGTTCGGTCCTGCAGTCCCAGGACGTTGGGGTTGTGATTGCGACGCCATCTGATTTTGAGGGTTTTGTTGTTGCTGTTGATCGTGCTGTTGCCGAGTTTGCAATGCGTTCTACAGGAAACAAATCATCAGACGTCAATGGTTGGCTCTTAAAGGACGGTACGAACTTGTGCGACCATCATCTTCTGCATCTGGAGCTCCATGGGAAGCGCCTGGAAATTAGGAACAGTGCGATGCATATACCGCATGAATGGATGGTCTGGAGTCCGCATAACGTTGTAAATCTGCCGCATAGTCGCATCGGGAACACCATTGAGGCTCGGCATATTCGAACTATTGGAGGGACCAGCAGCCGCGTTCGCGTTCATGTTCGGGTTGATGTTCGACGTGGGGCCTCCATGCATCTGCTGTTGGGAGGGTAAGGAGGGCGGCGACATCTGCCTGGCAATCTGCTGTTGATGTGCATGTGCAGCACGTATCTGAGCTTGTCGAGCGCGCTCCCGAGACGACGCAGCGAGCTGAGCTTCGGTGGTGTTCATCACTCCAGGGTTGATTGATGCCATCTGGGCTTCTGACAGCTGGGGAGATGATGGTAGAGGTGGTGCTGGCACGTTGCCTACACTGAGTCCGTTAGACATTGGAAGCGAAAAGTGGGTCGAGGAGTTGTGCGAGATGGAGGGTATTGAGGAGGGAGGTGGCATCATGGCTGAAGGACTCTTGCTATCGCCAGTATTCCTCCGTTTCACGGTGATGTCGACCGGGGGTTCATCGGATCTTTCGCGTTTTAGAGGGGTATTGGGGGCCGCGATGTGTTGGGGGAGTGGTGGGATCGTGCCTATCTGGTGCCGCCGTGCAATTTCCTTGGCGAATATTGAAGGGAGTTCAGCATAGAGCTGACGGATGCGTTCTGTTGGTGCGAAATCGATAGGCGGGGGTGGGTCCATCATGGGGAGTAACATGTTCAGATGATTCTGTGAGATACGTGATTAAGTTTGACTTGATGAAACTGATAAGGTGGACACGTACACGGCTGTGATCGGCCGCTGCTGCAAGCCATGTTAAATTTGATTGCAGGCGTTGTGAGTATCTGACGAGGCATTTCACAATGCTTGAATCAGACGCACGAAAATGAACGTACTGTTGGAACTTTGATTCTGTTCCTGGAACCCCTCTGCTTTGGAGATCGATGCATATCCTGAAACGATGGTCAGCACTCGAAGCGCGAGGAAATTCAAATTCACTTTAGCAATTCCGAGTTCAACTCCAAGATAGTGACCACCTTGGGGTCGCCTTTTTGAGTCGGTGAAGTAGGGAAAGTGGTAGCAGAGGCAGGAGATTCGATCGAGGGGATAGCATGGTTCGGTGAAGCCAGCCGAGGGATTGACGACGATGCCATGTAATTTGTACTCGAAGAGCGCTTCCCTAGATTCGAATCATGGGTAGGCTTAGATTCCGATGTCACGGCATCAGTAGAAGCCCGGGGAGACGACGCGAGAGAAGTATCATGATCACTAGTTTTGAGTTTTATCACATCTGCTTTTGGGACTTTCTTTTGCCCACCACCTTCCTCTATCACAGTTTCAAGCCTCGTGGCGGGGTCAGGTTCATCGTCTTGATCCGGTGGTGGAGAAAGCTCGCTCAATGGAGTGGAGACATGGCTGGCCTGTACTTCATCCTCTTCCTCTTCCTCTCGCTGGGGGACGACTGGAGGTGCTTCGTTCTCTTCAGCGGCTGGTGGGGGTGGAGGGGAGGGGAGGGGGGAGCCTGTTTCTGGAGCTGGGGACAAGGAAGAACTGCGGTCTCTTGTGGGTGAGATGGAGGTTGGGGATGGTGGATGACCGTTTGAGAGTGAGTCGGCGGTGAGGGCATCTGAAAGAAAGTCGTCTGGATTGAAAGGCTGGTCGAGGGGAGACCAAGAAATAATTTTGTGATGGTCTGTTGAGAGGGGAGAGGGGTGATGATTTCGATCGAGATGAATCATAATATACCGAAATAGAGGCGCAGATGACGGTTTCTATCGGATTCCAAGACTTGTGGACAAAGATGGGTCGGTTGCGTGGTGCCCGCTGGTTTCCCGGCGGTGCGCAGTAGCCGAATAGATCTGGAAAAATGAAAGGGCCGAGACTCCGCTTGTCTAACCAGAAGATCGTTTCTTTTCAGTATCTTGTCTGGAAATCAGCTTATCCAAGTCAAGCTTTGAAGCGCAAATGGTGGGTTTCAAACACAGGGCAGCCGTGTGACTTGTTCCTAGACTGCGGAGTCTTAATCATCCTCCATATACAGATTCATCGGCCCATCCAGATACCTTCCACACCGCTGTATTACTCTGTACACCCCTCGAAGACTCATTTCATTCATGTAGCAGTACTAGGCCCAAAGGAATACCAACTTCGCTTGCCGTTCAGTGTGACCACGAAGTTTGATTATATAAGCAATGTTTGGTCCTGTTTACTTTCCATCAACGTTTCTGCTCGAAAGTCGGACACCAACATATCCTCAAGACACTACGACTGTGAGTATGCCGGCTAAATCTTGTCTTGTGTGCTGTTCCAACTTCATGGATCCACTTGGAGGGAAAACGGCGTCAAAATCCATCCACTTTTGGTTGGATTGACTTGTGTCTACCTGGATGTGTCTCGCATCTTGCTAACTCATCTTTTCCAGAATACACAATGGGTCGGGTTATTAGGACACAGAGGCGCTCACACGCCATCGTACGTGGGTTCCGGACTTCTCAAATGTAAACTGAAATCGTTATCCAGTTCAAATCGCACACGCACCACAACAAATCCCCTGCCCGTCTGCGTAACCTCGATTACGCCGAGCGAAATGGCTATATCCGAGGTATCGTAAAGAACATCATCCACGACGCTGGCCGGTGAGTCCACCTACAATCTAC
>JAXDJC010000003.1:0-2681 GCA_034663685.1 Thermoleophilaceae bacterium
GCACGGGCAAGAAGGCCGCGTCCACGCGGCAGGCCAAGTCGGCCGCGAGCAGCGCGAGCCAGGCGAAGAAGGCGGCCTCCTCGGCCGTGGGCAACCTCACCTCGGCCGCGAAGGCCGCGGGCGACGCGGCCAAGGGCGCGGGCAAGGCCGTGGCCACGCGCGCCGGCGCGGGGAACAGCAAGAAGAAGCCCGCCAAGAAGCCGGCGCGGAAGCCCGCGAAGAAGCGCTGAGCGCCGTCGTGGCGCCGAGCGGTCGAGCGGGCCGCTCGCGCCGCCTGGGGGCGGCTCCGGCGCCCTGCTCCCCCGGCGCCCACTAGGGGACATTCCCGATAGGCAGCGGGCCGCCACGGCCCGAGACTGACGCTCGTCAACCAAACTCAGGAGACGAGCGAATGACCGCAGCCCAGCAACCCGCCCCGCCGCCCCCGCCCCCGCCCGAGCCGCGCCGCCTCGAGCGCTCGCGCAAGCGCATGATCGCCGGCGTCGGCGGCGGCCTCGGCCGCTACTTCGGGATCGACCCCGTGATCTTCCGGATCGGGCTCGTGGCCCTGGCCGTCTTCGGCGGCACCGGTTTCTTCGTGTACGCGGCGATGGTGCTGTTCGTGCCGGTCGAGGGCTCCACCGAGCCGCCCATCGGCGTGCGCTTCTTCCGCGGCGACCCGGTGATCTGGAAGCGGGTCGGGCTTATCACGGCCGTGGTGGTCGTGAGCGGCGTGGCGAGCGTGGCCAGCGCGTGGGCCACCGGCACGGGCTCCGGCGGGATCGTCGCCGGCGTGGTGATCGCGCTCGGCCTCGCGCTGGCCGTGGCGGCGTTCCGCGGCGGCGCACGCTGGCTCATCCTCCCGGCGCTCGCGGTGGCGCTGCCGGCCGGCGTGGTGTCGGCGGCCGACGTGGATCTCCACGGCGGCGTGGGCCAGCGCAACTACCGCCCGCACACGATCGCCGAGGTGCGGGACGGCTACCGGCTGGGCGCGGGCCAGCTCAACGTGGACCTGCGCGACGTGTCGTTCCCCGCGGGCGACCGCAAGCTCGACCTGCGGCTCGGCACCGGCCAGATCGACCTGACCGTGCCCGACGGCGTGTGCGTGGTCACCAGGGCGCGCGTGGGCGCGGGCTACGTGGGCGCGCTCGACCGTGAGGCCGGCGGGCTCGACGTGAGCTGGACCGACGCCCCGGTGCCGCCGCCGGGCGTGCCGCGGCTGATCGTGACTGCCGACGTGGGCATGGGCGCGATCATGATCGGTGACCGGCCGATCACGGGCGAGTACCGGCCCGGCCTCTACGGCTCGAACGACGCCTGCCGGCACGCGCCCGCGCGATGAGCCGGCGGCCGTTCGACCTGGCGTCGCTGGTGGCAGGCCTCGTGATCGCCGCGCTCGGCGGGCTCCTCCTGCTCGACGACCGGCACACGATCGACCTCAGCTTCGCCTACCTCGCCCCCGCGGTCACCGCGACCGTGGGGGCGATCCTCGTGGCGAGCGGCCTGAGTCGCTCGCGTCGCGGCTGAGCCGGCCCGGCCTGGGATCATCGCCACGATGGCCCAGCCAGCGAGTCCAACGGTGCGCCTCGTGCGCGCGCTCCTGCGCGGCGATCCGCGGGGCGGCTCCGCCGAGGTTGCCGCCGGGGTGGGGCTGCTCGTGCTCAGCGTGCTGCTCCTGCTCCGGGCGCTCGGCTGGTGGTTCAGCGACGCGATCGCCTGGCCCGTGATCGCGGCCGCGGTGGGCGGCGCGCTGCTGTGGCGCCAGTCGCTGGACGCACCGGGTCCGGTCGCCCCCGAGGCGACGTCGGGCGACGGGGCCCGCGGGGTGCCGCCCCTGGTGGGCGGCCGGGCGCGGACCACGGTCGGGCTTGGTGCCGCCCTCGTGCTCGGCGCCGCGCTGGTGTTCCTCTGGGCCAACGGCGCACTCAACGCGGCGGGCGACGTGGTGCTCGCCGGCGTGGTCGTGCTCGTGGCGCTCGGCCTGATCCTCGCCCCGCTCTGGTGGCGCCTTGGCCGCAGCCTGGCCGCCGAGCGGGCGGAGCGGATCCGGTCGCAGGAGCGGGCGGAGCTCTCGGCGCACCTGCACGACTCGGTGCTCCAGACGCTCGCGCTGGTCCAGCGCCGCGCCGGCGACCCGCGTGCGGTGGCGTCGCTCGCCCGCCGCCAGGAGCGCGAGCTGCGCGCGTGGCTCCTCAACCGCCCGGCGGGGAGCGCGAGCGCCAGCCTGTCCGCCGCGCTGGAGGGGGCAGCGGCCGACGTCGAGGCCGCGCACGGCGCCACGATCGAGGTGGTGTCCGTGGGCGACTGCCCGCTCGACGCCGGCGCCGAGGCCGTCGTGGCCGCCGCGCGCGAGGCCATGCTGAACGCGGCCAAGTTTGCCGGGGACGACGGGCCGATCGACGTGTTCGCGGAGGTCACGGCGGGCCGGATCGCGGTGTTCGTGCGCGACCGCGGGAACGGCTTCGACCCCGGCGCGGTGCCCGACGAGCGGCGCGGCGTGCGCGAGTCGATCGTGGGCCGTATGGAGCGCAACGGGGGACGGGCGTCCGTGCGAGCCACGCCGGGCACCGGCACGGAGGTCGAGCTCACCATCGACCGGACCGCATCGTGAGAACGGACGGTGCCACCCGCGTGGTGATCGTGGACGACCATGCGATCTTCCGCTCCGGCGTGCGCAGCGAGCTCGGCGACAGCGTCGACGT
>JAXDJC010000070.1:0-3295 GCA_034663685.1 Thermoleophilaceae bacterium
GGATCCAGGAGTACAAGCGCTCCTCGGACCCGAGCCGGGCGGACGCCGGGAGCGCGCGCAACCTGGTGTCGGTCGACCACCGCGAGTTCAGCAACCACGACGGCGGCCAGCTCCAGTTCGGGCCGGACAAGCGGCTCTACGCGGGCATCGGCGACGGCGGTGGAGCCGGCGACCCGCACAACCACGGGCAGAGCCTCGATACCCACCTGGCGAAGCTCCTGCGGATCGACCCGCGGAAGGGGCGGCCGTACAGCGTGACGGGGAACCCGTTCGTCGGGCGGAGCGGGGCGCGGAAGGAGATCTGGGCGTACGGGCTGCGCAACCCGTGGCGGTTCTCGTTCGACCGCCGCACGGGAGACCTCGTGATCGGCGACGTGGGACAGGACAAGTACGAGGAGGTCGACTTCGCGCGCCGGGGAGCCGGCCGCGGCGCCAACTACGGCTGGAACGTGTTCGAGGGCTTCCACCGCTTCTCCGGCGGGTCGGCGCCCGGTGCCGTGAAGCCGCGCGTCGAGCACAGCCACGGCGACGGGTACTGCTCGATCACGGGCGGCTACGTCGTGCGCGACAGGGCGCTCGCGTCGCTCTACGGGCGCTACGTGTACGGCGACCTCTGCAGGTCGGCGATCCGGTCGGTGAAGCTCGGTCGCAGCCGAGGCGCGAGCGGCGACCGCGACGTGGGGATCGCGCTCTCACAGCTCGTCTCGTTCGGTGAGGACGCACGCGGGCACGTGTACGCCGTGTCGCTTGCCGGCCGCGTGGCCGAGCTGGTTCCGCGCTGACCCCATTCCGGCGCCTTGCCGCCCGCCGGATCCCGTACTACGGTGATGGCGGGGACTTGATGACTTCGATGCGACGAGCGATCTTTCTGGCCGTCGCGGTCTTGGCGATGCTGCTGACGACCGCCACGTCGGCCTCTGCCGCCCTGCGGCACTACAAGCTGCGGTTCGGCCCGATCAAGCTGTCGGGCTACCAGGTCAGGCAGAACAGCGACCAGGTGGAGACCCCGAAGGTCGACGGTTACATCGTGCGCATGCGCGCCCACGTCGTGGACAAGCGCGGCCGGGACATCCCGATCCAGCGCGTGATGCTCCACCACGTCCTGTTCACGAACCTCGGCTCGCGCGACGGCCAGCTCCACGACGGGGCCTGCCCCGGCGTGCCGCGGGAGCGCTTCTACGGCACGGGGGAGGAGCACCAGACGATGTACTTCCCGCCCGGCTACGGCGTGCCGGTGCGCAAGAAGGACCGCTGGCAGGCAGCGTGGATGCTGATGAACCACCAGCGCCGCAACGACATCGGCTACATCCAGTACGACGTCACCGTAGAGACCGGGCGCAAGCTGACGCCGGTGAAGGCGTACTGGCTCGACGTGACGGGCTGCCACGGCCACGTCTACTACAACGTCCCGGGCGGCGACGCGCCCGGCTCGACGCACTCGCAGACCGTCACCTGGCGGCCGCCGTTCAAGGGCCGGCTGATCGCCGGCGGCGCCCACCTGCACGGCGGCGCGGAGAGCATGAAGCTCTACCAGGAGCGCTGCACCGACCGGCTGATCTTCGCGTCGAAGCCGCTCTACGGGCTGCCGAGCGACCCGGTCTACCACGTCCGCCCCGTGCTCCACGAGCCGGGGCCGATCAACACGAGCTGGTTCACGACGCCGACCGGCATCCCGGTGCAGAAGGGCGAGCCGATCCGCGTGTCCGGCGACTACGACGCGGAGCGCCCTCACACCAAGGTGATGGCTGTGATGCACGTCTACATGGCCAAGGACCCCAGGGCCTCCCAGTCGTGCGACCCGCTCCCGGCCGACCTCCGGAACGCCAACCTGAACGCACCCGGGCGCTGGCAGGCTCCCGTCATCGAGATCCCGCTCACCGGCTACGGGCCCGGGGGTAGGGCGGTGACGATCGATCGGCCGCCAGGGCCGACGTCCGTGTTCGCCGGCAGCACGAAGGTGACGGTGCACAACTTCGCGTTCAGCCTCCCGAACCTCTCGATCCCGCAGGGGGCGAGCATCACCTGGCGCTTCCCCGACACCGTCGCGCACGACGTGACGATGGCGAGCGGCCCGTTCGCCTTCAGCTCCCCGTTCTCGCGCATCGGGAGGACCTACACGCAGCAGTTCGAGCGGCCGGGGACGTACAAGCTGTTCTGCTCACTCCACCCGGTCGTGATGCACGAGGTCGTGGACGTGCGCACGCCGGACCAGGCCGCGCCTCCCGCGAAGGCCGCTCGGCGCACGGGCGCCGGCGGCACGAGCGCGGGCCAGCCGCTGATCCACTGGTAGCGGCTAGCGGAACGGCGGCGTCGCGTGGAAGCGGCGCGCCAGCTCGAAGAAGGCCGGCTTGCGGTTGCCGTTCTGGTCCACGAGGCCCTTGGTGTTGACGGGCGGCGACGGCTTCGGGTTGCCGCCGTCCCAGCCCGGCTGCACGCGGAAGTCGCGCAGGATCCAGACGATGGCGCCGTTCACGTACCTGTCCTCGTCGTAGGCGTCGAGGTGGTAGCCGAGGAGGTCCTGCTGGAAGGCGTAGGTGCCCTTCTCGTCGAGCGGCCCGTCGCGGTTGGCCTCCGCCCCGAACTCGGTGATGAACAGCGCCGAGTGCGAGTAGTAGGCGCGCATCAGGCGCAGGAACGGCCGCAGGCCGGCGCGGTCGTCGAGCGTGCCGCTGGGCCCGGGGTACCAGCCGAAGTAGCTGTTCAGGCCGATCGCGTCGAACTGGGCGTAGTCGTCCGACTGCGGCACGGAGGGGTAGCCGGCCAGGTCCACGGCGGCGAGCCTGGTCGGGTCGAGCGAGTGCACGAGCCGCACGGCCTTGCCGAAGTAGCTGCGCTCGGACCGGCCCGGGCGCGGGTTCGGCTCGTTGGCCACGCTCCACGCGAAGACGGACGGGTGGTTCTGGTCGCGCGCTATCGCCGCCCGCACGTACCCGAGCGCCTTCGCGCGCACCTCCTTGGAGCGGACCACGGTGTCGTCCGGCGACTCGTTGCTGGTCGCGCTGTTGCCGAACCGGCCCCGGTTGAACGGGACCTGCTCCCACACCATGATCCCGAGCCGGTCGCACAGCTGGAGCGTGAGCGGATGGAGCGGGTAGTGGGCGCGCGTCAGGTTGGCCCCAAGCTCGTGCAGGAGCGCCATGTTCTGCTCGACCTGCTGAGGCGTGAGCGCCATCCCGTGGTCGGGGCTGTCCTCGTGCATGCTCGCCCCGCGCAGCCGCACCGGGCGGCCGTTCAGGAACATCCGGCCGCTTCTGACGCGGATCGAGCGGATGCCGACGTCGGTGTCGTACCGGCT
>JAXDJC010000076.1:0-8611 GCA_034663685.1 Thermoleophilaceae bacterium
GGCCCCCACATCTCCCATGAACGCGGCTACGCCCTTGCCGTCAGCTCGCTGGCGGCGGTGCTCCACCTTCCGCTCCTCGGGGCGTACTGCGCGTCGAAGGCGGCGGTCGAGGCGCTCGGAGACACCCTCAGCGTGGAGCTGCGGCCGTCGGGCGCGCGCGCGGGCGTGGCGTACTTCGCCGAGATCGACACCGACATGACCAGCCGCGGCTTCGGCACGAAGGCATCCGCCAAGCTCATCGGCAAGAACCTGCTGCCCAGGCCCGCCCCGCTTGGCGCGGCGGTCGGCGCCCTCGAGCGAGGCATCGCGCGCCGGTCGCGGCGCGTGGTGGCCCCGTGGTGGGTCGCCGGCTTTCTCCCGCTGCGAATCGGGGCCCAGCCGGTGATCGAGCGGCTCTTCGAGCGCCGACTGCCCGCGGTGCTCGAGACCGCCCGTGCCGAGGACGCTCCTCTGACGACGCAGCAGCCCCGCATCACCCTGTGACCAGCGCCCGGATCGCCCCCGGAGGCCGCAGCGACGTCGGATTGCTCGGATGGATCGTGAGCAGCGTGGCGGGCATGGTGGCCGGCACCGAGCCGCCGAACCTGTTTCTCACGCTAGGCCGGCACCGCAGGCTCTTTCGTGGCTGGCTCCACTTCGCCGGTCGCCTGATGCCCGGCGGGGTCCTCCCGCGCCGCGAGACCGAACTGGCGATCCTTCGCGTGGCGCACCTCGCGTCCTGCCGCTACGAGTTCGACCACCACGTCCGGCTCGGGCGCAGGGCCGGGCTCGGCCAGGCTGACTTCGACCGCGTCGTGCAGGGGCTCGAGGCCCCGGGCTGGACGGACCGCGAGCGCGCCCTGCTGACCGCGGTCGACCGGATGCACGCCGACCGCGATCTGGACGATCCGTCGTGGGAGTCACTGCGGGCCCACCTCGATGAGCGCGAGGCCATCGAGCTGTGCCTGCTCGCCGGCCACTACGAGATGCTCGCCACCACGATCGCGACCCTGCGCATCCAGCCGGATCGAGCGCGCCGCCGGGGGCGGCCTACGCGGCGCCGGTGACCTTGAGGTCCTTGCCGACGAAGACGTGATGCGGGCCGCTGGTGCCGATGATGTGGACGGCGTACGAACCGTCGCTCAACCGCAGCACGCGGTTCACGGTCCCGCCCGGGTACTTGGCGAGCGCCGCGGCCTTGGCCTTGTCAGCCGCCGCTCCCGTCACGCGCGCCCCACTTCCTTGATGCCAGCCCTTCGGGACCTGACCGTAAACGGCGGTCGGGGCCGGTCCATTGGCCGCTCCCGGCGCTGGGGTCGTGCGAGGTCCGGGCCCGGGGGCCGCTTGCGCCGCGGGCGTCGCGCTCGCGGTTCCTGAGGCGCCGTTGCCGGAGCCCGAGTTACCGATCGCCACGCCGCCGATCGCGACCGCGACGATCGCGGCGCCGGTGGCGGCGAACCTGGTGTGCTTGCTGGAGAACATGAGACCACTCCTGTCGTTCGATTGGGAATGAGGACGAGCCTGGCGGGTGGTCCTGGGACTCCCGTGGGAGGAGGCTCAGACCTTCCTGAGAGAGTTCGCTGGGGGCCGAATCCTCTCCGCGCGCTGAGATACTCCGCGCCGAGGAACCCGTTGATCCGAGCGCGCCTGATGAAAACGCCGTCGCAGTTCACGCTGAGCCGGCTCTCGCGTGAGCTCTACGCCGAATTCCTCGGCGCTGCGAAGGCGCGCGGCTTCGGATTCGCGGCCTTCCGGGACCTGCATCCGAGTGCGCCCGCGCCGTCCGGGAACTTCATCGCCCTGCGCCACGACGTGGACTTCGCGCCCGCGTATTCGCTGGAGATGGCCGAGCTCGAGCACGACGCCGGCGTCGTGGCGACCTACTTCGTGCTCGTCGACGGTCAGCACTACAACCCGCTCGAGGCCGAGACCGTCCGCCGGCTCCGTCGCATTCGCGAGCTCGGGCACGAGGTGGGCCTGCACTTCGCCGTCGGCTCGGCCGTCCACGCGGACCCGGGCGAGGAGGTCGCGTTTCGCCTCAGGCTGCTGGGCGACATCGTCGGCGCGCCCGTGCGGTCGTTCTCCCAGCACGACCCCGTGAACGCCGGCTTCGCGGAGGTCCGCCTCCCGCCCGGGCACGAGGAATGCGTCGATGCGGCCGAGGCGATCCGAGCGCACGACCTCCTCTACGTCAGCGATAGCGCGATGATGTGGCGGGAGCACACCTTCGCGAGCGCGCTCGAGCAGGGCCGCAACCTCTGCCTGCTCGCCCACCCGCACTCGTGGCTCCACCCCGAGGACGACTACGTCGCCCTGATCCGGGCCCTCGAGGCGCGCGAGGTCGAGCGGCTCACCGCGCGCTTCGACGCGTTCGTTCACGCGCTGACGGGCTACTACGAGCGGCGCCGGCGCGAGGGCGTCTGACGATGGTCCGCGCGCGGCTGCACGAGCAGGAGATACGCGAGGCGATCGGGGTGCCGGGGCCGGGTGACCTCGTGGTGGAGACGGTCGCGCCGCTCGCCCAGATCGAGGATCGCTGCGTCTGCTTCGTCAACGGCGAGCCGGAGCCGGAGATGCGCGAGTCGCTCGCCCGGTCCGCCGGGTGCATCGTCATCGCGCCGGCCGGATCGTCGCTCGCCGGCGAGCCGCGCTCCAGCCGCGTGCTCGAGAGCGACGACCCGCGCGCGGCGATGGCCAGAGTCCTGAATCTCATACGAGAGCTCGGCCGCCAGCCGCCGTGGGTCGAGGCCCCGAGCATCGCGCCGGGCGCGCGCATCTCGCCGCTCGCCGCTATCGACGGTGACGTGCGGATCGAGGACGGCGTCCAGATCGGCCCGTTCTGCACGATCGGGCCGGACGTCTCGATCGGGCGCGGCACGGTCCTGCACGCGGGCGTCCGCGTCTACTCGCGCGTGTCGATCGGCGAGCAATCGTCGATCGGCCCCAACTCGGTGATCGGCCTGGAGGGCTTCGGATTCGTCCGCCACGAGGCGGGCCACAAGACGCGGATGCCGCAGCTCGGCGGCGTTGCGATCGGATCGCACGTCGAGATCGACGCGCTCGGGCTGGTGCAGGGCGGAGCGATCGCGACCACCGTGGTCGAGGACCACGCGAAGATCGACAGCCTCGTGCTCGTCGGCCACGGCGTTCGCGTGGGCAGGGGCGCCACCGTGACGGCCGGAAGCGTTCTCGCGGGAAGCTCCGCGGTGGGCGAGGAGGCGTGGGTGGGCATCAACACGAGCCTCCGCGAGGGCCGCCGGATCGGCGCGCGGGCGCTCGTGGGCATGGACTCCTCCGTGCAGCACGACCTGCCGGACGACGCCCTCACGCGCGCGCCGCGCCCGGAGGTCGAGGCACGGTCGGCCGGCGACGAGCGCTCGGCGATCGGCTTCGCAGGCCGCAAGCGGCCGCCGGCGGGATGACCGTCGATCTCGCCGTCACGCTCCGGCGAGCACGCGGTCCAGGGCGGCGTGAAAGCGCTCGGGCCCGAACGCCGCTGCCCGGGCGCGGGCGGCGGACGAGAGCGCCGTGAGCCTGTCCGCGTCGGCGGCCAGCGCGGCGGTGGCAGGCACGGGGCCGGTGCTCGCACCCCAGAGCACGCCGTCCATCCCGTCGCGCACGATCTCCTCGACGCCTCCGTTTCCGAGCGCGATCGGGACCGCGCCCGCGCTCATGGCCTCGACGAGCCCGATGCCGAAGTGCTCGAAGCGCTCGGGCTCGCCCTCGGGGTCGCAGCCCCAGCCGGTTGCCTGCCACACGATCGCCGCCGCGCGGAGGAGGCCGACGATCACGTCGCGGGACACGTCGACCCACAGCCGCGTGCGCGAACCCGCGGCCGCGGTGCGCACGGCGTCGAGGTACCCCGCGTCCCGGGGCTGGGCGCCGCCGACGAGGTGGAGCGTCCAGCCGGCGAGGGGGCCGCCGGAGCCGGCTTCCGCGAACGCGCGGACAAGCTCGAGCTGGCGCTTGGGGTGCGGATCGCTGTTGAAGCGGCCGACGACGACGATCGAGCGGTCCCTCGTGTCGGTCGGCGGCGCTTCGATCGGCATGACCGGGGGATGGAGGACGGTCGCGTCGACGTCCCACCACCGCCTCATCCACAGGGCCGCGTAACGCGAGGTTGCGAGCACGCGGTCGTAGCTTGCGAGGAACTCGCGGTCGCCATCGAGCTCCTCCGGCCGCAGCGGGAACCAGGGCCACAGGATCCCGCGGCGCGCACGGCTGGGCACGGTCGAGTAGTGCGTCAGGTTGAAGAAGAGGTCGTAGCCGGCCGACCGTTCGCGCGCTTCGTCCGCATGTCGCGCGAGGCCGAGCTCGATCAGCCGGACCCGCTCGGGCGGGGGCGCGAGCCCGAAGTGGGCGTAGGCGTCGCCCAGCGCCCGCCCCGGTAGAGCGAGCAGGTCGACCTCGTGCCCGCGTGCGGCGAGCGCCCGCGCGAGGGCGAGCGTGCACAGCTCGCCGCCACCCAGCGTCGGCAGGTAGGCGTTGTAGATGGCCACCCGCTGCGGCCGCTGCGCCCGGGAGCCCTTCGGTGATACTTCCGCGTCCAGATGCGAATACTTATCGCAGCCGAGGCGCTCGGGACGATCGGCGGCGCGGAATCGTACGCTCTCACGGTCGCTGAGCACCTCGAGCGGCTCGGGCACGACGTGTGGCTGTGGGCGATCGAGCACGGGGAGGCCGCCGATCGCGCGCGCGAGCGCGCCCTCCGCGTGCTCGAGGCCGGCGAGGCGCCGGACGAGGAGCCCGACGCAGTCCTGGCGCAGGACGCGGTGGCATCGCTCGCGGCTGCCGAGTCGCACCCACGCTCGCCGCAGGTCTTCGTCGCGCACAGCGACTACTACGACAAGTTCCTGCCGCCGCAGGTGCCGGGTGTGGTGGCGGCCGTCGTGGCGATGTACGACCGCGTAGAGCGCCGGGTTCGGGCCACGGCCGTGCGGGCCGAGGTCGCGCGGATGACCCAGCCGATCGACACCGCCCGGTTTCGGCCATTGCGAACGCTGCCCGACCGCCCTCGCCGCGGGCTCGCGCTCGGCCACTACCACTTCGGCGAGCGGCTGGAGCGTCTGCGCCGCGCGTGCTCAGCTGCCGGCGTCGAGCTTTCCCACGTCGGCATGCACGGGGCATCCGAGCGCCGCCCGATCGAGCTTGTCTACAACGACGCGGACGTGGTGTTCGGCAAGGGGCGGGTCGTTCACGAGGCCATGGCGTGCGGGCGTGCCGCCTACGTCTACGACTACAACGGCGGCGACGGCTGGGTGACCCGCGAGAGCTACCCGGAGCTCGTGGCCGACAACTTCGGCGGGCAGACCGCCGCGCGGGTGCTCGACGAAGGGCAGCTCGCCGCCGACATCGCCGGCTTCGACCCGGGGATGGGTCTCGTCAACCGCGACCTGGCCGTTCGTCACCACGCCGCGACCGACCACGCGGCCGCGCTCGTCGATTTGCTCGGCCGCCTGGCGCCGCGCTCACCCACCGTCGACGCCCCGCTCGACGAGCTCGCGCGCTCGATCCGCGTGATGCACCGCGCGCAGGCGTGGGCGGCGCTGCACGAGCGGGAGCTGGGACGGCTGGCGGACGCCGAGCAGCGCGAGACGGGGGTGGCGACCCACATGGCGCGGCACGCGGACGACCTGACCGAGCGCCTCCACGCCGCCGAGGATCGGGCCCGGGCCGCCGAGGAGGCGCTGGCCGAGGTCCGTGAGCCGCGCCGGGGGCGACCGGTCCGGCGCGCCCTTCGCCGGCTGGGCCGAGCTCGGATCGGTGCGCGAGGCTCGAAGGCGTGAGGCAGAGCGACCGCGCTCCGGGGCTTTGGGTGGCTGACGACGTCGTGATCGCGCCGAGCGCGACGATCGGCATCGGGGTGGTGCTGCACCCCGGGACCGTGATCGAGGACGGCGTGACGGTCCAGGACGGGGCGGTGATCGGGAAGGAGGTGGTGCCCGCCGCGGCGCATCCGCACCCCGGAGCGCGGATCGAGGCCGGCGCCCTGATCGGGACGCAGGCCGTGATCTTCCGCGGCGCGCGGATCCGCCGCGGTGTCCGCATCCGCGACCAGGCGCATGTGCGCGAGGGCACGTCGATCGGGCCGGGAACGAACGTGGGGCGCGGGAGCGCGGTCGGAGCCGGCGTGACGATCGGCGCGCGCTGCAACATCCAGACCAACGTCTGGATCACGAGCCACTCCACCCTCGAGGACGACGTCTTCGTGGGGCCCGGTGCCGTGTGCCTGAACGACCCGACGATGGCGCGGATGCCCGCCGGGCTGGAGCTACGCGGGCCGGTCCTCCGGCGCGCGTGCCGCGTGGGCGGGGGCGCCCTGCTCGCGCCGGGCGTCGAGATCGGCGAGGAGGCGTTCGTGTGCGCCGGCGCCGTCGTCACGCGCGACGTGGAGCCGCGGGCCGTGGTTCGCGGCGTACCCGCGGGGGCGGCCGGGCAGGTGCGCGACGAGGAGCTGCTCGAGCGCTTCCGCGGGAAGTAGGCGCCGCGCTTCGGTCGGCCTCGGGTTCGAAGTGACCGGCCTGTTATCCGCCCGGCGCCAGGACGGTGCCGGTCACGGGTCCGCAGTCGCTGCTGTCGAGGGCGGGGGTCGAGTTGACGGTGGCGCCGGCGGCGGCGATCCTGCCGGGCGCCGGCCCGCCGGGGGTGCCCCACCAGTCGTTCCTGGCATCGAGGTCGTAGCGCGTGGCGGCCACGTCGCCCTGGCTCCCGCCGAATATGCAGTTGTGGCCCGGGCTGTGCAGCGCTCCGCCGCCGAGATCGAGCGCGGCGTGGGTGGCGCCGCTGGTGTCGGCGTTCTCGAGGAAGATCGGAGTGCCGTCCGACTGGCTGAGGTCGGTGTGCTCGACCCGTAGGGCGAGCTCGTCGACAGGCGTCACGTTGGCGATGCGGATGTTGGCGAGCTTGTTGACGCCGATGCGACTGTTGCGCACGTCCAGGCCGACGTGCTTGGCCGCCCCGGAGCCATCGACGACGTTGCTGACCACGCCGATCCCGTCGGCGACGCAGTCGGTGAACACCGAGTTGGTGATCGTGACGTCGGTGTTGCTGTTCGCACCGGAGGCGACCTCGAGCAGGCAGTCGCCGTCGTCGCCGGGCTCGGCCTGGTGAAAGGCCGGCGCGCCCGCGAACGTGGAGTGAGCGGCGCGGACGTGGTCGATCCTGAAGGTGAGGCTCGCGTCCCTCGAGAGGTTGTCCGCCTCGAGGATGTCGCCGACGACGTAGTCACAGGTGCTGTTGGTGAAGGCGGCGTCAAGCGTCGGGCCGCCGTTGCTGGTGACCGTCTCGAAGCAGTTCGCGGAGATGTGCCCGAGGCCGTGGGCGAACGTGTTGCGGTCCACGCGCTCGACCAGCTTCGAGCGCCCGGCGGCGTTGGCGAACAGCCCCTCCGAGTCGGCCTGGCCGAAGTCCTGCTCCGACGCGGTGCCGATGTAGCTCTCGCGGTTCCCGTCGACCTCCGCGGTCAGGCTCGCGGTGTCGGTGGTCTGCATTCCGATCGCCAGGATCGACTCCTTCGTCATGTCCTGCTCGAGCCGGGTGAGGTTGTTGCCGTCCACGTGGGCCGTTACGCCGGCGGTGCCGGACGCCCGGACGTCGATCCCGTCGGCGCAGCCGGCGTCGTGGACCGAGTTGCGGTCGATCCTGACGCCCGTCCTGGTGCGGGTCTGATCGACCATGATCGCCGCCCAGCCGTTCGTCAGGCCGCTGCTGAACGGCACGCCGGCGCCCGGCGCCAACGTCGGCAGGTTGAACGGCTGGACCACGAATCCCGTCGTGCACGAGGTGTTCGCGGCGCTCACGTCGTTCTTGTACAGCTGCACGTTCTTCACGTCGCTGCCGTAGATCCCGCCGCGGAAGGCGGTCGTGACGACCACGTTGCGCACGGTGGTCCCGTCGGCGAGGCGGATCGCGTCGCCGTCGAGGTTTGCGCCGCTCGTGTTCCGGACGGCCGGGAGCTCCTTCAGCTGCTTGCTGCGGCCGGCGACGGAGGGACCGGCGCCGATCAGCTCCTGGCGGGGCTTGAGCTGGATCCCCCCGTCGAGCGGCGCGAGGCTCACGGGCGCGGGGAGGATCACGATCGCGTCACCCGGCCGTGAGGCGTTCTGCACCGCCGCGAGGCTGCCGAACGGCCTCCGGCGCGACCCGCTTCCATGCGGGCCGGCACTGGAGCTGGCATACCAGGTCCTCCGCTTTGTGTGCTTCGCCTTCCCCCAGGAAGTGGACGGAAGAACCACCGCGAGGACGGCCATCACCGCCGTCATCACACAAAGCGTGCGCAAGCGCGGGGCCTACCGCTTGATGATGTTGTGAACCTCGAGCACCTCCGGCTCACCCGGGTTGATCCCGAGTTCGGTCAGGATCGGGCGCAGACGCTCCCCGAACGCATCGAGCTGCTCGCGCGAGTCCCAGACCTGGCTGACCTTGAGGTTGCCGTCTGAGCCAAAGCAAAGCTCGTAGTCGAGCCCGTCCGCGGGAAAGACGCCGGCCTCTGTGAGGCGACGGACGACTTCGTCGTACTGCTCTGCTGTCAACGACGGGGGCGAGAACCGAATTACCAAGCTCATGAGGGCCTTCCTGCTCGGGGCCGCCCACCCTATCCACGCTCGATCTTGCGTGGAGTACGGGTGCCGGG
>JAXDJC010000108.1:0-8044 GCA_034663685.1 Thermoleophilaceae bacterium
GCGCGCACGCAGATCGCCGACGCGATCGAGCGGATGACCGACGAGTACCTGGTCGGCGACTTCGTCGAGGAGTGGGACATCGACGCCCTGCTCACGCAGATCGAGCAGATCTACCCGGTGGCGATCGCGCCCGAGGACCTCGACCCGAACGCGCTCGAGCGCAGCGCGCTGATCGGCGAGCTGCGCGAGGACGTGATCAAGGCCTACGACGAGCGCGAGCAGGAGCTCGGCCCGGAGCTCATGCGCCAGCTCGAGCGCTTCATCCTGCTCCAGATCATCGACGACCGCTGGCGCGAGCACCTGCACGACATGGACTACCTCCGCGAGGGCATCCACCTGCGCGGGTTCGCCCAGGAGGAGCCGCTCGTCGCCTACAAGAACGAGGGCTTCGGGATGTTCATCACCCTGGTCAACTCGATCTGGGAGGAGTTCGGGCGCTACATCTTCAACGTCGAGGTGGAGGTCGAGGGGGGCAACGGCGACCAGGCCCAGACGCCGGCGCAGGCGTGGGGCACCGGGTCCAGCTCCTCGTCCACCGCCAACTTCCAGTACCAGGGCGGGCGCCCGGAGGACCAGCCGAGCGCGCTCCAGGCCGCGGCGGCCGGCGCGCTGCCGCTCACGGCTGCCGACGTGGCCGCCTCGCCGGAGGCCAACGGCGCGCCCGAGGACGCCGCGGCCGCGATAAACGTGGAGACCCGCCGCCTCGACGAGCACGAGCAGATCGGCCGCAACGACCCGTGCTGGTGCGGGTCCGGTAAGAAGTTCAAGAAATGCCACGGGGCGTAGTGCGATGAGCACGAACGCGTCCCTCCGCGACCAGCTCAAGCTGCTCGCGGACTACCTTTGACCCAGCGACTCTCGCCGAGCGCGTAACCGCGCTCGAGGGCGAGATGGGGGAGCCCGGCTTCTGGGACGACCAGGACCGGGCGGCGAAGGTGTCGGCCGAGCACGCGCGCGCCCAGCGCAAGCTCGAGCGCTACAACTCGCTCGCGGCGGAGATCGACGATCTCGAGGCGCTCGAGGAGCTGGCCGCCGAGGACGCCTCGATCGCCGACGAGCTGGCCGTGCAGCGCGCGGCGGCGGAGTCGCTGCTGGCCGACCTCGAGGAGGAGCGCCTGTTCGCGGGCCGCTACGACTCGGGTGACGCGGTCGTTTCCGTGCACGCCGGCGCCGGTGGCACCGACTCCCAGGACTGGGCCGAGATGCTGCTTCGCCAGGAGATGCGCTGGGCCGAGCGGCGCGGCTTCACCGCGGAGCTCAAGGAGGTCTCGCCGGGCGAGGAGGCCGGCATCAAGTCGGCCACGTTCGTGGTCCGCGGGGAGAACGCGTACGGCCTCTACTCGGCCGAGAAGGGCGTGCACCGGCTGGTGCGGATCTCCCCGTTCGACGCGGCCTCACGAAGGCACACCGCGTTCGCGTTGGTGGAGGTGGCGCCGTTCATCGAGGGCGACGTGGACGTGGACATCGACGAGGCCGACCTGCAGATCGACACCTACCGCGCCTCCGGCGCCGGGGGCCAGCACGTGAACAAGACCGACTCCGCCGTGCGGATCACCCACCGCCCGAGCGGGATCGTGGTGCAATGCCAGAACGAGCGCTCGCAGACCTCGAACAAGGCGACCGCGATGGCCATGCTCAAGTCCAAGCTGCTCGAGCGCGAGGAGCAGCGCCGGCGCGACGAGATGGCCAAGGAGAAGGGCGAGGCTCAGGACGTGGCCTGGGGATCCCAGATCCGCTCCTACGTGCTCCACCCGTACACGATGGTCAAGGACCACCGCACGAGCCATGAGATGGGCGACGTGAATCGTGTGCTCGACGGCGACCTCGACGGGTTCGTGCGCGCCGAGCTGCTGAGGCGGGCGGCCACGGGGTCCCCGGCGTAGCGACATGCGCGCCGGCACCTGATGCAGGAGCTGATCGACCGCGCGCTGGCCGAGGACGTGGGCGACGGCGACCTCACCACCGAGGCGCTGGTGCCGGCCGGGGCGCTCGCCCGCGCCAGCATCCAGCAGAAGGCTCCGGGCGTGATCTCCGGCCTGCACGTGGCCGAGTCGGTCTTCCGGCGGGTGGACCCCGAGCTGCGCTGGCACGGGCACGCGGCGGAGGGCGAGTGGCGCGAGGGCGGGCTGGTGGCCGAGGTGGCGGGCGCCACCGGGTCGATCCTGCGCGGCGAGCGCGTGGCGCTCAACTTCCTCGGCCGGCTGTCGGGCGTGGCCACGCTCACGGCGCGCTACGTGCGGGCCGTGGAGGGCACCGGTGCGCGGATCCTCGACACCCGCAAGACCACGCCGGGGCTGCGGGCGCTCGAGAAGCAGGCGGTGGAGTCGGGCGGAGGCGTGAACCACCGCTTCGGCCTCTTCGACGGGATCCTGGCCAAGGAGAACCACATCGCGGCGGCCGGGGGGCTGGCCGAGGCCACGCGATTGGCGCTGGCCGCCGCTCCGCCCGGCACGCTGGTGGAGCTCGAGTGCGAGACGCTCGACCAGGTGCGCGAGGCGGTCGAGGCGGGCGCACCGCGGATACTGCTCGACAACATGAGCGACGAGGACATGCGCGAGGCGGTCGCGATCGCCGCGGGGCGGGCGGAGCTCGAGGCGTCGGGCAACGTCACACTCGACACCGTGCGCGGGATAGCCGAGACGGGCGTGGACTTCATCAGCGTGGGAGCGCTAACGCACAGCGCGCCGGCCCTGGACCTGAGCCTTTTGATCGAGCCGCTGTGATCCGGCGAGCGTGCGCCGCGTGCTTCGTCCTGGGAGCGCTCGCCGCACCGGCACCGGCAGCGGCCGCGCCGGACCCCCTCCAGGCGCTGCGCGACAGCTGCGCCACGAAGACCAGCGCCGACCCGAAGCCGTCGGCGCGAGTGCGCTACCGGGTGTGCACGGCGCCGGTCGCGAGCTTCGACGGCACCGCTCTCGACTCGACCCTCACGCTCCCGGCCAAGCGGGCGAAGCGGCGCCTGCCGCTGATCGTCTTCCTCCACGGCTTCCTCAGCAGCAAGGCGGAGTACCTGAGCGAGACCCGCGAGGGGACCGACGCCGCCAAGGGCCCCGACGGTTATCGGACCGTCCGCTGGAACCCGATCTGGTTCGCGTCGCGCGGCTACGCCGTGCTCAACTACAGCGCGCGCGGGCACGGCGACTCGGGCGGGCAGATCGGGCTCGCGAGCCGCGACATCGAGGTGCGCGACACCCAGTTCCTGACCGGGCTGCTGTACGACCACGGCGGGTCGCTGGCGCGCATCGACCGCAGGAAGGTCGGCGTGATCGGCGGCTCGTACGGGGGCGGGCAGGCGTGGCTGCTGATGACCACCCGCCCGTCGGGGTCGCTCCAGTTCGGCACGTGGAGGAGCCCGCGCGGCGCGCTGATGAAGCTGGCCGCGGTCGTGCCGGGCTTCACGTGGACCGACCTGCTCTACGCCCTCGTGCCGAACGGGCGGCACCTGTCGAGTGGCGTGGACCCGGCCACGGCCTCGGCCCCGATCGGCATTCCGAAGCAGACGCTGGTCGACGGCTTTCTGGCCACGGCCGGGGCGCGGCTGCCGCAGCCGACCTACGGGTGGCTCGCGCGCATGAACGCCGGGGAGCCCTACGACGCCGGCGACCCGCTGATCGAGGAGGCGCGGCGCGAGCTCACGGTGCCGCGCTCGGCGTTCTACCAGCACGACTACTTCGAGGCGCTGAGGAGCGGGCGGGTCCGGCGCGTGCCCGTGCTCGCCGGCCAGGGCTGGACCGACCCGCTCTTCCCCGCGATCGAGGTCCTGCGCATGTACCGGCGGCTGCGGGCGGCCGACCCGGGCTACCCGATGAGCATCTACATGGGCGACTTCGAGCACCTCACCGCGCAGGCCAAGATCCCCGACATGCGCCACTTCCACGTGCTTGGCAACCGCCTGTTCGACCGCTACCTGCGCGGCCGCGGGCCAAAGCCGCGGCGCGAGGTGCAGGCGGCGATCACGAGCTGCGACCCCAAGCGCTTCGGGCCGGTCGTGCGCGCCGCCACCTGGGACGGCCTGGCCACGAGCCACGCCGACCTCGACCTCGGCGGCCCGCGCCAGACCAGCTACCGAGCCGGCGGCGAGGGGCCGCTGGCGGACCCGGTCCTGCTCGCTCAGCAGCGCGGGCGGGGCTGCATCACCGCGGGTGGCGGGCAGACGGCGGGCTCGGCCTACTACGACGTTCCCCTCGCCGCTCCGGCCACGCTCGTGGGCCTGCCGCGCATCACGCTCGACTACACCGCCACGGCGCCGGATTTCGAGCTGAACGCCCGCCTGTGGGACGTGGCGCCGGACGGCTCGCGCACCCTGGTGGACCGCGGCGCCTACCGCGGCGGCCCGGACCTGAGCGGCACGGCCGCCTACGAGCTGTTCGGCGACGCCTGGGCCCTGGCGGCGGATCACCGCCTCCAGCTCGAGATCCTCCAGGACGACTCCACCTTCCTGCGCCCGGACAACGTTCCGTCGACGGTCACGATCCAGTCCGCCCGGATCACGCTGCCGCTGCGCTGAGTGGCCTTTCATACGCCACAGCACTAGACTGGGCTCTGCCCGGCTCGGCCCCGCGGGCTCATTTCGAACACTCCCAGGAGGCTCGAAACATGCAGCTGCCAACGGCGCCCTCGGGCGCGCTCATGGATGCACCGCTCGCGGTGGAGGACATCCCGGCGCTCCAGCGCGAGGTTCGCGCCCTCGCCGAACAGCGCAACGCCGTGATCCTGGCGCACAACTACCAGGTGCCGGAGGTCCAGGACGTGGCCGACTTCGTGGGGGACTCGCTCGGCCTCTCGCGCAACGCCGCGGCCGCCGGCGCCGACACGATCGCCTTCTGCGGCGTGCACTTCATGGCCGAGACGGCCTCGATCCTCAGCCCCGGCAAGACCGTCCTGCTGCCCGACCTGGGCGCGGGCTGCTCGCTGGCCGACTCGATCACCGCCGACCAGCTGCGCGCCTGGAAGGCGCAGCACCCGGGCGCGATCGTGGTGATGTACGTGAACACCACCGCGGAGGTGAAGGCGGAGACCGACTACTGCTGCACCTCCTCGAACGCGGTGCAGGTGGTGGAGCACATCCGGCGCGAGCACGGCGAGGACGTGGAGATCCTGTTCGGCCCGGACATGTTCCTGGGCGCCTACGTGGAGCGGGTGACCGGCAGGCCGATGCAGGTCTGGGCCGGCGAGTGCCACGTGCACGCCGGCATCCGGCCCTCCGACATCGCCAAGGTGCGCGAGGAGAACCCGGGCGCGGAGTTCCTGATCCACCCCGAGTGCGGCTGCTCGACCTCGGTGATGGAGTACGTGGCCGCCGGCGACGTGGACGCGGAGAACACGCACATGCTCTCCACGGGCGGGATGCTCGACTTCGCCCGCCGCTCCGACGCCGACACGTTCATCGTGGCCACCGAGACCGGGATGCTGCACCCGCTCGAGCAGGAGAACCCCGGCAAGCGGTTCATCCCGGCCAACAGCTGCGCCGTCTGCCCGTTCATGAAGATGATCACGCTGCCCAAGCTGCGCGACGCGCTGCGCGACGGCGGCCCGGCGTACACCGTGAAGGTCGACCCCGAGCTCGCCGACCGGGCGCGGGTGCCGATCGAGCGGATGGTCGCGCTGGGCTAGATCCCGGCAGCTCCCTCCAAAGAAAAAGGGGGGCGGCCCGCGCCGCCCCCCTCCTGAGCCGGCCGCCCGGGGGGTGGCGGCCGGCGTCCTCCCTGCGCGCTCAGGCGGCCGGCTTCGGAGCCAGCTCGACCTTGTCGAACACGGTCTGGCCGTTCACGAGCTCGGTCTCGGCCTCGTGCACGGGAGTGCCCGCGGTGAGGTTGGCCGTCGTGCAGGCCTGGCCGTTGCCGTTCGAGTCGCCGTGGTCGTCGCCTGCGTCGTGGTTCGGCCCGTCGTCGTTGCCGTTGTCGCCGGACCCGTGGCCGGAGCCCTCGCTCGACTTGGACACGTCGCTCGAGTCCTCGCACTTGATGCGCGTGGAGTCGGTCACCTGGCCGGTCAGCGTGCCGCCGCCCGGACCCGCGAGGTTGATCGTCAGCGTCTTGGTCGCCGTGTCGTAGCTGGCGATCGTGCCGTTCACCTCGTTGCCGTCGCGAACGCCGTCGTTGTCGCTGTCGCCGTCGTGCGGGTTGTTGTTCGTGTTGACCTCGTCACCGTCGTCGAGGCCGTCGTTGTCGGTGTCCGCGTTCTGCGGGTCCGTCTTGGCGCGGAACTCCTTGAGGTTGGTGAGGCCGTCATGGTCGGCGTCCTTGCGGGCGTCGTTCTTCGTGACCTTGAGGCCGTGCTTGACCTCCCACTTGTCGGGCATCTTGTCGTTGTCGCGGTCGCCCTTCTTTGCGAGGGCTGCGCCCGGCAGCGCCATCGCGATCGCGGCGGCGAGTACGCCTGCCCGCATCATGATCTTGGTCATTGGTGCTCCTTATGAGGTGGGGGGGTGAAGAGCGGCCGACTGCCCGCCTTCACCGCCTCTAACGCACCGACTCCGCAAAGGTCACGCGGTGGGCGCGACCGCCCGTTTCCAGGCGCGCTCGCGTCAGTCGTCGGTGGGAGGAGAGCCGCTGGGGGGCGCCTCGGCCTTGTCGGGCGACCCGTCCTTGCCCTTGCCGGAGCCGGATCCGCTACTTCCGGACCCGCTGTTGCCGGTGACCGCCTCCACGGGATCCGGGGAGTCATCCGAGCCCGGCCCGCTGCTGCCCGAGCCGCTCGACCCCGACCCACTCGACCCGGAGCCCGAGTGGTCGTCGCTGGAGTCGCCGCTCCCCGAGCTGCTGCCATCGCCGCCGGAGCCTCGACCGCTCGATCCCGAACCGTCGCCCGACCCGGAGCCCGAGTGGTCGTCGCCGGATCCGGAGTGGGAGCTCGAACCAGACTTGTCGCTGCTGCCGCCGTGTCCGGAGGTGGAAGTGCCTCCGCCGCCGCTCTTCCGGTTGCCTGCGCTCGTGGAGCCGCCGCTGACCGCGTAGGGCCCGTTGTGCGCGCTGGTCGAGGCGAACGCGGTGGGGCCAGTGCCGCCGCCACCGCCGCCCGCCGCGCCGGAGGTCTCCGACGCCGTGGCCTGCGCGCGGCCCGGAGCGTGCCCGATGCTGACCACGTCGCGGAGCGGGCCGGTTCCGGCCGCGCCGCCGGCCACGGCTCCGGCCACCACGATCGCGGTGCCGAGCTTGGCCGCCGCGGCCAGGCTGCCCACGCCGGCGCCGGTGCACAGCTCGGCGATCCGCTCGCCCGCCGGCCCGGCCACGGGTCCGCGCGCGGCCGCCCAGCCCGCCAGCTCGAAGGGGGTGACCGCGGTGGCGGCCGCCCGCAGGTTCGTGCGCGCCCGGTTGAGCAGCTGGCGCACGGCGCCGCCGGTCACGCCCAGCGCGGTGGCGATCTCGTCGTAGGAGCGGCCCTCGAGCTCGCGCAGCACGACCGCGTCGCGCTGGCGCTCGGGCAGCTCCTGCACGGCCTTCACGACCTCGCGCACCCGCTCGCGCTGCTCGACCGCCTGCGGCGGCTGCAGCACACCGTCGAACTGCTCGTCGAGCTGCTCGTGCGTCCAGCCGTTCTGGCGCAGGAGGCTGAGCGAGGCGTTGTGCGCGATCCGGTACAGCCACGGCTTGAGGTTGAGCTCCGCCTCGCCGGCGCCGATCGCGCGGTAGGCGTTGAGGAAGGTCTGCTGGACCGCGTCCTCGGCGCGCTCGGCAGGAAGCAGCCGGCGGCAGTAGCGCAGCAGCGGGCGCCTGTACCGCGTGACCACGGCCTCGAATGCCCGGTCGTTGCCGGACCTGGCCAGGTCGACGAGCCGTTCGTCGCTCTGCGTGTGCAGCAGGGCGGACCCCGCGAGGCGAGCGGGCTCTATGAGTCGGCGCGGCGTCACCTGGTCCTTGAACGCATCCCGGCGAGAATAGTCACGCCGGGTGATACGCAGGATCTACTGGATCAGCTCGATCGAGGTGAAGACGGGCCCGCCGCCCACCAGCTCGAGCTCCGCCCCGTGCACGACCGCGCCGGGCACGAGCGCCTCGACGCCGCAGGAGCTCCCGTCGCCCGAGGTGTCGCCGGAGTCGTCGGC
>JAXDJC010000110.1:0-8025 GCA_034663685.1 Thermoleophilaceae bacterium
GCCGGGCTGTTCGAGGAGTAGTAGAGGCGCTGGTCCGCGAGCTTGGCCACCTCGGAGAGCGTGGCGTCGGCGATCGCGATGGTGCCGGCGCGGCGGTGGCGGGCGAGCTTCATGGCGCGAACCACCAGCGGGTGCGGCCGGCCGGCGCTGAAGCCGATCACCAGCGTGCGCTCGTCGATGCGGCCGAGGCGCGCGAGGCCCTCCTGGCTCGGGCTGGCCACCACCTCGCAGCGGAGGTCGAGCAGCATCAGCAGGTGGCGCAGGTAGCTGGCGAAGAAGGCCATCTGGTCGGTGCCGCACAGAAGGGTGTGCTCGGAGCGCGATATCCGCTCCACGGCGGCGGCCACCTCGTCGCGGTCCAGCTTGCGCGCGGTCTCCGCCACGTTCACGTGGTCGGCGGCCAGGGCGGCCTCGAACTCGGTCTGGTCGATCGGGAAGAGCGGCTGGGTCTCGAGCGCCTCGCCGGCCGGGGCGCCGCTGTCACGAGCGCGGCGGTACTCCTCGCGCGCGGAGGCCTGGAGCTCCGGGAAGCCCTCGAAGCCGAGGGCCTGGGCGAAGCGCACGACGGTCGAGCTCGAGGTGTTGGCGCGGCGCGCCAGCTCCTCGGCCGTGTGGAAGGCGGCCTCGTCGAGATGGTCCACGATGTACTGCCCCACGTCCTTCTGCGAGCGCGAGAACTCCTCGAAGCGCTGGCGGATCTCGGCGGAGAGGGTGAGGGCCTGTGTGCCGGTGCGACTCACGCCGGGGGGATTCGCCCGGCGACCGACAGTTCCTTCCGGGACCCGCGCCATGACGGCGCGGAAGTGCCCCTCAGCCCCGCGCGCGCTCCTTGGCGGCGGCCAGGTCCGGCTCCATCGGCGCGACCACGGTCACGTCCACCAGCTCCAGCACCCGGCGCACGTTCGAGGTCTCCGGGACCGCCAGCGCCAGCGTCTGCTGGCGGGCCATCAGCCGGGCAGCGAGGTCGAAGACCAGGTGCACGCCGGAGGAGTCGAGGTAGGTGGTGGCCGTGAGGTCGAGCACCAGGCCGACCGCGTCGTTGGGAACGGCGGCCGCCACGATCGACGCGATCCCGCGCGCGTTGGCGAGGTCGATCTCCTCGGGGAGAGCGGCGATCACCACGCGGTCGTCCATCGTGATGTGTGGCGGTGTGGCGCCGGAGATCAAGTCCGCCCCGCGATTCTGCGTCTCATGGTGATTGCGGTTCCACGGTCGGTGCTGTCCACCTGCACGTCGTCCATCAGCTCCTCCATCATGGCCAGGCCGCGCCCGCGGTGCGATCCGCGCGCCGGCCGCCAGCGGCCCTCGTCCATCACGGATACCACGAGAGAGCCATCCTCCACGGTCGCCTCCAGCCGGAAGTGCGCCTCGCTCGGGCCGTAGGCGTGCTCGATGGCGTTGGCCGCCGCCTCGCCCACCGCCACCATCACGTCGTAGGCGCTCGCCTCGTCCATCCCGATCCGCCGAAGCCAGTCGCCGAGCGCGCGCCGCATGACCGCCAGCGAGCCCGGATCGGCCGCCAGGTGCAGCTCGAGCCGCTTGGCCGCCTCGGCCGGGATGCGGACCGCCAGCACCGCCACGTCGTCGGCCACCGTGCCCGCGCCGGCTGCGGCCAGCAGCCCGTCGCACAGCTCGTCGGGCGCCCTCCCGGCCAGGGACGCGACGGAGGATGCGAGATCGCGGAGCCCCGCCTCGATCGCGGTGCCGCGGCGCTCCACGAGCCCATCCGTGTAGAGCACGAGCGTCTCGCCGCGCTCGACCTGGAAGGTGCTGCTCTCGTAGCGCCGGGCCGCGACCACGCCGACCGGCCGCGAGCTGACGCACTCGAGCAGCCGGCCCTCGCCCGACGGCGGCACGACCAGCGGCGGGAGATGGCCGGCCACCGCGATCTCGAGGGTGCCGTCGGCGGGGTCTAGGACCCCGTAGGCGACGGTGGCCATCTCGCGCTCACCCAGGCCGCGGACCAGGCGGTCGAGCTTGTCGAGGACGGGACCGGGACCGTCGCCGTCGAGCGCGTAGGCCCGCAGCGCGATCCGCATCTGGCCCATCACCGCGGCGGCCCGGAGCCCGCGGCTCACCACGTCCCCGATCGCGATCCCCACGCGGCCCTTGGGCAGCACCACCACGTCGTACCAGTCCCCGCCCACGTGGGCGTCGTCGGCGCCGGTGAGGTAGCGGGCGGCGATCTCGAGGTTGGGGATCTGCGGAAGCTGTGCCGGCAGCAGCGTGCGCTGGAGCAGCTCGGCGATCGTGTGCTGGCGGGCGCGGTCCACGCCGAGCGCGATCCGCTCGGCGGCCCGCTCGAGCAGCCCGATCTCGACCGGCGTGAACCTGCGCGGCGTGAACGAACCCACGTGCAGCACGCCGATCACGCGCTCCTCGACCGCGAGCGGCACGCCGAGCAGGGTCCGGATCCCCTTCTCCCGCAGCAGCGGATTGAGCACGTCGCCGTGTTTCACCTCCTCGAGCAGGATCGGCTCCCTCTGCGCGGCGATCCGGCCCGCGAACCCCTTGCCGATCGGGATCCGCACACCGCGCTCGACCTCCTCCTCGAGGCCGCGGGCGGCGCGGGCCACCAGCTCGTCGCCCTCGGCCGAGACGAGCAGAACTGCGACGGTGTCGACCGCGAGCACCTCGCGCACGCGCTCGAGCATCTCGGAGAGCACCTCGTCGTCCAGCGAGAGCCGGCCGAGCGCCACGTCGGTGATCGCCTGGAGCTGCACGAGCTCGTCGGCCCGGCGCTCCGCGGCGGCGCGGGCGGTCCGCTCGGAATGCACCAGGCGGGCGCGCTCGATGGCCAGCGCCATGCGGTCGGCCGCGAGCTGGAGCAGGCCGGCGTCGTCGTCGCTGAAGTCGCGCGGGCGGAGCGATCCGATGTGCAGCACGCCGAGAACGGCGCCCTCCACGAGCATCGGCACGCCGAGCAGCGAGGCGACACCCTTCTCGATCAGGATCTCGTTGACCACGTTGTCGCGCGTGACCTCGGGCAGGAAGATCGCGCGGCGCTCCGCGGCCACGCGACCGGCGAACCCGTCGCCGAGCGGGATCCGCACGCCGCGCTCGACCTCCTCCTCGAGCCCCTTCGCCGCGCGCGCCACCAGCACGCCCTCCTCCGGGTCCAGCAGCAGGATCGCGATCGTGTCCACCCCGAGGATCTCGCGCAGGCGCACGAGCAGGGTCTCGAGGAGATCGTCGAGATCGAGGTGCGCCAGCGCCGCCTCGGTGATCGCGCTCAGGTGCTGGAGGCGGGCATCCGCGGCGTGGAGCGCATGGACCTCGGGAGCCGCGGCCGCTCCCGGACGGGGGTACGCCATGCCGGAAGGTTAAACCGCCGCCCGGAGATGCTCCCGGTACTGGAGCGGCCCGTTGAAGATCCGGTCCACGAAGCCGTGGCTGCGGTCGAACGCCCAGCTCAGGAGGATCACCTTCACGTGCACGGTGGCGATCAGGTCGCGCACCTCCGGGACGGGCTCGCTGCCGTGGCCGGCCACGGCCCCGAGCTGGTTCGACAGCTCGATGAAGCGCTCGATCCGCCGCGCGCGCTCCTCCCGGTCGAGTCCCTCCCAGCTGGGCGCCAGCTCCTCGCGGTAGAAGCGCTCGCCGTCGATCCCGCGCCCCTTGAGCCAGCGGATGTCGGTGGTGGCCGCGCCGGCGAACACGTCGCGGCAGAGCGGCTCGAGCAGGAACTCGCCGGCCGAGGTGCGGTACAGCTCGCGGGTCTCCTCGAGCTCCTCCTCCACGAACTCGCGCGACTCCTCGTCGACGAGTCGGCGGCTCCAGCTTCGCGTGTCCCTCCGTGGCCTGCGAATTCTCAAAACGACGGCAGCTCCTGCTTGAGCGTCAACACCGGCGCGAACAGGTCCCCCAGCTCATCCGCGCGGGAGAGCACCTGGTCGGAGTCGAACGTAAGCACGTCCGCGCTCTCCTTGCGCAGGCAGGCCTCCACCTCGTCCCAGCTCACGGGGGTCGAGACGGTCGGGCGCTCCTTCGCGCGCAGCGAGTAGACGTTGACCGTGGTCTTGTGCTCGTCGTTCTGGCTCCAGTCCACGAGCACCTTGCCGGGCCGCAGGCTCTTGGTCATGCGCGAGACCACGTGGTCGGGGTGCTGCTTCTCGAGCAGCTCCGCCACCGCGCGCGAGAACGGCTTGGTCTCGGCGTAGCTCGTCTCCACGTTCAGCGGCACGTAGACCTGGAGCCCCTTCGAGCCGGACGTCTTGGGGAAGCTCTCGAGGCCGAGGCCCCCGAACAGGTCCCGCACCCAGAGGCCCACGCGGCAGCAGTCCACGACGTCGGCCGGGGCGCCCGGGTCGAGGTCGAACACCATCATCGTTGGGCGCTCGACGTCGGCCGCGAGCGACAGCGACGTGTGCAGCTCGAGGTCCGCGAGGTTGGCGAGCCAGACCAGCGTCGGCAGGTCGTTGGCGAGGCAGTAGTCGATGCTGCCCTTGTTGCGGCGGCTGTGGACGGCGGCCGTCTCCACCCAGCCGGGCCGGTGCGACGGGCACTGCTTCTCGTAGAAGAACTCGGCCTCCACCCCGTTCGGGTAGCGCTTGAGCGTGAGTGGCCGGCCGTGCAGGTGCGGGAGCACGACCGCCCCGATCCGCGCGTAGTAGTCGATCACCTGGCCCTTGGTGAAGCCGGCCTTCGGGTAGAGGACCTTGTCGAGGTTGGAGAGCCGCAGCTTGTGCCCCTCGACTGTGGCCTCGAACGCGTTGTCCTTGAGCTTGCGCAGCGGGCCGAGCGTCTCCTCGCCGGACTCGTCCGTGCCCGAGGGGAGGCCCTTGTAGACGGGATGGCGGAGCAGCCCCTCGGAGGTCCACTCGGTGTACTCGACCTCGCAGGCGAGCTCCGGCTCCACGAACGCGGCGCCGCGCGGCGGCCTGGGCTCGCCCTCGAACGGGGACCCCCTGCGCCTGAGCGGCGCGAGGAGCTCCTCCAGCTCGCGCAGGGCCCGGTCCGTGAAGCCGCTGCCCACCCGGCCGGCGTAGCGGAAGCGCCCGTCCGGCTCGTGGAGGCCCACGAGAAGGGCGCCGATCGTGTTCTCGCGCTTGCCCTCGCCGGGCAGCCAGCCGCCGATCACCAGCTCCTGGCGGCGCTTGTTCTTGACCTTGATCCAGTGCGGCGAGCGGCGGCCGGGCTCGTACGGGCTCCCGAGGCGCTTGGCCACGATCCCCTCGAGGCCCTGCTGCTCGCTCGCGTCCTTGAGCGCGCTGCCCTCCCCCGGGTGGGCGGCGGGAGTCCGCCAGTTGGGGCCCTCCAGGCCCAGCTCCTCGAGCTTCGCGCGCCGCTCCTCGTACGGGAGCGCCATCAGGCTGCGGTCGTCGAGATAGAGGAGGTCGAAGATCGCGAGCACCACCGGGATCTCCTTCGCGCGGCGCTTGACGCGGCTCTCGCCGGTGAGGTGCATGCGGCTCTGGAGGCGCTCGAAGCTCGGCCTGCCGTTCTCGTCGAAGGCCACGATCTCGCCGTCGAGCACGGCGTCGCGCGAGCCGAGCTGGCGGTTCAGCGGCCGCAGCTCGGGATAGCGGTCGGTCATGTCGGTCAGGCGGCGGCCCTCGATCCGGAAGCGGCCGGGCTGCGAGTAGACCAGCGCGCGCACGCCGTCCCACTTGATCTCGAACGACCAGCGCTCCTCGTCGGCGGGCAGCTTGCCGGCGCCGGCCAGCATCGGCACGAGGTGCTCGGGCATGGGCTCGCGGTCGGGATCGACCGGCGGGTCCATCCGGTGGATCATCCAGTCCCTCTCGTCCTTCCCCGCACGGAAGAGCACGTACCTGCCGGTGAGCCGCTCGCCGTGGAAGGTCACGATCACCTCGTCGTCGCGGAACTTCTCGGCCTCGTAGGTGCCCGTGTCCCAGACCTTCATCGTGCCGGCGCCGTACTCGCCCTTCGGGATCTCGCCCTCGAAGTCGATGTACTCGATCGGATGGTCCTCGGTGTGGACCGCCTTGCGGTTCTCCTTGGGGTCCTGCGGGATCCCGTTCGGGATCGCCCACGACGCCAGCACGCCGTCGTGCTCGAGCCGCAGGTCCCAGTGCAGGCGGCGGGCGTGGTGCTCCTGGACCACGAACCGGGGCAGCTTGGATCGCCTGCCCCGCTTCCCGCCCGCCGGCTCGGCGGTCTTCTCGAAGTCGCGCTTCTTCTTGTAGGAGGCGAGCTTCTCGGCCACGGGTCAGACGGTACCCGCGCTTCGATCCGGCGCGCTCACGCAGGAGCGTGTCGTTGACTAATCGCTGTCAGGGCACTCGAACCAGACGCACGAGCAGCCGTTGCGCTCGATGCCCCAGTCGCGAGTCATCGACTCCACGAGCTGGAGGCCGAGGCCGCCCGGCTCGAGCAGGTCCGGCTCGTGGGGGTCCCAGCCGAAGCTGTCGCCCTGGCTGCAGACCTTCCCGTGCACGCACTCGCCCTCGCGCCGAAGCGTGACCGAGAGCGGCGCCCCGCGCCCGCTGTCGCCGTGCACCACGGCGTTGGTCACGAGCTCCGAGACGATCAGCTCCACCGTGCCGCGCGTCGAGTCGTCGAGGTTCAGACGCCGCACGAGGGCGCGCGCGTGGCGCGGCACCTCGGGGGCGGCGGCGAACCGCTCCTTGATCACCTCGGCCACACGGCTCGATTACCCGGTTCGGTGCGGGTTAGGCCCCCGGCCGGCGTGATGAATGGCCGATTGCGCCGTAATACCGGTGTGAGCGTGGCCACGCACAGCGCCCCCAGCGAGGCCCCGGACTCGCCGGCCGAGCGCTTCGAGGACCTCTACCGCCGCACCTTCCCGCGCGTGTACGCGTACGTGGCCTCGCTCCTCCGCGACCGATCGGCGGCCGAGGAGGTCACCGCTCAGGCCTTCGAGCGCGCCTACAGGCGGCGGTCGAGCTATCGCCACGGGCGCGGGCCGGTGGAGGCGTGGCTCTTCGGGATCGCGCGCAACGCGGCACTCGACGAGCTGCGCCGCCGCAGTAGGCGAGCGCAGCTGGAGGACAGCGCCGTGGCTGCGGCCGGGACGTCCACCGAGGACGAGGCCGACGGGCTGCTGCGCCGGGAGACCGTGCGCTCCGCGCTCGCGTCGCTCGACCCCCGCGAGCGCGACCTGATCGCCCTGAAGTTCGCCGGCGGGCTGTCGAACGCCGAGATCGCGGGCGTGCTCGGGATGTCCGAGTCGAACGCGGGCACGAGGCTGCACCGGACCATCGAGAAGCTGCGGAGGGCCTGCCATGACTGAGACCGAGTTCGAGCGCGACCGTGCCCTGGCGGCCGTGGACGAGGCCCTGGCCGGCGGGCGCGTGACGGCCGAGGATCCGGCGGCGCGCGAGCTGCAGGACCTGGCCCTGGCGCTCGAGGCCGAGTCCGAGCTGCCGCGTGACGAGTTCGCCCGCGAGCTCGAGGAGCGCGTGGCCGCGGGGTTCCCGCGGAAGCGCCGGCTCCGTGCCCCGCGTCTGCCGCGGCCCCCGCGGCTGCCGTCGCTCTCACCCCGGCGTGCGCTTGCCCTGGCTGGCGCGGCGGCGGCCCTGCTGCTCGTCGCGGGCGTTGCGCTCTATGCGACTCGCACGGAGGAGACCACGTTCTCCGACGGATTCAGCGCGGCACCGCGCTCGCCGAACGCGGCCCGTGATGCCACGGCGGCGCGCGCGCTCGAGCAGAGCGCCGGCGCCCAGCCGGGCGCCCCCGCTCGCCGCATCGAGCGCTCCGCGGAGCTCACCCTCGCCGCGCCCGCCGGCAGGCTCGAGTCGGTGGCGGACTCGATCGTGCGGGTGACCGACCGCAACCGCGGCTTCGTGCTCCGCTCGTCGGTCTCGAGCGGCGCCGACTCCGCGCGCGGCGGCAGCTTCGACCTGCGTGTCCCAGCGGACTCCCTCCGCGCCGCGCTGGGCGACCTCTCGAGGCTCGGTCACGTGCGCTCGCGCCGCCAGGCCGGGCAGGACATAACCGCTGCATTCGTGTCCACGCGCGACCGGCTCGACACGGCCACGGCGGAGCGGCGAAGCCTGCTGCGGCGCCTGGCGCACGCGGGCTCCGACCGGGCGGCCGAGC
>JAXDJC010000134.1:0-38190 GCA_034663685.1 Thermoleophilaceae bacterium
CCACACCGCGACGGAACGGACGGTTTCTTCATCGCCCGCTTTACCTCTGGTTGACGGCGGTGTAGAAACTCGCTCCAGTGGAGCCCACGCGCAACCTCCCCCGCCCCGACTGCCCCTCCTGCGGCGAGCCCTGGCTCAGCCCGACCAACCTGCCGGGCCGCTTCCGGTGCGTGTACTGCCTGCACCGCTTCGAGCTGCGCTCCGACTGCCCCAACTGCGGCAACCACGCCACGATCGCCCGGATGACGGACACGGCGAACGTGGAGTGCCGCAACTGCGGCGGCAGCATGCTGCGCGCGATCTAGGCGCGGCGGCCGAACACCACGCGCTGCGCTCCCAGCGCCACCACGTCGCCCGGCTCGAGCGCCGCGCGGCGCACCCGCCAGCCGTTCACGCGCGTGCCGTTCGTGGAGCCCATGTCGCGCACCACCCAGCGCTCGCCGTCGCGCACCAGCTCGGCGTGCCAGCGGGAGACGCTCGAATCGCTCAGCGTCAGGTCGCAGCGCGTGCTGCGCCCGATCACCAGCGCGCGGTCCCGCTCCCGCGGCTCGGGCAGCTCGATTGCCGCCGGCAGGGCCGCGCGGCTCAGCCGCTCGCTCGCGCGGCGCAGCAGACCCGCGGCCTGGATTCGCGTGTGGGCGGCAACGGTGGCGGCCACCCGCACATTGTGGCGCGTTCGGGCGGCCCATGCCACAGAGCGGTTCCGACCCATTGGCAACAGACCTTTCACATGCGCTTACCACGGATCGCTACGTTGCACGTGCAAGCCGAACCCGGACAAGAGGAGTACCCCAATGGACCCCCTCCAGTCCCTGCTCGCCACGCAGAGTGCGATGCCCGAGCTGTTGGAGCACGGCTTCGACGGAGACATCTCGTCGGCACCCCTGCCGGAGCCCATCGAGGGCGACGGATGGGTCGACGAGGCGGAGCACACGACCGACCGCGCGATCTTCGCAGCGATGGTCGGCGGCGCCTAGGTCAACTCGGCGGAGCAGCCCCGGTGGCGGCGGTAGGTGCCAAGCGCCCGCCGCCGGCCGGGGTGGTCGCGCACTACCCCTCCGCGCCCCTCCGGTACAGGCCGTACAGCAGCCCGCACAGCAGCATCGCGCCCGCCACGTACGCGATCTCCAGCTGGAGCACCGGCGAGTCGAACCCGGGCAGCAGCAGCATCACCACGAACGCGAGCGCCGACCCCACCCAGCAGATGGCCGCCTGCTTGGTGAGCGCGCGCGCGAGCGCGGCCTGGTTGAGCGTGGCCGCCGCCAGATAGAGGCCCATGCCGATCGCCACCAGCACCAGGCCGCCGCGGTCGTACTGGTCGGAATCGCCGAAGAACAGCTTCATGAGCAGCGGGCCGGCCACGAGCATCGCCAGCGCGACCAGCCCGGCGAACCCCGCGATCGCCCGCAGCGTCACGTTGATGCTGCGCCGGAACGGGTCCGCCTCGCCGGTGGCCGAGAGGCGCGTGAGGTGCGGGAGGATCGAGGTCTGGATGCTCTGGAAGAGCTGGAGCGGCGCCCGCGCGATCAGCAGCACGTTGAACGCGAAGCCCGCCAGCGCCGCGCCCCGGGAGCCCTCGGTGGCCTTCACGAGCAGCGGCCCGGCATTCAGGAACGTCTGCTCCGAGAGCATGATCAGCAGCACGGCCACCGCGAACCCGGCGCCGTGCGAGAGCGTGAACTCGGACCCCTCCGCGGCCGCGTCCTTGGCCGGCGCCTCGCCGGCGCGGAGGTTGCGGCTCAGCGCCCATGGGACCACCAGGAGCGAGAAGAGCGGCGCGGCCAGGATGCCCATCGCCACGACCGACTGCCCGGACGCGATCCCCACCGTCACGACCAGGGCGAACATCACCCGCGAGATCGCCTCGAGGAACACCAGCAGGCCGTAGAGCTCGAAGCGCCTGTTGCCCGCCAGGAACCCGCGCGCGAAGTAGCTCGCCGCGTAGAAGAGCACCGCGCCGATCAGGACCCAGTACAGCGTGGACGAGCCCTGGAAGAGGTCGTCCTGGAGCGGGCCGCGCAGCGCGAGCGCGGCGGCCGCGAACGCGGCGCCGAGTGCCAGCTGGATCGTGGCCGCCACGCGCAGGTGCTCGCTGCCGGTGCGCCCGTGGGCGTCGCGCTCGGCGATCGTGCGCGAGAGCAGCTGCTCCACCGGCCGGTAGAGCACCGACACCACGATGAACACGGCGGACCACAGCAGCGTGATCCCGCCGTAGTCGTCGTCGCTCAGCGCATGGCTGGCGAGCGAGAAGTACGCGTAGGTGACGAGGCCGGTGACCCCGATCCCCACCGAGAGGATCGCGGCGCCGCGGCCGTAGCCGCGCGTGGAGCTACCCGAGTCGGGCGGTGAACCTCGTCGTGGCCGCGAGAACCGAGTCAATCAAGGACGCAGGCTCGAAGGCTTGGTGGGCCAAGCCGAGACCCGATTCCGGCGCTCCCGCGCCTCCCTTCCGCCGAGTGGCGAAGGTTTGCAGCGGATCACGCGAGGTTCACGAGCGCCATGGTCCAGGGCAGAGGAGTCCGCACTTCCTCCACAGTCCCGTACCGCGACAGCAGCGACACGAAGCTGACCTTGGACCAGTGGTTGAGGTGGCCGGGCGTGTTGCCGAGGTCGCGCAGGTACGCGCCGCGGGCCATGTTCAGCATGCGCCAGATCGGCTCGCGCGGGACGGACACGAGCAGGTAGCGCTCCGCCACCCGGGCCATCTCCGACACGGTGGCCTCCGGCTCGGGCACGTGCTCGAGCACCTCGATGGCGGTGGCCACGTCGAACTCGCCGTCGGCGAACGACAGCGACGTGGCCTCCTCCACCCGGTACTCCAGGTTCTCGCGCCGGCGCGTGTCCCATTCGGCCCTGAGCTTCGGGTCGTCGAGGTCGATCCCCACGATGCGGCCGCCGCCGAGGCGGTCCGCCCACTGACAGGTGAGCACGCCCTCGCCGCAGCCCACGTCGAGGATCGAGCGCGGCGCGGCCCGATCGAACAGCTCGTCGAGGTCGCGCTCGAAGCCGTCCATCAGCTTGCGCATGACCGGGTTGGTGGCGTTGTACTTGTCGGTGGTGTTCCCCGTGGGGACGGTGGGCGTGGTGGTCACAGCTTGAGAGCCTCCCGCTCCTCCGTGTTGCCGGTCGCGCGGCCCGCGTCGGCGCCGGTCGTGGCCGGGCGCTCGCCGGTGGCGCCGGGCTCGTAGTGCGACGGCTCCACCCCGAGGCGCAGCTCCACCCGCCGCACGCGCTCGAGGATCCGCTGCTGGAGGATCCGGCTGCCGGCGAGGATGTCGCCCATCACGCCGAGCGCCGCCAGCTGCACGGCCGCGATGAACAGCACGGCGCCGAGGATCAGCGACTGCACGTGGCCCCGCCCCGAGTTGTCGAAGAGGTAGAAGTACGCGAACCGGCCCCAGATGACCGCGGCCGCCGCGCCCAGCACCATCGCGGCGGCCATGAACACGCGCAGCGGCTCGTACTGGGAGTAGATCCGGAAGATCGAGACCGTGTTGCGCCGCACGTAGGCCCACATCGACCCGAACAGGCGCGACTCGCGGGTCTTCGGGTTGGTGCGGACCGGCGTGTGGTCGATCGCGATCAGCATCTTGCCGGCCTGGATGATCGTCTCGAGCGTGTAGGTGTACTTGGAGACCACCTGCACCTGGATCGCCGCCTCGCGGTTGTAGGCGCGGAAGCCCGAGGTGGTGTCGGGCACGGTCGTGTCGGACGCGCGGCGCACCACCGCGCTGCCGAGCTTCTGGAGCGACTTCTTCAGCGGCGAGAAGTGCTCGATGCTCTCGACGACCCGGTCGCCCACGACCATGTCGGCGCGGCCCTCGAGGATCGGCTTGACGAGGTTGGGGATGTCGGCGGCCGAGTATTGGTTGTCGGCGTCCGTGTTCACCACCACGTCGGCGCCGAGCTTGAGGCACGCGTCGAGCCCCGCCTGGAAGCCCGTGGCGAGGCCCTTGTTGTTCGTCAGCTTCACGATGTGATCGACGCCGTGCTCCTTCGCGACCTCGATCGTGCGGTCGGTCGAGCCGTCGTCGATGATCAGCCACTCGACCTCGTCGAAGCCCTCCACATGACGCGGCAGGTCGCCGAGGGTGGTCGGAAGCTGATCCTCCTCGTTGAGGCAGGGGATCTGGATGATGAGCTTCATGCCGGCCGGCCAGAGGGTATCGGCCCGCCCCTACCTCTTCGGCCGCGGAACCTTCACCTTCACGGTGCGGATCACCGGCGCGCCGCGGTTGCCGGCGGCGTCGGTCGGGATCACGCGCACTCGCACCTTGAAGCTCTTGCGCTGGTGCTTGACGAGCTTGGACGCGGGCTTGAGCTTGGCCGAGCGCGTGCCGCCCCCGAGCGGGAACGCCGCGCTCGCGAGCACCACGTCGCCGTTCGTCGCGGCGGTGATGCTCGTTGCGCTGGCCAGCAGATCGAACTCGAGCGAGGCGGGCTCGTTCGGCGTCGCACTCGGGGTCAGACCCGCCAGGAGCCCCTTGAGGCTGACCACCGACGGCGCGGTGACCGCCACGCCCGGCTTGGTCGTATCCGGCACGACCGGCGTGACCGGCGTGACCGGCGCCGCGTCATCGCTGTGGATCGTGAGCGTGGCGGTGGCGGGCGAGGCGAGCCGCGCGTCGCCACCCGTCTGGTTGCCCAGTATCAGCGAAACCGTCTCGTCGTCCTCCACCTGCGTGTCGTTGACGATCGGCACCCGCACCGACGTGCTCGCGTCACCCTCCTCGAACTGGAGGACCCGCCTCGTCTCGAGGTAGTCGCCGGGCTCGCTCGCGGTGCTGCCCGCTGGGATCGTGAGGACCGCGACCGAGGCCGCGCCGAGCCGGGAGCCCGTCCTGTTCACGGTGACCGTCGCGAAGCCGTCGGCCTCGTTCACCGAGTACGCCGACGAGGTGAGCGAGAAGTCGTTGCGCACGGGCGCGACCGCGATGTCGCGCTGCGTGCCGTTGCCGTTGCCGATCGCCCCGACGAGCGTGAAGGCACCGGTCTGGCGGTTGACCGTGAACAGCCGGTAGGTGCTCGCGTCGACCGCTGAGGCGTAGACCGTGCCGGTGGGGCCCACGTCCATGCCGACCCGTCCCGGGACCTGGCACTGGACCTCGGCGCCGACCCCGGAGACGATCCCGACCTCCGGGACGGTGGGGCCGTCGCTCGATCCAAGCGTCACGGTCTGGCTGAAGTTGCACTCCGACCCGAACGCGGTGGTTCGCTTTGCCCCGGGAACGTTGTCGGTGTAGGCGAGCGCCGCCACGACGGGGCTGGGGCTCACGGTCCCGTCCGCCGGGTGGAGATTGCCGTCCACGTGCACGATGTCGCCCGTGGCCGGATCGACCCTCACGTTCTGCTCGCTCTGGTTGACGAGCCGGAGGAGGCCCGTGGTCGGGTCGAAGTCCATGCCGACGGCGCCGCCGCCGCCGATCGTGAATGCGATCGGGGTGATCGTGCGCGCAGTCGCCGCGCCGGTCGCGGGGTCGATCTTGTAGAGCCTCGCCGTGTTGCCGAGCCCGAACAGCTCGCCCGTCGCCGGGTCGAAGTCGATGCCCGCGAGGCCCTCGCCGGATTGGAGGCCGGTGACCGCGCCGATCGTGGTCAGCGTGCCCGGAGTGGCGCTGTCGAATGACTGGAGGGTCGGGGGCGCGGTGCCGTCGATCGTGTAGATCGTCTCGGCCGGCGCCGAAGCGGCAAGAGACGTGAGGAGCGCCAGCGCCAGGACGCCGGAAAGTGCGAGGGGGCGCATCCGTGCCGAACGTACCCGAGGCCGGAGCGCCACGTCAAGACCGCCCGCACGCCCGCGGCTAACGTTCCGCGCCGTGCGGACCCCCGTTGCCATCGCCGCCCTCTGCACCGCCGTGGCCCTCACCGGGTGCGACAGCGCGACCAAGCAGAACGAGCGCGCCCGCGCGCGCGCTGTGGTCGAGAAGTTCGCGCTCGCGAGCGGGACCAAGGCGTGCGACTACCTGGGCGGCGGCGCGCTCGAGGACAACTACGGCGGGCGCGACTACGCCACCGGCAAGGCGCGCTGCCGGGCGGCCTCGAAGAAGTTCACCGGCGAGGCGATCACGGTCAAGGACGTGAAGCTCACGAGCGACACGACCGCGCGCGTGGACGCCATAACCAAGGCCGGCGTCCTCTACGTCGTGTCGCTCTCCAAGCCGCAGGGCGACTGGGTGATCGAGCGGATCATCCCGCAGCGCCAGCAGTAGCCGCTAACGGCTTGCGGTGTTGCCCCCGAAGGTGTCGCGCAGGCCCGCCATGTCGGCCCGGTCGCCCTCGGCGCGCTTGCGGATGGCCTTCTGGTCCTCGGCCTGGCGGAACTCCTTGCCGGCCTTGCGCGCGGCCTCGTTGCGCGCGTTGATCGCGTCCTTCTGAGCGCGGTACGCGGCATCTCCGCGCGGCGCAGGCTTGTCGCTCGTCTGCTCGGTCATCGGGTCTCCCCCCGGTTGGCGTGTCACCGAGGTCGCCCCGGCTGTCTTACATCGAGCATAGGGCCCGCTCGGTACATCCGCGCACCCACGACCGCCTCACGGCTCGGCGCGAGCGACGCTAGCTCTTCGGCCGGTAGCTCGTGGCCACGCCCTTGTCGAGCCCCTTGGTGCCGAGCGGGCCGACCGGCACCTTGCCGAGCACGGGCTTGCAGTTGTTCAGCCTGTAGATCGCCACCTCGGGCCCCGGACGGGCGTAGGCGGTCGGGTAGTAGTTGTAGGAGAAGTCGTAGTGAAGCGGGACCGGCTTGGCCCCCAGGTCGTACGGGCTGGCGTAGAAGATCCGGCGCGACTCGCGGTCGAGCCGCCTGTAGTAGGCGAGCGCGAGCGGGACGTTGCCGTTCTCGGCGCGCCCGCGGATCACGCTCATCGTGGCCACGAGGCAGAAGCCCTGCTGGCGGTAGAGGTCGATCAGGTCGGGCGTGAGCGTGGAGGCGTAGGTGGTGTCGGCGCCCAGCGGCGCGTCGAGCACCGCCTGCCGGCGCACGTCGCGCACGAAGCCGCGCACGAACTGGCGCTTGCGGTTGCGGCTCCCGGTCAGGCGGTAGAAGTTGTCCGGCACCGCCGGCTCGATCACCACTCGGGTGCCGGGTGAGTAGTGGCGCTCGAGGAAGTCGCGCGCGATCTGCCGCGTGTCCTCCTTCCCGAGGATGTCCGAGGTGCGCACGTCGGCGGCCAGCGACTGCGCGAGCACGAGCGCGGTGAGCACGGCGATCGCGATCCCGTGGACGACCGGCCGGTTGCGGATCAGCGACGCGAGCTGCACCAGCGCCACCGCCGCGAGCAGCGCGAGCAGCGGATACATCGGCAGCAGCCAGCGCCCGAAGTAGCGCGTCTGCGTGCCGAGGTAGGCGAACATCACGAGCGGGAAGAGCGCGAGCAGGATCCCGCGCGTGCGGTTGCGGCGCAGCTCGATCACCCCGCCCGCGATCGCGGCCACGATGGCCGCGTAGCCGAAGCCCCATGTCAGGCTCTTGGCGTAGTAGCTGAAGCCGCCCTCCTGCGACTGGCCGAGCTTGGCCGAGTCGCCCGCCGCCTGAGCCTGCTGCTTGAGCTGGTAGAGCGCGCTGATCGGCTTGACGAAGAAGAACGGCGTGGTGATCGCGAACGCGACGGTCGTGGCCACCCCGGTGAGGATCAGGCTGATGAGCTCCGGGCGGCGCAGCCACGGCGTGCGGTACCAGGGGCGGCCGGGCTCGCGCTGGCTCCAGAGGCGCATGACCGCCGCCACGAACAGGGGAGCGAGCGCGAGGCCGGCCGTGTACTTGAAGCCGATCGCGAAGCCGGCGGCCACGCCGGCCAGCACGTAGTGGCGGCGCCTGCCCTCCTCCCACACCCGCACCGAGAAGTAGATGCAGAGCACGACCGGGAGGAACGTGCCGGTGTCGGTGAGCGCGATGCGCGAGTAGACGACCGGAAGGAACGCGAAGCAGAGGATCGCCGCCGACACGACCGCCACGCGCAGGCCCCAGATCCGCTTGCCGACCCAGAAGGTGCCGAGCACGCCGGCCATGGCGAGCAGCGCCGAAATGCCGCGGGCCAGCTCCCAGATCGTGGTGGGGTCGTGTACGAACTGGCGCTTGACGGTGCCCTCGGTCAGCGTGAAGACCGACCCGAGAACGCCATAGACGAGCTTGAGCGCGATGTAGACGAGGTACGTGAACGCCGACGGGTTCTGGTAGTAGCCGGGGTCCAGATCCCCGTTGACCATCGCGACGGCCTTGTTGGTGAAGTGCTGCGCCTCGTCGTAGTTGTAGACGTAGGGCAGCCCGTAGCCGTTGTTGCGCAGGCGCATGTAGAGGCCGCTCACGAAGATGGCCGAGAGGAGGCCGTAAGCGATCAGCTCATGGCCGGTTGGGCGCCGCAGGCGGGCTCGCATCCGGCCGCGCAGGTTAGCGGCGCGGACATTGGCCGCTGGTAAGGTTGACTCACGAGTCAACGACGTATCTGGGGGCCTGAAATTGGCTGAATCGCCCGCTGCCGAGCGGGATGCGCAGCATCTGAGGCGGGCCATCGAACTGGCCTCCGAGGCACGCGGGATGACCAGCCCGAACCCCCTCGTCGGGGCCGTCGTAGTCAAGTCCGGCCGCGTGATCGGCGAGGGCTTCCACTCCGCCGCGGGCCATCCGCACGCCGAGCGCGAGGCGCTCGCCGCCTGCTCCGAGGACCCCGCCGGGGCCACGCTCTACGTCTCGCTCGAGCCGTGCGCCCACGAGGGCCGCACGCCGCCCTGCACCGAGGCGATCGTGGAGGCCGGGATCAGGCGCGTGGTGGTCGCCTCCGACGACCCGACCGAGAAGGCCAGCGGCCGCGGGCTCGGAATCCTGCGCGACGAGGGGATCGCGGTGGACGTGCTCAACGGAGAGGTCGGGAGCGCCGCGCGGCTGATCAACCAGCCGTTCCGCAAGCACGCGCGCACCGGCCGGCCGCTCGTGGTGATGAAGGCGGCGATGACGCTCGACGGCAAGGTGGCCACCAGCACCGGCGACTCGCAGTGGATCTCCGGCGAGGACAGCCGCGCGCGGGCTCACCGCTGGCGCGCGGAGCTCGACGCGGTGGTGGTGGGCATCGGCACCGCGCTCGCCGACGACCCCCTCCTCACCGCCCGCGTGGAAGCGGTGCCGCGCCAGCCCCAGCGGGTGGTGTTCGACTCCGAGGCGCGCCTGCCGCTCGACAGCCGGCTCGTGCGCAGCACCGACCAGGCGGCGCTGATCGTGATCTGCGGCCGCGCCGCCCCGCGCACCGCCACCGAGGCGCTCTCGGCCGCCGGGGCCGAGGTGATCGTGATCGCCGGCCAGAACGAGGGCGCGCGGGTGGGCGCGGCGCTCGACGAGCTCGGCTCGCGCGGGATCCAGTCGCTGCTGCTCGAGGGCGGCCCGCACCTCGCGGGCGCATTCCTCGACGCCGGCGAGATCGACGTGATGCACACGTTCGTGGCCCCGATCATCGCCGGCGGGCGCAACGCCAAGCCGCCGGTCGAGGGCGAGGGCGCCGAGCGCATCGCCGCGGCCCAGCGCGCCCTGTCCACCGAGGTGGAGCGGATCGGCGACGACGTGCTGATCTCCGCCCGCTTCACGGAGTGGTGATGTTCACGGGCCTGGTGGCTGACAAGGGCACGGTGCGGCGGGTGGAACCCGACGGCTCGGGCGCGCGGATCGAGGTGCAGACCGTGCTGGCGAACGAGCTCGGCGAGGGCGACTCGGTGGCCGTGAACGGCGTGTGCCTCACCGCGGTCGCGACGGGCCGGGGCGCGTTCCGCGCGGACGTGATGGCGGAGACGCTGCGACGCTCGTCGCTCGGCCCGCTCGGCGAGGGCGACAGCGTGAACCTGGAGCTGTCCCTGCGCGCGAGCGACCGCCTGGGCGGGCACATGGTCCAGGGGCACGTGGACGGCACGGGCACGGTCGAGTCGGTGAGCGAGGAGGGCTTCGCGCGCGTGATCCGCGTGGCGTGCGACCCGGCGCTCCTGCGCTACGTCGTGGAGAAGGGCTCGATCACGGTGGACGGCGTGTCGCTCACGATCGCGGCGGTCGACGAGACGGGCTTCTCGGTCTCGCTCATCCCCGACACGCAGGAGCGCACTACCTTGGGCGCTGCCGGGCCGGGCCGCGTGGTCAACCTGGAGGTGGACGTGCTGGCGAAGTACGTGGAGAAGCTGGTGAACGCCCGGTGAACGCCGGTGCCCCGTTCAGCACGATCGAGGCGGCGATCGAGGACGTGCGCGCGGGCCGGATGGTGGTGGTCTGCGACGCCGAGGACCGCGAGAACGAGGGCGACATCACGCTCGCGGCCCAGTTCGCCACGCCCGACGCGATCAACTTCATGGCCAAGGAGGCGCGCGGGCTGATCTGCCTGGCGCTCACGCCGGAGCGCTGCGACACGCTCGGGCTCGACCTCATGGCCGCCAAGAACGAGTCGCCGTACGAGACCGCGTTCACCGTCTCGATCGAGGCGCGCGAGGGTGTGACCACCGGCATCTCGGCGGGCGACCGTGCGCACACGATCCAGGTGGCCGTGGACCCGGGCTCCAAGCCGCGCGACCTCGTGCAGCCGGGCCACGTGTTCCCGCTCAAGGCCAAGCCCGGCGGCGTGCTGGAGCGCACCGGTCAGACCGAGGCGGCGGTGGACCTGGCCCGGCTGGCCGGCCTCACGCCCGCCGGGGTGATCTGCGAGATCATGAACGACGACGGCACGATGGCCCGCGTGCCGGACCTCGTGGACTACTGCGCCCGGCACGGGCTGAAGATGATCACGGTGGCCGACCTGATCGCCTACCGGCGCCGGCACGAGAAGCTCGTCGAGCGCGTGGTGGAGACGAGCCTGCCCACGGACTTCGGCGACTTCAGCGCGGTCGGCTTCCGCTCGCTGGTCGACGGCAAGCACCACATCGCGATGGTGAAGGGCGACGTGGCCGACGCCGAGGACGTGCTCGTGCGCGTGCACTCCGAGTGCCTGACAGGCGACGTGTTCCACTCGCAGCGCTGCGACTGCGGGCTCCAGCTCGAGACCGCGCTCGCCTCGATCGAGGCCGAGGGCTGCGGCGTGCTGCTCTACCTCGCCCAGGAGGGGCGCGGGATCGGGCTGCTCAACAAGCTCAGGGCCTACAAGCTCCAGGAGGAGGGCCTCGACACGGTCGACGCCAACCTGGAGCTCGGGCTGCCGGCCGACCTGCGCGACTACGGGATCGGGGCACAGATCCTGGTGGACCTCGGGCTCACCACGATCCGCCTGCTGACCAACAACCCGAAGAAGATCGTGGGGCTCGAGGGCTACGGGCTGAAGGTGACCGACCAGCTGCCGATCGCGATGCCCGCGGGCGCGCACAACCGCGACTACCTGCGGGCCAAGCGCGACAAGCTCGGGCACCTGCTGCACCACCAGGGGCTGGCGCTCGACGAGGAGATGATCCACGAGGAGCAGGTGCACGACCGCGAGCGCACGGGCGACGGCGTGGCGCGCGTGGCGCGGCCGGATCCGCCGGAACGTGGCTAACTGGGCCATCGCCGTCGGGCGGTTCTACGAGGACCTGGCCGACGAGCTCGTGGCGGGGGCCTCGCGCGTGTTCGGGGAGGCCGGCGGCTCGGTGGACGTGTATGACGTTCCCGGGGCCTTCGAGCTGCCCCTCGCCGCGCTCTACTGCGCGCGGTCGGGGCGGTACGACGGGGTCGCCTGCCTCGGCGCGGTGATCCGGGGCGAGACGTCGCACTACGACCACGTCTGCGAGTCGGCGGCCGCGGGCATCTCACGCGTCTCGCTCGACACGGGCGTGCCGTGCTCGTTCGGGGTCCTCACCGTGGAGAGCATGGACCAGGCGCTCGCCCGGCTCGGGCCCAAGCGCCACCAGGGCGAAGACGCGGCGCGGGCCGTGATCGCCCTGGCGGAGATGCGCGACCGCCTGTGACGGTCAACCTCTGGAGCGACACGCAGACGCGGCCCGGCGCGGGAATGAGGCGGGCGATGGCCGAGGCGGAGGTGGGCGACGAGCAGCGCGGCCTCGATCCCACCGTGAACGCGCTTCAGGAGCGCGTGGCCGAGCTGCTCGGGCACGAGGCCGCGCTGTTCCTGCCGAGCGGCACGATGTGCAACCAGATCGGGGTCCGGCTGCACGTGCGGCCCGGCGAGGCGATGCTCCTGCACGGGAGCGCGCACCCGATCGTGGCCGAGTCCGGCGGGCCGGCGGCGCACGCGGGGGCGATGATCGTGGCGCTCGAGGGCGAGGGCGGGATGTTCGACGGCGATGCCGTGCGCGGCGCTCTGAGCGTGCCCGGCAACCGCTACGAGGCGCGCTCGGCGCTCGTGAACGTGGAGCAGACCACGAACATGGGCGGCGGGCGGGTGTGGCCGCTCGATCGGATGCGCGGCGTGCTGGAGGCCGCGCGCGAGGCCGGACTGCGCGCGCACCTCGACGGGGCGCGGCTGATGAACGCGGTGGTGGCGTCGGGCGTGCCCGCCGCCGACTACGCCTCCGGCTTCGACACAGCCTGGATCGACTTCACGAAGGGACTGGGCGCGCCCGTGGGGGCGTGCATGGCCGGGTCGGCGGAGCTGATAGCCGAGGCGTGGCGGCTCAAGCAGATGATGGGCGGCGCGCTGCGCCAGGCGGGGATCGTGGCGGCAGCGGGGCTCTACGCGCTCGACCACAACGTGGAGCGCCTGGCCGAGGACCACGCCAACGCGCGCGTGCTGGCCGAGGGGCTGGCGGAGCTGCCGGGCGCCGCGCTCGACCCGTCGAAGGTGGAGACCAACATCGTGATCTTCGAGGTGGACGACGGGCCGCGCCGGATGGCCGAGCTGGCCGAGGCCGGCGTGGAGATCACGGCCGTGGGCCCGACCCGCCTGCGCGCGGTCACGCACCTGGACGTGGACCGCGCCGGCATCGACCGCGCGCTCGAGGCATTCCGGCGGGTGCTGGGCTGAGCGCATGGCCGGCGTGGTCGAGTCGATCCACATCGCGCGCGTGGCCACCGAGCTGCCCGACTCGGTCGAGCGGGCCACCGCCGTCGCCGGGCGCGGTCTCGAGGGCGATCGCTACTTCGAGGGCGCCGGCACGTTCAGCGGCTGGCCCGGCGAGCGCGACCTCACGCTGATCGCGGCCGAGGCCGTCGACGACGTTGGGCTCGAGCCGGCCGCCGCGCGGCGCAACGTCGTGGTGCGGGGCGTGGACCTCGACGGGCTCGTCGGCCGGCGCTTTCGGATCGGCGCGGTGGAATGCGAGGGGCTCGAGCTCGCTCCTCCCTGCAAGCACCTCGCCCAGCTCACGCGGCCGGACGTGCTGAAGGGGCTTGCCGGACGTGGCGGCCTGAGGGCCGCGATAACGGAGGGTGGGGAGATAGCGGTCGGAGACGCGGTGCGCTAGCCGCCGAGCGGGCCGTAGGAGGAGACCTCGAGCCGGTTGATCTCCGGCGTGCCCTCCACGAAGCTCGGGATCGCCGCGGCGAACTGAGCCAGGTGCGGCGTGCCGAAGTGGAAGTCGAGCGCCTCCTGATCGTCCCAGCGCTCGAACACGAGCAGCTTGTTCGGGTCGTCCATCGCGAACCAGAAGCCGTACTCCTGGCAGCCGGGCTCCTCGAGCGACGCCTTCTGCATCGCCCGCGCGGCGGTCACCGCCTCCTCACGCGCCTCGGGGCGCACCCGCGCAACGGCGGTCACGACGATCATGCCGCCGATCCTAATCGGCCACGGCGAAGACCGCCCGCGCGCGCACCACCTCGCGCCCGTCGACGGTCAGGGAGCAGTCGGCGAATGCCAGCGTCTCCCCCGCCTTCTCCACCTCCGCGTGCGCCTCGACCCAGTCGCCCACCTCGACCGCCTTGAGGTAGTCGGTCGTGAGGCTCGCGGTCACTCCGGCCGAGTCGGCCGCCTCCACCGCGCGGCCGATCGAGAAGTCGACCAGCGAGGCGAGCAGCCCGCCGTGCGCCTTGCCGGCGCGGTTGCGGTGGCGCTCCTCGATCCGCAGGCCGAACACGCGCTCGGCCCCCTCGCCGCGAACGTACAGCGGCCCGACCAGGTCGATGAAATCGCCGCCCTCCTCGAGGGGCTCGAAGCCCCCGGGGACCGTCAAGCGGCCTTGGTGACCTTGTTGGCCTTCAGGCAGCGGGTGCAGACGTACTCGCGGCGCGGAGTCCCGCCGATGTCGATCCTGACCTTCTGGAGGTTCGGGTCGAAGCGTCGCTTGGTGGCCACCATCGAGTGGCTCCGGCTATTCCCGAACGAGGGGCCCTTTCCGCATGAGTAACAGACCTTCGGCACGGCGGAGCAGGATAGCGGTGGCGAAATCCGCCGATCGCGTTTAGGTTGGGACCAAGCTTGCTACGGGGCGGACTCGCACACGCTCTTGGCCGCCGCGGCCGTCCCTGGGGGGGAGACGGCCGCGGCGCTGAGCCGCCCGTCCCCCGCTCGCGCTAGGCCGCTCGCTCGTCCCGCTCGCGCTGCAGCTCGCGCAGTGTCCGGATCGCTTCCTTCTTGTGGTCGCGCGACGCGCGGTCGAGCATCAGCTTGCCGTCGAGGTGGTCGATCTCGTGCTGGATCACGCGCGCCTCGAGGCCCGAGGCCTCCACGACGCGCTCCTGCCCCTCCTCGTCGCGGGCCCGGACCCGTACGTGGATCTTGCGCGGCACGTCCACCTGGATCCCGGGGATCGACAGGCAGCCCTCCTCGAAGACCTCCTCGTCCTTCCCCGACCACTCGATCTCGGGGTTGACCAGCGCCACGAGCGGCGCGTCCTGGCCCACGCGGTACACCAGCAGCCGCTGCGAGATCCCGAGCTGCGGGGCGGCGAGGCCCACGCCGAGGGCGTCGCGCATGATCGCCGCCATCCGGCCCACCTGGTTGCGGAGCCCGTCGTCGAAGCGGTCCACCTCGGTGGCGCGGCTCTTGAGGATCGGGTCGCCGAAGCGCTTGATGAACGACATCGCGGCGGCACGCCTGGCCTCGACCTCGGGGTCGAGCGGCGGAGCCTCCTCCAGCTCGCTCGCGCCCTCCTCGAGCTCGCCCGGCTCGGTCAGCTCCTCGATGGGCTCTGCGTGCTCCGGATCCACGGCGGCGAGTTTAGGGGCTCAGGCCCCGGCCGTCGGGAATCCCTACTGCGGGTCCACGTCGACCGACCAGCCCACCCCGCGGTGCGCCTTCTCGCCCACGAGCGACTCGACCGCCCGGCGCACGCCCCGCACCGCCGCCGCGCGGCCGGCCGGGTCCGCCGGCGCCTTGACCAGCACCTGCGCGCGGTCGCGCCCCTTGAGCCGGAACAGCGCGGCGGGGCCGAGCGCCGCGGCGCCAGGGGACTCGAACCGCTCGCGCACCGCCATCGCCGCCGCCACCTCGGGCCCCGGCTCGCGCGAGAGGCAGACGATCCGGATCAGCGTGGAGAACGGCGGGTAGCCGAGCGCGCGGCGGCGGCCGAGCTCGCCGGCCACGAAGCCGTCGGAGTCGTGCGCGGCTGCGTAGCGCAGCGAGCGCGCGGTCGGGTCGAGCGCCTGCACCACCACGCGCCCGCCGCGGGGCCCGCGGCCGCTGCGCCCGGCCAGCTGCGCGACCAGCGAGAACGTGCGCTCCTCGGCGCGGAAGTCCGGGAAGCGCAGCGTGGAGTCGGCGTCGAGCATCAGGCCGAGCGTGACGTCGGGGAAGTCGTGCCCCTTGGCCACCATCTGCGTGCCGAGCAGGACGCCGGACGGCGCGGCGTCGAACGCCCGCAGCAGGTCCTGGATGGCGCTGCGGCCGGCCGCCACATCGGCGTCGAGGCGCATGACCGGCAGCGGGTCCATCAGCTCCTCGAGGCCCTGCTCCACGCGCTCGGTGCCGGCCCCGTGGCGCGCCACGGACACCGACTCGCAGTCCGGGCATCGCTCCGGCACGCGCTCGTCGTGGCCGCAGTGGTGGCACGCCACCCTGGCCGCCGAGCGGTGGAGCACGAGCGACACGTCGCAGTTGGGGCAGTCCCACACCCGGCCGCACGAGCGGCACGAGAGGAAGTTGGACCAGCCGCGCCGGTTGAGCAGCACGACCGCCTTCTCGCCGCGGTCGCGCACCTCCTCGAGCGCCTCGCGCGACCGCGGGTGCAGCAGCCCCGGCTGGTCCAGCATCCCCACGATCTCCACCGGCGGCATCCCGCGCCCGTCGACCCGTTCGGGCAGCGAGAGCCGCTCGAGGCGCACGCTGGTCTCCGGCCGCGGCGTGGCGGTGCCGGCCACGAGCACGGCCCCGGCCTGCTCGGCGCGCCGCTCGGCCACGCGGCGGGCGTCGTAGCGCGGGTCGCCCTCCTGCTTGTAGGAGGCATCGTGCTCCTCGTCGACCACGATCAGCCCGAGGTTGGCCAGCGGCGCGAACACGGCCGACCGCGGCCCCACGCACACGCGCGCCTCGCCGCGGCGCAGCCGCAGCCACTCGTCATGGCGCTCGCCGGCGCCGAGCTTGGAGTGGAGGATGGCCACGGTGTCCCCGAAGCGGCGCCGGAAGCGCGACGCCGTCTGCGGCGTGAGGGCGATCTCCGGCACGAGCACGATGGCGGAGCGCCCGAGGGCCAGGGCGGCCGCGGCGGCGCGCAGGTAGACCTCGGTCTTGCCGCTGCCGGTCACGCCGTTCAGCAGCAGGCCGCCGCCCGGGTCTGGCAGCACGAGCCGCCGCTCGATCTCGTCGAGCGCAGCGCGCTGGGCGGGCGTGAGGTCCGGCTCCGCCTGGCCGACCGCGCCCACGTCGGGCGCCTCCGGCCGCGCGCGCCGCTGCTCGGCGCGCTCGAGCTCGATCAGGCCGCGCGCCTCGAGCGAGCGCAGGGTGGAGTGCGTGCAGCCCGCCGCGCGCGCCAGCTCGGCGGCCGTGCTCGGCTCCACGTCGAGCCGCTCGAGCGCCGCCCGCTGGCGCAGCCCCAGTCGCTCGGAGGAGGCCAGCGCGGCCTGGCCGGCCTTGGTGATCCGCGCGGCGAGCGCCCGGCGGATGCCCACGCGCGGGAGCGCGCCGGTCCCCGCGCCCGGCGGAAGTACCAGCGCCAGGCCGCGCGCAGGCGTGGAGCAGTACTCCTCCGCCACCCAGAGACCGAGCCGCACCAGCTCGGGGGGAACGCCGCGATCGAGCGCGGCGAGCGGCTCCACCAGCCGCTCCGGCGGCAGCTCGCTGCGCTCCGCGATGTCCACCACCACGCCCAGCATCCGCCTGCGCCCGAAGGGGATGATCAGCATCGAGCCGACGTCGACCTCGCTCATCTCGCCCGGCAGCAGGTAGTCGAACGGGCCCCGCAGTGCGCGGGCGGGGGTCAGCGGCTCGACCTTCGCGATCACCTGAGCGACGGTACGGCCGTGCCCGGACGCTCACCGCCCGCCCGGCGCGCCTCCCCGCGGCGGCAGGTTCGTCCGCCGCGCGCGTGGGTAGGCTGCCAGCCCATGGACCTGAATCCCGGCGAGGTCGTGATCTTCGAGGGGCGCCCCTCGTGGCGCTCGATTCTCGGCTTCTACATCCTCGGATTGCTGGCCGTGGCGGCCGCGTTCGCGATCGGCTACCTGGCCAAGGACGCGGGCATCGGAGCCGCGGCCGGCGGCGCCGTGCTCGTGATCGTGCTGATCTGGGGCTACCTCAAGCGCTTCTCCACGCGCTACGCGATCACCAACCGCCGCCTGCACATCCGCCGCGGCATCCTCAGCAGGAGCGTCGAGGAGACGCGCATCGACCGGGTGCAGGACGTCAAGGTCACCCAGGGCTTCCTGGAGCGGATCCTCGGCATCGGCACGGTCGACTTCGACACCTCGGCCGAGTCCGGCGCCGGCTTCCGGTTCTCCGGCATCGCCAACCCGGACCACGTGTCCCGCCAGGTGGACCGCGTCGTGCACGAGGCGGACGCTCCGGCGCCGTCGCTCGACCCGCCGCTCGACCCGCCGCCCGCGCCGCGCGGCTAGCGGGCGGCCGCCTCCGCGCGGCTGCCGGCCACGCGCTCAGAGCAGCTCGACCGGGTCGCCGAGCGCGATCCGTCCCGGCTGCTCCACGCTGCAGTTGAGCGCGGCGCGCCCGTCGAGCTCGTCGTTGATCCGGCGCAGCACGTCCGCGTCCTGGTCGAGCGAGTCGGGGTCGATCGTGGTCATAACGCAGCGCACGCAGAGGTGGTCGAGCACGATCACGGCGTCTCCGATCCGCATCCGCCGGCCCTCCCACTCGCGCTCCGCGAACCCCTCAACGCCGGCGATCACGATGTTCGGCCGCAGCCGCCGGCGGTCGATGCCGAACTCCTCGGCCATCCCGTCGGTCGCCACGAGCAGCGGCGTTTCGTCGAAGAAGCGCGACCGGCCGTCGCCGATGAGCCTCGCGCCCTCCCCCGCGGCCTCGCGCACCGCCGCCGCGACCTCGTCCGCCCGCCACGGCCGGCCGTCCACGAGCGCGTCGCCGTCCGGCCCGAGCGTGGCGGAGAGGCCGAGCAGCCCCGGCCGCGTGCGGCCGGTCACGAGCTGCCCTTCGTCGCGCACGTGCACGACCCGGTCGCCCTCGAACCCGTCCGGTCGCAGCTCGACCTGGTCGAGCGCCTCGCCGCGCATCGACTTCACCGGATAGCGCCAGAGCTCGCCGACCCTCATCGGCCGGTCAGTCAAGCAAACGCGTCAGTGGCTGCGCAGGACGTGCTCGCAGCCGGAGACCGAGTCGCGGCGGTCCACGATCGCGGTGTCGGTGCCGGGACCGCAGGCCACGATGTCGCGGTAGCCCTTGCCGGGGTCGCGCGCCCGGATGAGGTCGTTGCCGCTCCCGCCGTACACGTGGTCCACTGTGTCGTAGTCGTCCCCGGCGTGGATCCGGTCGTTGCCGGCGCCGCCGTAGATCGTGGCGGCCCCGAACACGCCACCGCTCAGCACGTCGTTGCCGCCGCGGCCGTAGATCACGCCCGGCTCCCAGCCGTAGGGCGAGTCGATCCGGTCCGGGCCGTTGGAGCCCATGAACTGGAACCCGCCCTTCACGTTCTTGCCGACGGCCTCGCAGTCCGGCGCGATGTGGTCGGTGCTGTCGGCCAGAACGAAGTCCTGCCCGCCGCCGCACTTGACCGTGTCGGTGCCGTCGAAGTAGAAGGCGCCCGCATCGGTGCCCACATCCTGGACGTAGGCGGACTCGATCCGGTCGTTGCCCGCACCGCCGGTGAGCTGGTCGTCGGCCTCCCAGCCGATCAGGCTGCCGCCGCCCGGGCCGATCAGCAGCCTGTCCGCGAAGATGCCTCCGCTGAGCGACTCCACGTCGGTGGCGACGTTGTCGTCGCCCCCGGGGCCGTCGTTGGCCACGCCATCCGCGGAGATCACGAGCGGCACCGCCTCCTGGTTGTAGTAGCGGACCCAATCGGTGCCGGCTCCGCCCGAGATCGCGAGCGGCACCGGGTGGTCCCCCACGTTGAACCCGTCGTTGCGGTCGCCGAGCGCGATCGCGATGCTCGTGATGCCCTCCTTCGGGCACTTGATCTCGGTCTTGGACGCGACGCAGCCCGGGCCGGCCGTGAGGGCGATGCCCTTCGCGCCGCCTGCGCTTGCCTCGTAGATCTCGTAGACGCCGGCGGCGCTGAGCGCGATCCCGCCGTCGTTCTGCTCCCCGCCGGCGGCCACGTAGCGCAGCTGGCCGTCCACCACGCTCGCGTTGGCGCCGAGCGCCGAGGCCGGGGCCGCGAGCAGGGCTGTCGAGACCAGAACGAGTGCGAGTCGTGCCACGGCCGCTGGAAACCCGCGCCCACCCGCCGAGTTGCGGCGCAACTCCGAATGCCTCGTCCGGGTTTACGCGGGCATGCAACCCGCTCGGCTGACCACCGCCCTGATCGCCATCCTGCTCCTCGGCGCCGCCCCCGCGGCCGCATCAACCGTCCGCCTGGATCCGGGCGGGGGCGACCGGGGGTCGACCGTGACCTACACCGCCGCGCCAGGGGAGGCCAACAAGGTCTCCGTGAGCGTCGACGGCCCGAAGGCGACGATCGACGACCCCGGCGCCTCCGCCATCACCGTGCAGCAGGGCTGCACGCAGGTCACGCCAACGCGGGCCACCTGCGACCTCCAGAGCTCGACCGACGACATCCAGGAGATTCTGGCCGACCTCGGCGACGGCGCCGACACCTTCGCCGTGACCGCCGGCACCACGTTCGTCGGCTCGGTGGTGAAGGGCGGGCCGGGCAACGACGTGCTCAACGGGGGCCCCTACTCCGACAACCTCGACGGCGGCGGCGGGATCGACACCCTCCACGGCGGCGACGGCCAGGACTTCCTGACCGACGGCGACGTGACCGGAGCGGCCGACGGCGACGTGATCGACGGCGGCGCCGGCGAGTCCGACTTCCTCTCCTACAGCGAGCGCACGGCGCCCGTGAGCGTCGACCTCGCGCTCGGCACGCCCGCCGCGGGCGAGGCGGGCGAGGGCGACACCGTGACGGGCGTCGAGGGCGTGGACGGCGGCAAGAGCGACGACACGCTGCGCGGCAACGAGGCGTCGAACGGCCTGAGCGGCGCCGAGGGCAACGACACCCTCGACGGCCGGGGCGGCAACGACCAGCTCTTCGGCGGCTCGGGCAACGACACGCTGATCGGCGGCGCCGGGGTGGACGACGACGAGGCCGAGGACGGCAACGACGTGATCCGCCTCGACAACCCGCCCGGCGTGCACGACCGCTACATCCTCTGCGGCAACGGCACCGACTCGGTGGAGGGCCTCACCGCCGCGCCGAGCGTCGGGCTCGACTGCGAGACCACGGACCTGGGCAGCGGGATCGTGCGCTCCACGCTGCCGCGCCGCGTGACCACCGGCTACGTGTCGATCTCGATCCCCTGCCCGGCGGCGTTCCGCGACGCGAGCGGCCTGTGCGCGGGCAAGCTCGTGGTGGAGCCGAAGGGCGCGTACGCCAAGTCCGCCTCCACGCGCTTCAAGCAGCGCTACGGCGCGAAGGAGCTCCGCTTCAGGACGGCCAGCGCGAGGATCACCGTGCCCCTCAACGCGGAGGGCCGCAAGCAGCTGCGCAAGCCGTTCTTCAAGCTCCAGTTCACGCTGCGCCTGAACGAGACGGCCACCGGCAAGGTCAAGCAGATCGAGTGGACCCAGTACCTGAGCCGGGCGGAGTTGAAGAAGAGAGGCGTCGGCTAGCCCGACGGCCCCCCGCGGTCAGGCGTTGACCGGCGACTCGGACGAGGAGATCCCCGCCGCCTCGCGCAGCGCGTCCGCCTTGTCCGTCTTCTCCCAGGTGAAGTCGTGGTCGTCGCGGCCGAAGTGGCCGTACGCCGCGGTCTTCTGGTAGATCGGCCGGTGGAGCCGGAGCTCCTGGCGGAAGGCGGCCGGGCGCAGGTCGAAGTGCTCGTCGATCAGCTGGGCGATCCTGGCCCGCGACACGCGCTCGGTCCCGAACGTGTCGGCCATCACCGACACCGGCCGCGCCACGCCGATCGCGTAGGCCACCTGGATCTCGCAGCGGTCGGCCAGTCCCGCGGCCACCACGTTCTTGGCCACGTAGCGCGCGGCGTAGGCCGCCGAGCGATCCACCTTCGACGGGTCCTTGCCCGAGAACGCCCCGCCGCCGTGGCGGGCGGCGCCGCCGTAGGTGTCCACGATGATCTTGCGGCCGGTCAGGCCGCAGTCGCCCATCGGGCCGCCGATCTCGAACTTGCCGGTCGGGTTCACGAGGAAGCCGTCGAGCAGCTTCTTCTCGTCGTAGAGCTCCGTGGGGAGCACGGGATGGAGCACGTGCTCGAAGAGGTCGGGCTTGATCAGGGCCTGCGAGTCCACGCCCGGCTTGTGCTGGGTGGAGATCAGGACCTTCTCGATCTCGACCGGGCGGCCGTCCTGGTAGCGCACGGTGACCTGCGTCTTCCCGTCCGGGCGCAGGTACGGCATCACGTCGCCGCGGCGCACCTCCGCCAGCCGGTGCGCGAGCTTGTGCGCCAGCGCGATCGGCATCGGCATCAGCTCGCGCGTCTCGCGCGTGGCGTAGCCGAACATCATCCCCTGGTCGCCCGCGCCGGCCTTGTCGAGCTCGTCGTCGTCGGCGGGGTCGGTGCGCATCTCGTACGCCTCGTTCACGCCCTGGGCGATGTCGGGCGACTGCTCGTCGATCGCCGTGATCACGGCGCAGGTGTTGCAGTCGAAGCCGTACTCGGCGTTGTCGTAGCCGATCTTGCGGATCGTCTCGCGGGCGATCTTCGGCACGTCCACGTAGGTGGTGGTGGAGATCTCGCCGGAGACCACCACGAGGCCGGTGTTCACGAGCGTCTCGCAGGCCACGCGGCCGTTGGGATCGTCGCGCAGGACCGCGTCGAGCACCCCGTCCGAGATCTGGTCGGCCATCTTGTCGGGGTGGCCCTCGGTGACGGACTCGGAGGTGAACAGGTACTCGTTGTCGGACAGGCCCTGAGTGCTCATGGGGTGAGGAAGACGCTCCGGAAGTCGGGTTCAGAGAAGGGGCGAGGTTAGCGGGGGCGCCGCTCCTCGCGGCCGTGATAGTCGATCACGAGCGGCACTCCGTGCAGGTTGTAGCGCTCCCTGAGGCGATTCTCGAGCATGAAGCCGTAGTCGCGCGTGAGGCAGCCGCGATCGTTCACCTGGATGCTGAAGCGCGGCGGGCGCGTGCCGTACTGCGTCATGTAGAGGAGCTTGAGGCGCTTGCCGCGCACCAGCGGCGGCTCGCGGATCCCCTGGATGTCGGAGAGGAAGCGGTTGAGCTCCGAGGTGGGGATGCGGATCTTGACCCGCTCGGCCAGCTCGAGAGCGTGCACCAGCAGGCGCCGCACGCCGCGGCCGGTCTTGGCCGACACCGCCAGCACCTCGGGCCGCTGGCGCAGCCGTGCCTGGGCGCGCTCCTTCGCGTCCTCGAGGTCGGTCCGCCCCACGTCCCACTTGTTGAGCGCCAGCAGCGTGCCGCACTCCTTCTGCATCGCCAGCTCGCCCACGCGCAGGTCCTCGGTGGTCAGCGCCTCGGAGGCGTCAGCCACAACGATCGCCACGTCCGCGCGCTCGGCGGCGCGCTCGGAGCGCAGCTGCGCGTACCAGTCCACCGTGCCGGCCACCTTGCCGCGCCGGCGCAGGCCCGCCGTGTCCACCAGCACCACCGGCTTGCCGTCCACCTCGAGGCGCGTGTCCACCGCATCGCGCGTGGTGCCTGCCCGGTCGGACACGATCACGCGCTCCTCCCCCAGCCAGGCGTTCACGAGCGACGACTTGCCCACGTTCGGCCGCCCGATCACGGCGATGCGCGCGCTGTCGTCCTCCGGCTCCGGCTCGGGGGCGTGGTCGAGCGCCTCGGTCACGCGGTCGAGCAGGTCGCCGGTGCCGAGCCCCTGCGCCGCCGAGACCGGCACCGGCTCGCCCAGCCCGAGCCGGTGGAACTCCGCCGTCTGCGGAATGGCGCCCGCGCTGTCGGTCTTGTTCGCGGCCACGATCACGGGCACCGGCGCGCCGCGCAGCTGGGCGGCCAGCTCCTCGTCGCCGGGGCGCACGCCGGTGCGGGCGTCCACCACCAGCACGATCGCCTGCGCCTCCTCGCGCGCGAAGGCGGCCTGGCCCTGGATCTGGCGGGCCAGCTCGTCGCCGTCGGCCAGGTCGATCCCGCCGGTGTCCACCAGCATGAAGTGGCGGCCGTTCCAGTCGGCCTCGAGCTCCTTGCGGTCGCGCGTGACGCCCGCGTCCTCGTGCACGACCGCCTCCTTGGTGCCCGTGAGCCGGTTGACCAGCGTGGACTTGCCGACGTTGGGGTAGCCGACGACCGCCACGCGCGGGAGCGCCATCAGGATTTGCGCGCGGCGGCCACGAGCCCGGCGATCTGCGCGATCACGTCCTCGGCGGGCCGGTCTGTCGTGTCCAGCTCGATCGCCTCGGGCGCGGGCCGCAGCGGCGAGTGCTCGCGATCGCGGTCCTGAGCGTCGCGCAGGCCCTGGTCGCGCAGCACCACGCGCCAGTCGGTGCCGAGGTCCACCGCGCGCCGGCGCGCCCGCGCCTCGGGGCTCGCGGTGAGGAAGATCTTGAGCTCCGCGTCCGGCGCCACGACCGTGCCGATGTCGCGCCCCTCCGCAACCCAGTCGCCGCTCTGGACCAGCTCGCGCTGCTTGGCCACCATCGCCTCGCGCACGGAGCGGCTGGTGGCGATCCGCGAGGCCTCCTCCGTGACATCCGGGGTCCGGATCGCATCGGTCACGTCGCGGCCGTCCAGCGTCACGCGCTCGCCCAGGTCGATGTCGGCGCTCGCCGCGGTCTCGGCCGGGTCGCCGCCGCGGTCGAGCTGCGCGAGGGCCACCGCGCGGTACATCGCACCCGAGTCGAGGTAGCCGAAGCCCAGCCGCTCCGCCACTCCGCGCGCGACCGTGCTCTTGCCCGCCCCGGCGGGGCCGTCGATTGCCACGACCATGGGTGGAGGCTAGGCGAGGCGACTAGGCCAGGGCGGCGAGGTCGGACTCGAACGCGGGGTACGAGATCGCGGCGGCCTCCATGCCCGAGACCTCCACGCCGCCCCGCGAGGCCACCCCCGCGATCGCCCCGAGCATCGCCAGCCGGTGGTCGCCGCGCGAGTCGATCGCGCCGCCCTCGAGGCCGCCCGTGCCGCGCACCACGAACCCGTCCGGCGCCCCCTCGATGTCGGCGCCGAGCGCCCGAAGCCCCTGCACCACGCCGTCGATCCGGTCGGACTCCTTGAGCCTCAACTCCTCCGCGCCGCGCACCACGGTCTCGCCCTCCGCGAAGCAGCCGAGCAGCGCCACGAGCGGCAGCTCGTCGATCGCCAGCGGCACCTCACCGGCCTCCACGACCGTGCCCTCGAGCGGCGCCTGGCACACGTCGATGTCGCCCACCGGCTCCTCGGCCGGCACGCGGTCGGCCGGCTCCTCGAGGTCGCCGAGCACCACCCCGCCCATCCGCGCGGCGATCCGGAAGAACGCCGTGCGCGTCCAGTTGAGCCCCATGCGCTCGATCAGGATCCGCGAGCCCGGCACGATCAGCGCGGCGGCTGCGAGGAACGCGGCCGAGCTGGGGTCGGCCGGGACCACCACGTCGTCCAGCTCCAGCTCGTCGACCGGCGCCACGCACAGCGTGCGGCCCTCGCGGGAGAAGGTGGCGCGGGCGCGGACCAGGATGCGCTCGGTGTGGTCGCGGCTCCGGGCCGGCTCGGTGAGGATGGTCTCGCCCTCGGCCATCAGACCGGCGATCAGCAGGCACGACTTGACCTGGGCGCTCGCCACCGGCAGCTCGTAGTCGATCCCCGCCAGCGGGCCGCCCTCGATCGTGAGCGGCGTGAAGCGGTCATCGCGCGCCTCGATCCGGGCGCCCATGAGGCGGAGCGGCTCCACGATCCGATCGACCGGGCGGCGGCGGATCGACTCGTCGCCGTCGAGCGTCCACACTCCCGCGGGCTGGCCCGCCAGCCATCCCGGCAGGATCCGCAGCAGGGTGCCGGCGTTGCCAACGTCGAGCAGCCCGCCGGTGGTGGGCGCGGCCGTGCCCAGGCCCACGCCGCGCACGAGCACGGTCAGGCCGTCATCGGACGCGGTGGCGGCTGTGCCCCCGGCCGTGGACGGCTCCATCTCCACGGCCGCGCCCAGCGCGCGGATCGCGTCGAGGGTGGAGAGCGTGTCCTCGGCGGCGAGGTAGTTGTGGATCGTGACCGGCTCGTCGCTCATGGCGGCGAACAGCGCGGCGCGGTGCGAGATCGACTTGTCCGGCGGCGGGACGAGGCGCCCGCGCAGCGGGCCCATTGGGGCGAAGCGGGTGCTCATCGCGCGCGGCCGGCGCTCACCGGCCGCCGGCGACCGGGAACCCGAGCGCTTCGACCAGCTCGGCGGCGCGAGCGCCCGCGTGCTCACCCGTCACCCACAGGGTGATCGCGCCGGAGCGGTTGTCAGGCGCGGGAGCGAGCGCCATGTCGGCGATGTTCACGCCACCGCGACCGAGTGCGAGTGCCACCTGCGCGACGATACCCGGGCGGTTGGGCACGGACACCTGGAGCTCGTGCACCGGTCCGCCGGCGAGATCGGCCTCCAGCAGGCGGCGGCGGTCCTCGGCGGCGCGCTCGTTCCAGGCGGTGAGGGCCTCGCCGTCGCGCAGCATGCCGGCCACGCCGGCGAGGCCGTCGGCCAGCGCGGAGAGCTCGTCGGCGATCGCGTCGGCGTTCGAGAGGTAGATGTCGGTCCAGATCGCCGAGCTGGCGCCCGCCACGCGGGTGGCGTCGCGGAAGCTCGGGCCCACGCGCGGAAGGGCCTCGCCCTCCTGGTGGAGCCGCCTCGCCACCTGGGACACGAGCACGTTGGCGATCACGTGCGGCACGTGGCTCACCGCGGCGAGGAGCCGGTCGTGCGTCTCCGCGTCGATCGCCACCGGCATGGCGCCGAAGCCGACGAGCAGCGAGTGCAGGCGCTCGTAGAGGACCCCGGAGGAGCGCTCGCCGGGCGTGAGGTACCAGGTGGCGCCGCGGAACAGCGTGCCCCGCGCGTTCTCCACCCCCGCCGTCTCCGAGCCTGCGATCGGGTGGCCGCCGATGAAGCGCTCGTCGTCGATCTGAGCGATGGCGCGCTTGGTGGAGCCCACGTCGGTGACGGCGCAGGCCGGCCCCGCCGCGTCCAGAGCCTCGGCCACGAGCGCGGGAAGGGCACCCACGGGGGCGCAGGCGAACACGATCTCCGCCTCCCCCGCCGCGTCCTCCACCGACTCGGCCGCGACGCCGATGGCGCCGATCTCGACGGCCCGCGCCAGGACATCCGCATCCGGGTCCCAGCCCACGACCTCGTTGTCCTCACCGCGCGCGGCCAGCCCGATCGAGCCGCCGATCAGGCCGACGCCCAGGACAGCGACCCGGCTCAGACCCTCACTGGCTCCTTGCCCGCGAGCGCCGCCGCCGCCTCGAGCTTCCGCAGGTACTCCGGGAACTCGTCCGCCACGAGCGCCTGGGGCCCGTCGCAGATCGCCTCCTCGGGCTCGGGGTGGATCTCCACGATGATCCCGTCCGCGCCAGCCGCGGCCGCCGCGTAGGAGAGCGCCGGCACGAGCGAGCGCTTGCCGGCCGCGTGGCTCGGATCGACCACCACCGGCAGGTGGGTCATCTCCTTGAGCACCGGCACGGCCATCAGGTCGAGCGTGAACCGGTAGGCGGTCTCGAACGTGCGGATGCCGCGCTCGCAGAGGATCACGTCCTCGTTCCCCTCCTTGAGGATGTACTCGGCCGACATGAGGAGCTCGTCGAGCGTGGCGGAGAGGCCGCGCTTGAGCAGCACCGGCCGGCCGGAGCGGCCCACCTCCGTGAGCAGCGTGTAGTTCTGCATGTTGCGCGCGCCCAGCTGGAGCACGTCGGCCACCTCGAGCACCGGCTCGAGGTCGCGCACGTCCATCAGCTCGGTCACGATCGGGAGGCCGGTCTCCTCCTTGGCCTCCTGGAGCAGCCGCAGGCCCTCGTCGCCCAGGCCCTGGAACGAGTACGGGGAGGTGCGCGGCTTGTAGGCGCCGCCGCGCAGGAGCTGGGCGCCCGCGTCCCGCACCACCCGCGCCGCGGTGAGCATCTGCTCGCGCGACTCCACGGTGCACGGTCCGGCGATCGTCATGAAGTTCGGGCCGCCGATCTTGCGGCCGCCTATGTCGAGGACGGACGGCGTGTCCTTCTTGAACTGGAGCGAGGCGAGCTTGTAGGGCCGCGTGATCGGGACCACGTGGTCCACGCCCGGGAAGCCCTCCAGCGCGAGGTTGGCGATGTGCTCGCGGTCGCCGATCGCGCCCACGACGGTGTGTATCTCGCCCCTGGAGACGTGTGCGTGGGCGCCGGTCGACTCGACCTGGCGGACGACTGCGTCCACCTCGTCGGGCCGGGCCCCCTCTTTCATCACGATCATCATTCGGACCTGCTTTCGAAGCTCGAGTTGGAAATCCTAGTTCTGGGACGGCGCTGGCCCGAGTTCGGGCCGGGGGGCGGGGGCGTCCGGCGGGGAGCACTGCTCGGTCTCGCGCCCCCGATCGGGGCGGACGCGGCCGGACGCCTAGCTAAATCGCCAGGTCCAGAGATAGGCACGCCAAGCGGCGCCGGAGGCGCTGTCGGTCAGGGATGACGTGCCGGTGCGAAGCATTCGCGGGTCCTTCTTTTACCACGTATCGGAGCCGGTGCCCAACATCTTTACCGGGACGCCGCTGCCGGCGCGGCCGTCAGCGCCTCGTCCAGCGCGGCCAGGAAGCGGTCGTTCTCGGGGCGCGTGCCGTAGGTCACGCGGATGAAGCCCTCCTGGCCCAGCGCGCCGCCGCCGCGCACGATCACGCCGCGCGCCGCCAGCTCGCTCAGCACGGCGGCCTCGTCGCGATCGCCCAGCGAGACCCACGAGAAGTTGGCCTGGCTGTCGCTCGTCCAGAGCCCGCGCTCCTCGAGTGCGTCCTCCACGTGCAGGCGCTCGATCGCGGTCCGCTCCACCCGGCGCTCGACCTCGTCCTGGTGGGCGAGCGCCTCCACGGCCGCCGCCTGCGCGAGGGCGTTGACCGAGAACGGCTGGCGCACGCGGTCGACCGCGTCCCTGAACGAGTCCGAGCCGCACAGCCCGTACCCCACCCGCAGCCCGCAGAGCCCGTAGACCTTCGAGAAGGTGCGCAGCAGCACCAGGTTGGGGTGCTTGGCGAGCAGCGGCAGCGACTCGTCCGGGTCCTGCATCGTGGAGAACTCCACGTAGGCCTCGTCCAGGATCACGGCCACGTTGCGCGGCAGCGACGCCACGAACTCGTCGATCGCGTCTATCGGCAGTGCCGTGGCTGTGGGGTTGTTCGGGTTGCAGACGAGCACCAGCCGCGTGGCGACGGTGACCTCGCGCGCCATCGCATCGAGGTCGTGGCGGCCCTCGGAGTCGAGCGGCACGGTCAACGCGCGCGCGCCGCTCGCGGCGGCCAGGTGCGGGTACATCGAGAACGACGGCCACGCGTACACGATCTCGGCGCCCGGCTCGAGCAGCGCCTCCCCCGCGCTCATCAGCAGCTCGCAGGACCCGTTGCCCACGGCCACCCGGGCCGGCACCGTGTCGAAGCGATCCGCCAGCGCCTTGCGCACCAGGCCCTTGTCCGGGTCCGGGTAGCGGTTGAGCGTGCCGAGCTTGGCCTGGATCGCCTCCACCACCGCCTCGTGCGGCGCCCACGGCGACTCGTTCGACGCCAGCTTGACCAGCTCCCCGCCGAAGTCGTAGGTGTCGGCCGCCGGGTAGGCCGGGATGTCGCGCAGGCGCGCGGAGAACTCGAGGCTCACTGGGCGCCCTCCAGGTCGCGCCTCAGGCCGACCGCCTCGCGCAGGTACACGTGCTGAGAGGCCTTCGCGTCGTCCACGTAGCAGTGCACCATCACCCGGATCACCCGCTCGAGGGCGCCCGGCACGTCGATCTCCTGCGCGCAGAGCAGCGGCACGTCGCTCAATCCGAGCCGCCGCGCGGCCTCGGCGGGGAAGGCGGCCGTGAGGTCGGAGGTGCACGTGAAGATGCAGCTCACCATGTTCTGGGCGTGCAGAGCGTTGCGTTCCATCACCGCGTGCACGAGCTCCTCGGTGCCGTCGAGGATCGCGTCGCGCTCGTTGCCGTCCACGGTGATGGCTCCTCTGATGGCGCGCAGCTTCATCGGCCGCGTGATTCAAGCAGGGCGGCCGACTCCCGCAGGGCGTCCACCTCGGCCGGCGTGAGCTTGCGAAACGAGCCCTGCTTGAGCGTGCCGAGCCGCAGCGGCCCGAAGCGCACCCGCTCGAGCTCGACCACCCGCCGCCCGACCGCCTCGCACATGCGGCGCACCTGCCGCTTGCGCCCCTCCCTCAGCGCGATCTCCAGCACGCCGGAGGAAACCTGGCGCGCGCGTTCGGCCCGGGCCAGGCCGTCGTCGAGCTGGACGCCGTCCCTGAGTGCGTCGATGGCCGCGGCGTTGAGGCCGGGCACCACGCGCGCCCGGTAGACCTTCTCCACCCCGTAGCGCGGATGCGTGAGCAGGTTGGCCAGCTCGCCGTCGTTCGTGAGCAGGAGCAGGCCAGTGGAGTCGGCGTCGAGGCGCCCCACGGGGTAGAGCCGCCGCGCCTCCGCCGGGATCATCTCGACCACCGTGGGGCGGCCGTGGGTGTCGGCCGCGGTGGACACCACGCCGCGCGGCTTGTTCACCGCGTAGACCACGCGCCGCTCCGCGCGGACCGGCTCGCCGTCGACCGCCACCACCACGCCCGAGTCCACGTCGCGCGCGGGATCGGTCACCACCTCGCCGGCCACGCTCACCCGCCCGGAGGCGATCAGCCGCTCGGCCGCGCGGCGCGAGGCGACCCCGGCGTGGGCGAGGTACTTGGCGAGGCGCATGCGCCTGAGGCTGCCACACTCGGCCCGTGGACCTGAAGCTGCTCGACGAGGTGCTCGCCCAGGCCGGCGAGCCCGGCTTCCGCTCCCGCCAGATCTGGGAGTGGACCGCGCGCGGGGCGACCTCGTACGACGAGATGACCAACGTGCCGGCGCCGCTGCGCGAGCGGCTGAGCGCCGAGCTGCCGCTCTCCACGCTCACCGTCGAGCGCGAGGCGCGCGCCCGCGACGGCACCGAGAAGGCGCTGTTCCGCACCGCCGACGGCCGCGCGATCGAGGGCGTGCTCATGCGCTACCGCGACGGGCGCCGCTCGCTCTGCCTCTCGAGCCAGGTCGGCTGCGCGCTCACCTGCACCTTCTGCGCCACCGGGCGGATGCGGTTCGCCCGCAACCTCACCGAGTCCGAGATCCTCGATCAGGCGCTCCACTTCCGCCGCATCGAGCCCGTGGACCACGCGGTGTTCATGGGGATGGGCGAGCCGTTGATGAACCTCGACTCCGTGCTGGCCGCCTGCGAGCGCCTGCCGGACATCGGCATCACCACCCGTCGCACGGCGGTCTCCACCGTGGGCTGGATCCCCGGCATCGAGCGCATGACCGAGGAGGGCCCGCCCGTGCGCCTGGCGCTCTCGCTCCACGCCGCCGACGAGGCGCTGCGCTCCGAGCTGATGCCGGTGAACGACCGCCACCCGCTGCCCGACGTGCTCGAGGCGTGCCTGCGCTGGTCGAGCGCGCGCCGCCAGCCCGTGTTCGTGGAGTACCTGATGCTCGACGGCGTCAACGACCGCTACGCCCAGGCCATGGCCCTGGCCGACGCGCTGCGGCCGCGCGAGGCGTTCAAGGTCAACCTGATCCCGTACAACCCGACCGACTCGGGACTGCGGGGCAGCTCGCGTGCGGCGATCGACTCCTTCCGCGCCGCGCTCGAGGAGCGCGGGCTGCGAGCGACCGTCCGGCTGACCCGCGGCCGCGACATAGACGCGGCCTGCGGGCAGCTGGCGGCCGCCTCCGCCTAGCGGGAGCCCTACTTCTTCTTCGGCGGGAGCGGCTTGAGCTCGACGGTGCGCGTGTTGGTCGTCGTGCCGGTGGCGTTCTCCATCGTCACGGTGATCTGGACCTTCACGTGCTTGCGGTTCTTGAACTTGCGCCAGGCGCGGCGGTCAAGGCGAACGGGGATCGTGGCGCCCAGCCCGGCGGCGACCTTGAAGCGGCGGCTGGCGAGCTTGGTCTTGCGCCGGCGGGCCGCCGTCACGTCGAGCTTGCCCTTGCCGCTGCCGGCCACGTCGAGCGCCTCGATCAGGATCGAGCCCGCGCAGCCCTCGAAGGCCTCGCTCGGGCACTTGAGCCGGACCGCGGCCACGCCGTCGCTGGACACGAGGACCGGTGCCGGGGAGATCGTGGCGACCGGGGCCTCGATCACGTTGCCGGTGCCGCCGGCGGGCGGCGGCGGGAGGATCGGATCGACGACCGGGGGCACCACCGGGACCACCGGCGCGGCGTCGCGGTTCACGACCTCGCAGTCCGGGTCGGCGTTGTCGTTGTAGTCGGCGTCGGCCACGTCGGCCTCCGAGCCGCAGGCGATCGACTCCTGCGCGCCGTCGCGGGCGGTGATCGTGTCGATGCCCGCGCCGCCGGAGTAGGTGTCGACGCCGGCGCCGCCGCTGAGCTTGTCGTCCCCGCCGAGCCCGGTGAGGCTGTCGTTCCCCGCACCGCTGTCGAGGACGTTGGCGGCCGCGGAGCCGGTGATCGTGTCGTTGCCCGAGCCGGTGGTCACGTCCTCGATGGTGGCGTCCACGTTGTCGCCCTCGCCGGTCTCGCCGTCGTCGGCAACCCCGTCGAGGCTCACGTTGACGCCCGCAGTGCGGTCGGCGTAGTTCACGCTGTCGCGGCCGGTGTCGCCCTTGATCGAGTCGGCGCCGTCGTCGGCCACGAACACGTCGTCGCCGCCGCCGCCGTTCAGCGTGTCGTTGCCGGCACCGCCGAGGATCGTGTCGGGCCCGCCGCCGCCGTGGATGGTGTCGTTCCCGACCCCGCCGTAGGTGGTGAAGGGCGTGATGAAGAGGCTGTCGGTGACCGTGTCGTTCCCGTCGCCCACGTCCACGACCACGCTCGTGAGGCCGGCCGCGACGCAGTGCACCCGCTGGGCCGCATAGACCGCGCATCCGTTCCCGGCCGTGATCGACGAGACCCCGAGGTCCTCGAACTCGATCTTGCCGCCGAACACGTTGCGCACCGTCAGCTGGTTGGTCTCGCCCGACGCCGCGGTGAAGGTGGCCTTGCCGCCGGTCATCGAGACCGTGGCGGCCGAGGCGCCCGCGGGGGCGGCCAGGGCGGCGATGAGCGAGGCGAGCAGGATGCGGGAGGTGCGGGTCATTCGGTCTCTGGAGTCCTTTCCGGGGAGCAGGCGCTGCGCATTCATCGGCACGAGGGGCGCGCGGCCCGCTCGAATAGGCGTCCAGGGGGCGGTCAGGACAGCGACGGCTGGACGAGCGAGGGCAGCTCGAGCTCCACGCGCTCGACCGGCGGCGGTACGCGCCCGGCCTCGATCTCGCCGCAGATCGCCTCGACCACGTCCGGGTCGAAGCGGGTCCCCTTGTAGCGCCGCAGCTCGGCCATCGCCTCCTGCGGCGACATCGCGGGCTTGTAGGGGCGGTCCTCGGTCATCGCGTGGAACGCGTCGCAGACGGCGATGACACGCGACGCGAGCGGGATCTCCTCGCCGGCCAGGCCGTCGGGGTAGCCGCTTCCGTCGAAGCTCTCGTGGCTCGAGCGCACCAGCTTGGCCACGTCCGCGAGGGCGGGCGCCGCCGCGAGGATCCGCTCACCCACGATCGTGTGCTGGCGGACGAACTCCAGCTCGCCCTCGTCGAGCGGCCCGGGCTTGTTGAGGATCTCGTCCGGCACGGCCATCTTGCCGATGTCGTGCAGCTCCGCGGCGCGGGCCATCTCGTCGAGCGCCTCGGGGGCGAGGCGCATGCGCCGGCCCACGGCGAGCGCCACCTGCGCCACCTCGCGCAGGTGCTCGCTCAGGTCGGGCTTGCGGGCGTGCAGGACCTGGAGGAGCACATCGCGGGTCTGCTGGCCCACCGCGCTGCTGCGCCGCGAGCCCTTGTGGCCGTAGAGGCGCTGGTCGGCGATCTGCATGGCGGCCGCGGCGTCGTCGGCCTCCAGCGGGAGCAGCGTCAGGCCGTGGGAGGCGGTCACGAGGAAGCCCTGGCCCTGCTCGGTCAGTGCCTGGCTGGCGGCGGCGATCACGCCGGCGGCGCTCGTCGCGTCCGCGGTCGCGAGCACGCAGAACTCGTCGCCACCCAGCCGGTACGCGCGGCCGAGCGGCGCCACGGCGTTCGCCAGGTTGCGCCCGAGGCGCGCCAGCAGGGCATCGCCGGCAGGGTGGCCGAAGTTGTCGTTGTAGCGCTTGAACCCGTCGAGGTCGAAGAGCGCGAGGGCGCACGGGGATGCCTCGCACGCGTCCTCGAGCGACTGGCCGAGGTCAACCATCAGCCGGCGGCGGTTGCCCAGGCCGGTGAGGGAGTCGGTCATCGCCTCGTAGCGGCTGCTCGAGAGCATCCGCATGTTCTCGCCGAAGGTCATCGCGGTGCGCACGATCACCGCGACCATGCAGAGGGCCGCCAGCAGCACGGCCGCGCCGTCCACGGGGACCCAGTGGTCGTACACGAGCACGCCGAGCGAGGGCAGCGCGAAGAGCACCGGGAGTACCAGCATGCGCCAGCCGCCGAGGTGGATCTCGCCCCGGCTGCGGCTCTTCTCCCAGCCGGCGAAGCCCACGAGCAGGGTGGCCGCGGGCCACATCGCGTCGAGCAGCGTGCCCTCCGTGTAGGTGCCCTGCGAGGCCTGGTAGGCGTAGACCGAGTCGGCCACGGCCATCGCCGTGAGCCCAAGGCCGATCATCGTCCACGCCCGGCCCGGGCGCCACGCCGTGAGGGCGAAAACGCCCATCACCAGCGAGAGCATCAGCATGTCGCCGATCGGGTAGGCGAGGTCGGTGGCCACCTGGATCGGAGTGGCCAGGTTGTCCGCGTTGCTCGCAGCGGCCATCGGGCTGAACACGGCCACCTCGCCCACGGCGGAAACGGCGAGCGCGGCCACCAGGCCGTCGAGCCAGAGGCTGGCGCGGGCCTCGTGCATCCGCTCGCGCACCAGCAGCGCCAGGGCGGCGTAGGTGGCCGGGTAGAAGGAGAGCCAGAGGGCGTCGCTCAGCGACGGGTAGGGCGGGTTCTCGAGGTTGGCGAGGTAGAAGCTGTTGTAGATCTCGGCCGCGGCCCAGGTGAGCAGCCCGGCGCCGAGCAGCGCCCAGGCCGCCCGCTGCCCCGGGACCCGGATCGCGCGCAGCAGGCACGAGCAGGCAGCCACCAGGACCAGGCCGTTGTAGAGGTAGTCGCTGAAGAACGACTCGCTGGCGCGGCCCCCGAAGCCGACGCCCACGTGCAGGGTGTACGCGGCCAACGCGAGGACGGAGACGACCTGGGTCGCCCTGAGGAACGTGCGGGGCTTGTCCGTCGCGGCGGCTTCCACTGGGTGTTTCTGGGTCGGCCCCGTCGCTTTGCTGCTTGATAGAACGGGCGTCTACACGCCTATCGGCTGGAAATCGCGGGTCCCTGAGCGTCCGGTCGGACCCCCGCAGTCGGGGGGTTTGTTATCCCCCGTACGGGGGGTGGCCGATCGGGCCGATTTCGAGGCCTTTTCCGGCCGCGGCCGCGGCGATCGCCGCCAGCGCCGCGGCGGTCGGGCTCGCGCTGTCGCGGACCGAGTAGCGGGCGGAGTCGTGGAGCAGGACGATCGCGCCGGGGGCGAGGTCGCGGGCCGCCAGATCGGCGATGCGCTCGGCCGGGATCGGGTCCCAGTCGCACCCCCAGGCGGACCAGTACACGGGTGTCAGGCCGAGCCTGAGGCAGGCCTCGAAGGAGTGCTCGGAGAAGCGGCCGTAGGGCGGGCGGAAGAGCGTGGCGGGCACGCCAGTGGCGGCCTCGAAGGCGCCCACGCCACGGGCCACCTCGTCCCGCGCCGCCGCCGGGCTCAGCTCCTCGTGGTGCGGGTGGGCCGCGCCGTGGAGGGCCAGCTGATGCCCGCGGGCGCGCGCCTCGCGGGCGATGGCCCAGTGGCGCGTGAGCTGATCGCCGACCACGAAGAAGGTCGCCGTGATCCCGGCCGCGTCGAGCGCGTCGAGCACCGCGGGCGTGGCGTCGGGGTCCGGGCCGTCGTCGAACGAGAGCGCCACGCGGCCGTCGCCCGTGCGCTCGACGCCGGGGAAGCGGCGCCAGCTCTCGAGCATCGCGACGTGCTGCCCGAAGCCGGGCGTGCTAGGCGCTCCGCTGGTCGCCGGCCTTGAGGAGGCGCTCGCGCAGCTCGCCCTCCTCCTCCGGCGTGGGGTCGAACCGTGCGGGGTCGGGCAGGGCGTCCAGCCCGCTGAGTCCGAACAGGCGCTGGAAGAGCTCGGTGCTGCGATACAGGATCGCGCCGAACTGCGAGCGGCCGGCCTCCTCGATCAGCCCGCGCTCGAGCAGAGTCGAGACGGCCGACTCGGAGGCCACGCCGCGGATCCGGGCGATCTCCGGGCGGGAGACGGGCTGGAGGTAGGCCACGATCGCGAGGCACTCGGCCTGGGCCTGCGTGAGCGGCGGGGTGCGCGGGCGGCTGAAGAGCCGGCGTGCGGCGCGCTCGGCCACCGGGTCGGTGGCGAGGGTGAAGCCGCCGGCAACCTCGCGCAGCACCACGCCGCGGTAGCCCTCGGCGTAGTGCTCGCGCAGGCGCGCGAGCGCCTCCACCACCTCGCCCTCGCTGCACTCGGCCGAGTCCGCCAGCTCGGTGGAGCTGAGCGGCTCCGGGGAGAGGAACAGCAGCGCCTCGATCACGCGCGCCAGCTCGTTCACCGCTCTACTCCCACGATCGTGATCGGCTCGAACGGGCCGCTCTGCTCCCAGTCGGCCTCGCCCTTCTTGTAGAGCTCGAGCAGGGCGAAGATGGTGACCGCCTGGGTCACGCGGTCGGCGCCCGCCACCGCCTCCTCGAACGCGAAGCGCGCGCGGGTGCGCAGCAGGTCGCGCAGGTGCGCCAGGCGCATCTCCACCGTGACCCGCGGGCGGGCCATGTGGCGCAGGTCGATCGGCGGCGGCGTGCGCAGGAGGCCGCCGATGGCGCTCGCCAGCGACTCGGGCTCGTACGACTTCTCGGCGAGGTCGAGCGACACGCGGCGCAGCGCCGGGGGGATCGGCGCCGAGCGGTAGCGGAAGCCGTTCTCCTCCTCGAGCCGCTCGCGCAGGAAGGCCGCCGCGCGCTTGTGGCGCGAGTACTCGAGCAGGCGGGCCAGCAGCTCGTCGGCGGCCTCGCCCGGCTCCCACTCGAGCCCCTCGTCCTCCTCGCCGGGGAGCATCAGGCGCGACTTGAGCTCGAGCAGCGCCGCGATCAGCACCAGGAACTCGGTGGTGGCCTCGAGGTCGAGCTCACCCGTGCGCTCGAGGTACTCGACGTAGGCGAGCACGACCTCGGCCAGCTCCACCTCGGCAAGCTCGATCTCCTCGCGCAGGACGAGGGTGAGCAGCAGGTCGAACGGACCCTGGAAGACCTCGAGGTCGAGGTCGAGGGCGGCGGCGCGCATCGGGGCGATGCTAGACGGCGAGTCCGACGGCTTTAGGGGGTCAGGCCCCTCACAGCGCCGGCCCCGCTCCCATCCGCTCCCGCACCTCGACCATCGTGGCCTGCGCCAGCTCGCGGGCGCGCCCGGCGCCGTCCGCCAGCACGGCCTCGAGGCCCGCCGGGTCGGCCGCCAGCTCCTCGTAACGGTCGCGGATCGGACCCAGTGCGCCGGTCACCGTCTCGGCCACCGCCGCCTTGAAGTCGCCATAGCCCGACCCCTCGAACTCCCGCTCGACCGCTTCCGGCTCCACGCCGCGCAGCACGGCCATCACCTCGATCAGGTTCCCGATCCCGGCCTTGCCCGGCCCGCGCACCACCTCGCGCCCGGAGTCGGCCACCGCACGCTTGATCTTCTTGGTCACGTCCGCGTCCGAGTCGCGGATGTAGATCGTGCCGGGCTCGGTCCCGTGGGTCGTGGACATCTTGCGCTCGGGCTCCTGGAGGTCCATCACGCGCCCGCCCACCTCCGGGATCCGGTGATCCGGCGGCACGAGCGTCTCGCCGAACCGCGCGTTGAAGCGCATCGCGATCTCGCGCATCAGCTCGATGTGCTGGCGCTGGTCGTCGCCGACGGGGACCTCGTCGGCCCTGTAGAGCAGCACGTCCGCCGCCTGCAGGACGGGGTAGAGGAACAGCCCCGCCGACACCAGCTCCCGCGCGGCCGCGGACTTCTCCTTGAACTGGGTCATTCGGTTGAGGTCGCCGTGGGCGGTGAGCGTGGCCAGCAGCCAGCACAGCTCGGTGTGCTCGTGCACGTCGCTCTGGCGGAACAGGATGCAGCGCCCCTTGTCCGGCTCGAGCCCGGCGGCGAGCAGCAGCGCCGTGGTGTCGAGCACGTTGGCGCGCAGCTCGGCCGGATCGAACGGGACCGTCATCGCGTGCAGGTCGACGATGCAGTAGATCGCCGGGTCGCCGCGATCCTGCCCGGCCACGTACTGCGTGATCGCGCCGATGTAGTTGCCGAGGTGCTTGGTCCCCGTCGGCTGGATGCCGGAGAAGATGATCACGGCGGTCAGGGTAACGGCCGCCCGGCCGGAGCCGGGCGGCCCTCCCTCATGCCGTCCGCGGCGACAACGCGACGAGCGCGTTGAGGATCTGCGCGAGCTGACCGAGCGGCGTGCTGGCCAGCGTCTGCGGATCGAGGATGCCGGTGATCCCGCACAGCAGGTTTCCCAGCAGGTTGCCGGGGCCCCGAACCCCCTCGATCAGGAGGTCGATCCGGTTGGTGCGGATCCGCAGCCCGAGCAGGTTGAGATCGATCGGGCCCAGCACGAGGCTGAGGATCTGACAGGCGTTCGGCGTCGGCGTGATCTGCGACGTCT
>JAXDJC010000171.1:0-4979 GCA_034663685.1 Thermoleophilaceae bacterium
GAGGTGGCCGGCGGCGACGCACACTTCTTCCGCGCGACCCTCCAGGCGCCGGGCGATCGGGCGACACTCGTGTGGAATCGTCGTGCGCTCGGGTGCATCGCGCCGGGCTGCAACACCACGTCGCTCACTCTCTCCAACCTCGACCTCGAGCAGCTCGACCCGACAACCGGCGCGGTTGAGTCCACAAGCGCGAGCGCGATCGACAACGTCGAGCAGGTCCGCTCGCCCGCCACGGGCAATGTCATCTACAAGGTGAAGGCCGCCTCGACCGTGGACGGCCTTCCGGGCGAGCCGTACGCACTCGCAGCGAGGCGGCAGCTAACACCGCTCGGGACCCCGCGCCCCGTCACGCACGTGACCCTGTCGGCCACCGCGGTCCGCCCCGGCGAACCGGTCCAGGTCCTCGCCGACGTGAGGAACTCGTCCGCGGATCTGAGCGGGGAATCGCCGAGCGCAACCCTCGAGCTCCCGGCGGGGGTAGAGCTTGCGCCGGGCTCGAACCCCGCGACCCAGAATCTCGGCACGCTCGCGCCGAACGCCTCGGCGACCGTGGCGTGGACGGTGCGCGCCGGCGGCGACGCGCTCAACCGCCTCACGGTGAATGCGCAGGCAACCCGCTACGGCGAGACCTTCCGCTCCCAGGAGGCTGCGGCCTTCAGCTCAGACGCAACCGCGCCCACGGTGGGTGTGGCCACGCCCTCCGGCCCGACCAACGACCCGACGATCCCCGTCACCTGGACGGGTACCGACGACGGAACCGGCCTGCGCGACTTCGACGTCGAGGTCTCCGCCAACGACGGCCCGTACACACCGTGGCTGACCGCCACCTCGACGACGAGTGGGACCTACGCGGGCACCCCGGGCAGCCACTATCGCTTCCGCGTTCGCGCGACGGACCGGCTCGGCAACGTTTCGGGCTTCGTGTTCTCGAGTGAGACGAGCATCGTCGCCCCGGGCTCCCAGCCTGCGGTCGAGCCGCCGACGAGCCCGCACGGCAAGTCGAGCCCCGGCCTCCGCGTGAGATCGATAGCGCGTCGCGGCTCACGGGTGCAGATCACGGGCACCGTGTCGCGTCTGGCCTCCCGCCGAATCACCTTTGAGGTGCGCGGCAAGTCGGGCCGCCTGAGCATCCGCCGTACCGCCGAGGTCTTCCCGCACGCCGGGCACTTCAAGCTCGCGCTGCCTCTCCCGCGCGGGACCACCGGCACGCTGACGATCCGCTACGAGGGCGACGACGCGCTCGCCGCCGCGGCGAGTCACGTGAAGCTGCGCGCCCTCTAACCCGCGCTGCGCGTCGGTCAGGTCCTGAACAGGCGCTCGATCGCCAGCGCGAAGCCGGGGAGCTGCGGCGAGGTGAGCTCGTCGTCGAGGCCGAGCACGAGCTTCATGTCGAAGGCTGGGGCATCGATGTGAGAGCGCCGGAACACGAGGACGCGATCCGCCACATGGTCGACCAGCCACAGCTCCGGCAGCCCGGCCCGCTCGTAGCCCGCCCTCTTCGCCCCTACGTCATGGCGCCAGGTCCCGGGCGAGCGAATCTCGACACAGAGGTCCGGCACCCGCTCGGGATAGCGATGAAGGTCCGGCGGCCGGTTCTCCTCTGCGATCCAGAGGACATCGGGTGCGTAGAGGTTGTGCTCGTCGATCACCACGTCGGTGGGAAGGAACGCGACTCCGCGGCCAGGCCGGGCATCGGTCCATGCGCGCAGCGCGATGGCGAGGCGCGCCTGCAGCTCGGCGTGGATGAGCTTCGGCTCATTCACCACGATCGCCCCGTCCACGAGCTGCTTGCGGTCGCCCTCGACCGTGATCTCGTAGTACTGCTCGACCGTCATTCGGGTTGCGGTTGCGCCCATCGTCCACACCAACGATAAGGCAGCCGGAGCGACCTTTCGCTCCCTCTATCCGTCGGCTATGTCGCCCCGAACGGGGGGAGCAGCCCTACGGACGCAGGCGCGTGACGGTCCCGCTCGCGGCCCTCAGCTGCGACGGGCAGAACGGCGTGTTGACCCAGCGCTTCTTCGAGAAGAGCCGAGTCTGGTCGCTGAAGTGCTTCGAGGTCGGGTTCGTCGAGAGCGAGTAGGTGAGGATCGTGCGGTGCTCCGGGCAGCCCTTCTTCGGGAAGTGCACCACCTGCACGAAGCTCGATCCGTGCGGGATGTCCGGGTAGCCCTTGGGCGGCGTCCAGCTCACGTTGATCGCGTTGAACACGCCGTCGGTGCCCGGGCCGCCGTGGATCGGGATCGCCTTACCGTTGCGCACCTCGTACTGGTAGCCGCGCAGCGGGGCGTCGAGCGGGATGCCGGCGTTGCGCAGGTCGGTGACCGCGTCGCCGAACGCCTGCTGCACCTGCGGGTTGCTCGTGTTCAGCCCGCGCGGGGTGTTGACCGGGTCGTTGGCGTCGAACGGCACGCTGTACGGGCCGTTCTGCACGGCGCGGGCGCGGTTGATGAACCGCCGCGCGAGGATCGCGCCCTTCGAGCCCAGGTCGTCGTGCATGTCCCACTTCGCGAGCACCGGGCACGCGTCGGCCACGTTGATCGGCCCGTTCGAGCTCGGCATGCTCGACGCGTTGGCGTTGCACATCGCCACCGCGTCGTCGCGGAACAGCTCGCCCCCGTACTGGCGGTCGTTGAACACGGCCCAGGTCATGTCGGCGAGGTTGAAGCCCGTGCCGGTGCGGCCGTCGGTGCCGTCGAGGCGCTGCTGGATGATCCGCAGGCCCAGCCGCGTGCGCAGCGCGCGCGCCGTGCGCTCGTTGCCGATGATCATCGGGAAGCCCTCGAGCGGCTGCTTGGGGTTGGTGAGCCAGTAGCTGTCGTTCGAGTTCTCCACGTAGTCGCGGCGGAACATGAACGGCTGCTTGTCGCGGCCGAGGATGCCGGGCGACACGGCGTCCGGGTCCTGGCCCATGTCGCACGCGCCGCGGGAGCCGTCGAGCGCGAACACGGTGGCCGCGGTGCGCAGCGCGGCGCCGATCGGCACGGCCTCGCAGTCGGAGAGCTTCGCGTTCGTCATGTTGGGCATCGCGCCGATGTCGGCGTAGTAGGCCTCGCCCTTGCGGTCGGCGGCGATCGTGTTCACCCACGGGATCCCCTGGTAGCGGCGCTCGATCTCGTGGACCTGGCGCACGCTCTGGGCGCGGTCGATCGCGAAGAAGTGGTTGAGGTAGCGGAAGTTGGACGCGTTCGCGTCGCTCATCGAGTACGCGCGCTCGGGCGTCCACGGGAACACCGGCAGGCCGAGGATTCCCGTGAGGATCGAGCCGTGCTCGGTCGAGTAGAGGGTGCGGGTCTGGGGGGCGAGCGTGCCGTCGGAGCCGCGCACCTGCACCGTCACCGTGTCGGCCTTCATCTGCTTGACCTGGTTGTCGTGGAGGTAGCTCGTGGGGGAGCCCGGCACGAGCTTCTCCTCGTAGATCACGAAGCGCCGCGCGGTGGAGACCGTGTGGCTCCAGGCCACGCCGTCGGTGTGGCCGATCAGCACCGCCGGCACGCCGAAGAGGCTGCCGCCGGTCACGTTCATCTTGCCGGGGATCGTGATGTGGGCCTGGTAGAAGCGCTCGGGGCCGTCCCACGGGAAGTGCGGGTTGCCCAGCAGCACGCCGCCGCCGTCCTTGGTGCCGTCGGAGCCGAGGCCGATCGCGTTAGAGCCGATGCCGAGCTGCTCGCCCAGGCGGTTGCCGAGGTCGTGGAGCATGGCGGGGTCGGAGGCGGCGGCGGTGCCGCCGATGGGGAGCCCGGGGGTGGGCGGCGCGGCGGTGGCGATGCCGTCCACGGCCACGCCCTGGCTCGCCAGGATCCCGAGCTGCCAGAAGCGGCGGTAGGCGTCGAGCTCGCTGATGGGCTTGACCCACTCCTTGCCCTTGCAGCGCGGGTCGGTGATCCCGTTGACGCCGACCTTGGCGAGGTAGCCGTTGTAGCCCTCCACGTAGCCGCGGACCGCGTCCTTGACCTCGGGCGTCGGGCCCTCCGGCGGGGCCTTGGCGATCAGGCCCTCGACGATGTGCGTGTCGATCGCGCGCTGGAAGAAGAAGTCCGAGTCGATGTTCTTGAACACGCCGCCGTTGCCGCGCGAGACGTAGGTGGCGTTCGGGTCGAAGTAGCGCGAGCGCTCGCCACGGACGGTCAGGTACGTGTCCGCCATCTCGCAGATGTTGTCCTGGGCGAACGAGTAGCCGTAGCCGTAGCCGGCGCCCTCGAAGTTCTTCGCGTTGATGTGCGGGATGCCGTACGCGGTGCGCTTGACGATGACCGCCGGCTTCTTGGCGAGCGACGCCGCGGGCCCGGCCAGGAGAACGACCAGCGCGGCGAGCGCAAGCAGCGCCGCGCGCATCGTGACGGTACCCCCCTTCCCCACGCGCTGGACGGTAACAGGGAGGGGGGTGGGCGCGACGCGGTCGCCTCTAGGACGGCAGCCGCTCGCGCAGCGTCTGCATTGCGCGCGACTCGAGTTGGCGGATCGCCGCCGCGGACTTCGAGAGCGCCTCGCCCGTCTCGGCTGTCGTGAGCTCGTCGCGGTAGCGCAGGAGCGTGACGGCGCGCTGCGCGGGCGGGAGCGCGTCGATCTCGTCGTGCAGAGTGGAGCTGGCACCCCATTCGGGTGGCGTCACTCCCTCCTCCCGCCTGCGTTCGATCGTCGTCGGCGCTTCGGAGATCGACCGACTCGCTCTCCGGAGGTGGTCATAGGCCGCGTTCTGCGCCACGCGGTGGAGCCAGGCGCCCGTCGGAAACGGACGGAATTCGAGTGCCTTCAGCAGCGTGTCGTGCGCGATGTCCTCCGCAGCCTCCGGGTCTTTCACTATCCACGCAACGTGACGCTGGAGCGCTCGGACCTCCAATAGGTAAAGGGTAGTGAACACGACCTCGTCCATCGTGCCAATCAGTAACCCGCCCACTATGGATAAATCAAGTTCTCTTAACACAGCCGCGGCGGATTTCCCCGAAAAGCGGTAGCTCAGCCCCCCCAACCGGGGGGGT
>JAXDJC010000230.1:0-21349 GCA_034663685.1 Thermoleophilaceae bacterium
GCGTGGGCGGCGCCTTCGCCCTCCAGGTTCTCGACCCGCGCCTGCGCCGCGAGGAGCAGCTGCGCTCTCTCTACGGGCTGCCGATCCTCGGCCGGATCCCGAAGGAGGGCAAGGGCGGCCACAACGCCCTCGCCCCGGAGCGCCTCTCGCCATCCACGCTCGAGGCCTACCGCACCCTGCGCGCCACCCTGGCGGCCACCCGCCGCGGCTCCAAGACCGACACGCCGGCCATCCTCGTCACCAGCCCGTCGCCGTCGGAGGGCAAGACCACGTCCGCGATCAACCTCGCGTCGTCGCTCGCGCTCGCCGGCAACAGCGTGATCCTGATCGAGGCGGACCTGCGCCGCCCGGCGATCGGCGCCGCCCTCGGCGTGACCGCCAAGACCGGCACCGGCTCGGTGCTGCTCGGGATGGCCGACCTCGAGGATGCCCTCGTCGAGACGAACGCCTACGGCCGCTACCTGCGACTGCTGCTCGCCGACTCGAGCGGCGGCGCCAGCGGGTTCATGGCCGACCAGCTCTTCCTGCCGGCCGCCGGCCACCTCGTCGAGGACGCCAAGGCCCTCGCCGACTACGTGATCGTCGACTCGCCGCCGCTGGCCGAGGTGATCGACGCGCTGCCGCTGGCCCAGCAGGTCGACGAGGTGCTCGTGGTCGTACGGCTCGGCCGCACCCAGCTCACCAAGCTCCAGAACCTCGGCGAGCTGCTCGCGCGCAGCGACATCGAGCCCGTCGGCTTCGCGGTCGTGGGCGTGCCCGACACGGGCGACGGCTACTACTACACGGCCTCGGCGACGGCGCCGCGCGGCAAGGCCAAGGCCGCGCAGGGCGCCGAGAAGCGCCGCTAGCCCTCGCCGTCCATGGCGGCGCGGCTCGAGACATCGCAGCGGGGCTACCAGCTGCTGCTGGCCATGGGGGCCGTCGGCCTGGGCCTGCTCGCCGGGCTCGACCCGCGGCTGGCCATCGCTGCCGCGATCGGCCTCGGCTTCGTGGTCCTCGTGCTCGGCGACGTGACCTTCGGGCTCTGCGTCTTCGCGGTGATCTCGTTCCTCGACCTGCTGCCCGCGCTCGGCGGCTCGCTGCTCAGCTTCTCCAAGATCGTCGGGTTCCTGCTGTTCGTCTCCTGGCTCGCCAAGGTCACCTCGAGCCAGGACGTGCGCAACGACTTCCTGGCCGCCCATCCGATCTTCACGTTCACGCTCGGCGCCTTCGTGGGGTTCGCGGCGTTCAGCCTGCTGTGGGCCGAGGACCCGGCGGCGGGCCACACCCCGCTGCTGCGCTACGCGCTCAACCTGGTCCTGTTCCTGATCGTCTACACGGCGGTCCGAACCCCGAAGCAGTTCATGTGGACGATCGCGGCGTACGTGGCCGGAGCCGCGGCGGCGGCCGCATACGCGCTGCTCTCGCCCCCGCCCCAGACGGTCTACAACGACGTGACGCGGGCCACCGGCACCTTCGGCGACCCCAACGAGCTCGCCGCCGTGCTCGTGCCGGGCCTGATCCTCGCGGGCGCGCTGGCGATCACGCTCAAGCGGGCGCCGATGCTGCGGATCGCCGCGGTGGCGGCCGGTGCGCTGTCGGCGGTCGGGATCTTCCTCACGCTCTCGCGCGGAGGGCTGATCGCGCTGGGCTTCGCGCTGCTGGTCAGCCTGTTCGTGGCGGGGCGCTGGCGAGTGCAGGCGTTCATCGTCACGGCGGTGGTCGTGGTCGGCAGCTTCGCCTACTTCGGCTACGTGGCGAGCGACCAGGCCGTGTCGCGGGTCACGCAGTTCGAGGGCGGCACCGGCCGCACGGACCTATGGCAGATCGGACGGCGGATGGTGGCGGACAAGCCGGTCACGGGCGTCGGCGTGGGCAACTTCCAGACCGCTTCGGTCCACTACCTGCTCGCGCCCGGAGCGATCAAGCGCGACGAGTTCATCGTGGACCAGCCCAAGGCGGCCCACAACACCTATCTCCAGGTGCAGACCGAGCTCGGTGGGATCGGATTCGTGCTGTTCGTGGCCATCGTGGCGTTCGCGCTGCTGTCGATGCTGCGCGCGGCCAAGATCTTCGAGCGACTCGGCGAACGCGCGCTGGAGCTGGTGGCACGCTGCCTGTTCATCGCGGTCGCCGGCGTGCTGGCCGCCGACTTCTTCATCTCGGAGCAGTACAGCAAGCAGCTCTGGCTGCTCCTGGCGCTGGGGCCGGGCCTGCTCGGCGTGGCCACCGGGCTGATGTCCGGAGCGGACAAGGACCCGGACGCGCCCGGCGACCCCACCTGGCGCCCCGACGAGCGCCGGCCGGCCTCCCGCTAGGTCAGTCCGACAGCCGCCTGAGCAGCCTGCGCAGCCGCGGCGGCGCGGCCTGGGCCGCGCGGGCCGCGAGCGGCGCGGCGCGGCCCACGCCGCGGCTCAGCACGATCGTGTCGAGCCCGTGGTCCGCGCTGGCGAAGCGGTCCTTGTACGACTCGTCGCCCAGCAGCAGGCGGTAGGCGCGCATGCCGTCGTTCAGCGCGGCCCGGATGGTGTGGGCCATCAGCACGAACCCGACCGACTCGCGCTCGAGCTCCGGGTCGCGGCCCGACTGGTAGTACCACTCGTTGCCGCCCATGCGGTACCCGAGCCATGCGGCGGCGGCGCGGCCGTCGACCTCGAGGGTCCAGAGCCGGAGGAACCCGGCGGCGAGAGCGGCGTGGGCGAACTCGCGGTGCAGGCGGTCGCGCGGCGGGTCGAACGCGCGCGAGGTCTCGCCGAAGCGCAGGTTGTGCAGGCGCACGAGCTCGTCGAAGTCGCGGTCGAGGCGGTCCGGGTCGTCCGAGAGCCGGAACTCGACCTCGTGGGCGCGGCCGAGCTTGCGCTCGCGCCCGCGCACCTGGTCGCGGAAGTTCTTCGAGCGCGACGCGAGCCAGGCATCGAAGTCCATGCCGTCGGCCTCGAGCACGGGGCTCGGCTCCGTCCTCGTGACCGGCGCCCCGAGCATCCCCGGCCAGTCCTGCTCGCCCGGCAGCCGCTCCAGCAGGGCCACGTTCCAGCGGCCGATGCCGTCGTCGAGCGCGCGCCGCAGCGCCGCGGCCACGCGCGGCCGGTCCTCCGGCGCGCACACGGGTGCGAGCTGATCGGCCGGCCCGTTGCCCACGAAGCGGATCACTCGCAGCGGGCCGCGCCGGCGCACGTAGAGGGGCAGGATGCCGACGGTCGCGCCGCCGGCGTCGCGGGCCGCGAGCAGGGCCAGCTCGCCGCCGGGGGCCATGGTCCGCCACCAGCAGTCCGCCCACTCCCAGGTGGAGAACGGGCTCCCGGTGCCGGGGGCCAGCCGGGTCCAGTCCTCGCGGGCCGACGCGAGGTCAGGCAGCTCGTGGAGACTGAGCCGGCCCGCGGCGCTCATGCCGGTCGCCCCGAGCGTGCCAGGAGGTCCTCGTACAGGCGCTCGAGCGTGCGCAGCGTCCGCCCGAAGTCGTAGTGCTCCCGGCGGCGCTCGCGCCCGGCCGCGCCCATCCGCCGGGCACGCTCGGGATCGTCCAGCAGCGCGCGGATCCCCTCGGCCAGCGAGTGCGCGTCGCCCGGGTCGGTGAGCAGGCCGTGCACCCCGTGCTCGATCACGTGGGGCAGCCCGCCCACGCGCGTGGCCACCACCGGCAGGCCGGCGTCCATGTACTCGAGCACCGACAGCGGGGTCCCCTCGAAGCGTGAGCAGAGCACGGCCACGTCGGACGCGGCCAGCAGGTCGGGCACGTCGCCGCGCGAGCCCAGGAGCCTCACGGCGTGACCCACGCCCAGCTCCTCGATCAGCGCCTCGAGCGGCTCGCGCTGCGGGCCCTCGCCCGCCACGAGCATCCGCAGCTCCGGGAAGTCGCCCACGAGCTCCGCGGTGGCCCTCACCAGCAGGTGGAGCTGCTTCTCCTCGCGCAGCACCGCGACCGACACCAGCACCGGGGCGCCGGCCGGGATGCCCAGCTCCGCGCGAACGTGGGCGCCATCGGCCTCGGGGAGGGCGTCGATCCCGTTGGGCAGCAGGGTCACCTGGTCCGGGTCGATCCGCTCGATCTCGATCATCCGCCGCCTGTCTTCCTCCGACACGGTCAGGAATGCGCTGGCCCCGCGCGCGATCAGCCGGCGGTCGAGGAACTTGCGCAGCGGGCGGCCCTCGTAGGACCAGCTGTGCTCGTGGGCCACCACCACCGGGACGCGGAACAGCCGCCCCAGCACCACGGCCCAGATGTTCGACCCGTACTTGTGCGAGTGGATGATCTCGATCCGCTCGCGCCTCAGCAGCGCCACCAGCGGCCGCCACTGCCAGACGGCCAGCTTGCTGTCGCGGCCCAGCCCGAGGGTGCGCACGCCGGCGCGCTCGAACTCACGCCGCAGCTCGGCCTGGTTCTCGTTGGTCCTGGACTCGTCCCAGCGGCTCGCGCAGTAGATCGCCTCGAAGCGCTCGGGGTCGAGCCGCATCGCCATCCGCGCCGAGAGGCGCTCGGCCCCTCCGGTGGAGGTGAAGTGGTCGACCAGCGTGAGCACGCGGAGCCGACGCTTCGTATCGGACGCGTCCGTCACCCTCTAATAATGCGCACATGGCCCGGAGGGACAGCTGAGGCGGCGTGTTCGCGCTCTGCTACCACGCGGTCAGCCGCGACTGGCCGGCCGCCCTCTCGATCGAGCCCGACGTGCTCGACCGCCAGCTCGGGATGCTCGCCCGGCGCGGCTATGCCGGCGTCCCCGCGCGCGAGGGGTTGGCTGGCGAGGCCGGCGACCGTGCCGCGATCCTGACCTTCGACGACGCCTACCGCTCGGTGCTCGAGCTGGCCAAGCCGATCCTCGACAGCCACGGCATGCGCGCCTCGGTCTACGTGCCCACCGACTGGGCCGGCCGCACCGAGCCGATGACATGGCCCGGCGTGGACCAGTGGCTCGGCGGCCCCCACGAGCACGAGCTCACCTGCATGACCTGGGACGAGCTGGGCGGGCTCGAGGAGGCCGGCTGGGAGGTGGGTTCGCACACCCGCTCGCACCCGCGCCTCGCCGAGGTCGAGCACGACGCCGAGCTGGCCGACGAGCTCGAGGGCTCGCGCCGCGTCTGCGAGGAGCGGCTGGGCCGGCCATGCGAGTCGATCGCCTACCCGTACGGGTCCTACGACGAGCGCGTGGTGGAGGCCGCGGGCCGCGCGGGCTACCGCTATGGCCTCACCCTGCCCCGGGGGCTGCATCCGCCGCGTGAGCTCGCCTGGCCGCGGATCGGCATCTACCACGTGGACAGCGGCTGGCGCTTCGGGCTCAAGGTCGCGGCGCCGATGAGGGCGCTGCGCGCCAGCCGCCTCTGGCCCGGCCAGCGGGCCGCAGCGGCGCAGCTCTAGCGGGCGCTGCGGGCGCGGACCGGGTTCGAGGCCACGGCCCCGGGGACCACGACCCGCACGGTCGGCCGGTCGGCGGCGGTGAGGCCCCTGACCCGGGTGTTCAGCACGATCCGGAAGGTGTTGCCCACGTTGCGCACGATGCCGATGGTCTTCCAGCTCCCGCCGCGGCGCATCTGCACCTTGATCTTGCGAGCCCCGCCGCCGGAGATGTGGCCGGCCACGCGCACCCGGGAGCGGCCGCGGCGCTTGCTCGGCTTGACCGAGGCGCTCTGGAGCACCACGTTGCCGGGCTTGCCGCTCGGCTGCGTGGTCGGCGTGCTGCCGTTGCCCGTGGTTGCAGTGGCCGGAGCGTTGGTCTGGGTGTCGGGCTGGCCGCTCGTGTCGAGCGGGGCGGCCGGGAGCTGCGCCCCGGCGAGCACCGCCGCGCAGGGGCTGCCCGGCTTGAGGCGGAAGTCCTTGGCGCCGCGATCGGTGTACTGCGGGTCGACGACCAGGTTGCTGGTGGCCTTGAAGCCGTCCTGCGTGCCGACGTTGCCCTGCTTGCCGCCGTAGAGGCAGTTGTTGCGGGCCACGTTGCCGCTGCCCGAGCCGTTGGGGTACCAGGACTCGACGTTGAAGCGGATCTTGGCGTTCGTGATGACGTTGTTCTCGACCACGTTGTCGTCGGAGGTGTCGCCGCCCTCGCCGGAGAAGATCACGCCCTCGCCGTTGCCGTCGATGATGTTGCCGCGCACGACGGTGCGGTCCGCGGCCGGGTAGAGCTGGATGCCACGGTCGGCGTTGTCGTAGATCACGTTGTCGAGGATCTGCACGTCGTTGGCATCGCTCAGGTAGATGCCGTGGTCGTGGTTGCTCGACGGGATCCGGCCGCAGTCGTGGATCCGGTTGCGGCGGATGATGACCCGCTGGGCCGCGCCGTAGGCCTGGTTGCCGAGCGCGAAGCAGATGCCGCTGTGGTCGTTGGTCACGTCGTCGTCCTGGAAGATCACGTCGTCGCCGTTGACCGTCGGGCTCGGCTGCTGGCAGTAGTCGCTGACCGTGCCGCACATCGGCGAGTCGTGCCCGTTCAGGTCGAGCTGCTCGAAGGTCGCGAAGTTCGACTCGTCCGGCACGTAGAGGCGGCCGTGGATCGCGGCGCGCTCGCCGGGGAAGCTGCGGATGATCACGCGGTTGGAGTCGCTCGTGCCGCCGTGGTTCACCCGGACGTTCTCCGAGTAGCGGCCGCCGCGCAGGCAGCCGACCTGGCCGGGGGCGACCGAGTCGACCAGCTTCTGGGCCGTGGCGTAGGGAGCGGCCTCGGTGCCGGCGGCGGAGTTCGAGCCGCCGGGGGCGGCGACCCTGTCGCAGCCGGTGGCCGCGGAGGCGCCGGCAGCGGGGGCAGCGGCGGTCGCGGCGGCGGCGAAGAGGCTTGCGAGGACTGCGTGGCGGAGGGCGCGGCGGAGGGTGATCATGCCCCCTCCATCGGGCCTTTCGCCCGTGTTTCACAGGGTTATGAACCCTTGCTACGACAAATGTCCAGCCGGTGTCTAGCCGCGGCTGACGAGTCGCCGCCAGCGCGACGTCGGCGGGCGCGGCGGCGGGTCCGGGCGCGCCGGCAGGGGGCGGCCCGCGAGGATCGCCACCGGCGAGGTGACGGTGAACCACGGGGCCTGGTCCACGATCCCCGGGATCTCGGTCTCGGCCGACTCGAAGCCGCCGAGCAGGTCCGGCGGGCGGTGCAGGTGGTCGTGGGCGTCGGAGGCCACGTCGTGCACCAGGCCGTCGTGAAGCAGCTCGAGGGTGAAGCGCCGCACCGTGGACCCGAAGCCGCCCGCCATCGACGAGGCGGTGATCGAGCACAGCACGCCGGAGTTCACGAGCCGCTGGAGCCGGTCGGGGTCGCGCTGGAAGATCGGGCAGCGCTCCGGGTGGGCCAGGAGCGGCTTGAAGCCGCGCGCCTGGACGTCGCGGACGATGCCCTCGATGTCGATGTCGCTCGGCCGGTACGGGCTCTCCATCAGCAGGTAGTCGCTCGATCCCAGGGACACCAGGCGCAGGACGTCGGTGTCGAGCTCGGCGGCCTTCGCGAGCGACACCTCGCCGCCGGTGAGCACCAGCAGCTGGATCCCCTCGGCCTCGAGCGCGGCGTTCAGCTTGCGCACCCGCCCGGCGAGCGCAGTGGGGTCGACCTCGTAGTCGGCCCGGATGTGCGGGGTGGCCACCATCACCTGGATGCCGGCCTCCGCGGCGCTGCGCGCCATCGCCACGCTGAAGTCGAAGTTGACCGGGCCGTCGTCGAGGCCGGGGAGGATGTGGCAGTGGAGGTCGATCACGTCCGCGAGGACGCTACTCGGCCGGCTTGAAGACGGCCGCCACGGTGAGCAGCAGGATCTTCAGGTCGAGCCACAGCGACCAGTTCTCGATGTAGTAGTTGTCCCACTCGATCCGATCCGAGAGGGAGGTCTTGCCGCGCAGCCCGTGAACCTGCGCCCAGCCGGTGATGCCGGCTCGCACGCGGTGGCGGTCCTCGTAGCGGCTCACGCGGCGCTCGAAGAGCTCCACGAACTCCGGCCGCTCGGGCCGCGGGCCCACCACGCTCATCTCGCCGCGCAGCACGTTGAACAGCTGGGGCAGCTCGTCGATCGACACGCGGCGGATCAGCCGGCCGATCGCCGTGCGGCGGTCGGCGCCCTCCACGCCGCCGGGGGCGGTGTCCTCCGGCAGCAGCATGGTCACGTTGGCCTTCGGGCGCGGGTCGCTGAGGCGCATCGATCGGAACTTCAACAGGTCGAACGGGCGCCCGTCGCGCCCCACGCGGCGCTGGCGGAAGAACACAGGGCCGGGGGAGGAGATCTTCACGGCGGCCACTGCAGCGAGCAGCAGCGGCGTGAGCAGCAGGATCAGCAGCGCCGCCATCACGCGGTCGGCCGCGTGCTTGAGCGCGAACTGCCAGCCCTTCGGGTTGACCGCCCGCAGCCGGTACAGCGGCATGCCGCCGATGTGCTCGAGCTTCACGCGCACGTTGATGCTCTCGAAAAGGCGCGGCACCAGCGAGACGTCGAGCCCCAGCTCGTCGCACTTGCGGACGATCGGCACCAGGCTCGCGTCGGAACCGCGTGAGGACATGAACGCCATGACCACGTGCTTGGCGCCCGTTCGCGCCACGATCGACTCGATGTCGTCCGGGCCGCCGAGGATCGGAACGCGCCGGCCGGGCACCTGATCGTCGGACGGCGGGTAGGGGTCCACGTAGCCGACCGGCCGCAGCCCCAGCTCGGGCTTCTCGTCGAGCCGCCGCTCCACCTGCGCGCCGATCTTGCCGGCGCCGAAGATCAGCGTGGGGACCGCGATCGCGCGCTCGATCCGCGCCCGCCGCTGGGTCACGTTCAGCACGTAGTGACTGCCCGCCACGTAGAGCATCCCGAAAGCCCACACGCGGGCGAGCAGCTCGGCCTGCTGCGAGTCGCCGGCGGTGAACACCGACATCGCCACGATCGTCATTGCCGCGACGGAGCTTGCGCCCGCCACGTGACCGGCCTCGTCGAGGAACTGGCTGGTGATCTTGGGCCGGTAGACGCCCCGGATCGCGAGCAGCGCGATCACGAGTGGCGGGAAGAGGAACACCGGCCAGACGGCCGCGTGCACGTTGGCGGCCTGGGCGCCGAGCAGCGCCGCGCCCACCGCCAGCAGCAGCATGAATGCGTCCGCGGCGATCGCCGTGATGGTCCACGGCCTCCCCTCGAGCATCCCGGCGCGCGAACGCCGCCGAGCGGTAGGGAGTCGCTCCGGCGGCGTTTCGGCCGCGCGGTCGCCGATCGACTCGACGGCCGCTGCGGTTTCAGGGCTGGCCGACGGGACCCTCGCCGTCTCGGCGAGCGCTACTTCGTCCCGACTGGAATGGCCTGTCCCGGGCACGCGATCAATCTCCCCGCCCTGTATCGGGGCGGGGCGGCACTTTGCTTAGCCGAGCAGGGTGCCCGGCGACCGACCTAGGCTACCTCGGAACGGCTCAGGCGCCGCATCCCGAAGCCCATGGCGAGCAGTACGCCGCCAGCGGCGACGATCAGCGCGACATCGAGCCCCGTGAAGGGAAGGCTGCTGCTTGACCGCGCCTCCTGGATGGTGGTGTGCGGCGGGTGATGCGGGTCGGGCGTGTGCTGGGTCGTGATGCGCTCCTGGATGCTGCCCGAGGGCTTTGAGTAGCCCTGGGTTGCCGTCTGCGCGAACGCAGGGGCGGCGACAAGCATGCTCGCGCATACGATCGCTCCGACGATCAGGTTCTTCATTCGCATTGGTGGTCTCCCTACCATTGAGTTTGGCCTCCTTGCCGTGAGCCTCGTAAACCGACACCGGTCCATGGCCTCGGTTGTTCGTGAGTACCGCAGGTACCCCTCTTCAGCGGCCCTGAAAACTGTAGCCGCGAAGCTGTAGGAAAGCAAACTGACGCCTGTGGGGTACTGGGGGTACGCACGCTGCTCCGTCCGATAGTACGAATCATGTCGGCAGCGCGGTTGCCGGGATGAGCCTTTGCGCAGGATGCGTAGGCCGATCCGTGCGGTACCCACCCTAGAATCGGCAGGGTGCCGTCTTCGCGCACCGTTGCAGGAACGCTGCGTGACGGGCTCGCGTTATCCCCCGCCGTGGTTCTTGGCGCCTTAGCGCTGGTTCCCCTGCTCATCCTGTGTGCCGATAAGGGCGGTTTCTTCCCCACGGTCTGGTACCCAGCTGCGCTTTTCCTAGTCGCGTTACTGCTCGTGGGGCTTCTGGCGCTCCCATCGGGGGGGCGCCCACCCGCCCCGATTCTGGTGGCCACGGGCGCTCTGGCGGCCTATGCGGGCTGGAGCTACCTGAGCATCTCCTGGTCCGATCAGACGGCGGACGCGTGGGACGGAGCCAACCGAACCGCGCTCTACGCGGCCCTGTTCGGCCTGTTCGCCCTGTGGCGGATCCGCGGGCGCGCGGCGGCAATGCTGGTGGGGCTGTTCGCGCTCGGCGTGGCGGCGATCGGCCTCGTGGAGCTGATCAGCGTGTGGGGGGCCGCGCATCCCGGGGAGCACTTCATGGACGGGCGTCTCTCGGAGCCGGTCGGCTACGTGAACGGGAACGTGGCGATGTGGTCGGCCGCGTTCTGGCCATGCGTGGTGCTGGCGGCGCGTCGCGAGGTGCCCGTTGGCCTGCGGGCGCTGTTCGCCGGCTCGGGCGCGCTGCTGGGCGGCCTGGCGCTGATGGGGCAGAGCCGCGGCTGGCTGTTCGCCCTGCCCGTCGTCGCGATCATCTTCGTCGCGGTCACGCCGAGGCGGGTGCGCACCTCGCTCACGCTCGCGCTGATCCTCGGGGCCGTGGCCACCACGCTTCCGGCGATCCTCCACATCTACGACGCGAACGGCCCGCCCCTCGGAGAGGCGGCCGACGGCGCCGCGTCGGCCGTGCTGCGGGCGGCGCTGATCACGCCGGTCGTCTTCCTGATCGCCGCGCTCGTGGACCGGCGCGCCCGGGTGCCGCGCCGGGTGGAGCGCCGCGCCGGGCTGGCGCTCGCCGCTCTCGCCGCCGCGGCGGTCGTGCTCGGGGCCGGCGTCTACGGGGCCGAGCGCGGCAACCCGGCCACCGACGTGGCCCACGCGTGGAAGCAGTTCAAGACGCAGCCGACCCCGTCCGGAGCGGGCTCAAGGCTCGGCGCGCTCGGCTCGAACCGCTACGACTTCTGGCGCGTGGCGTGGAACCAGTTCGCCGACGCCCCGCTGGCGGGCGTGGGGGCGGACACCTTCCAGCAGGCCTACCTGGCCGATGCGCACAGTGGCGAGCAGCCCCGCTACCCGCACAGCGTGGAGCTGCGCACTCTTTCGCAGACCGGGCTCGTGGGCGCGGCCCTGCTCGTGGTGGCGCTCGGGGCCGCGCTCCTTTCCGCCTCGCGCGCCCTGCGCCGGCGAACCGGACTGGGCCAGGCGGCCGCGGCGGGCGCCCTGGCCGCGTTCGTGTACTGGTTCGTGCACGGCTCGGTCGACTGGTTCTGGGAGATCCCGGCGCTCGGGGGCGCCGCCTTCGCCCTGCTCGGGCTGGCGGCCGGGCTCGCGCCGCGGCGTGCCGAGCTGCGTCCGGCTCGCCGGGCGCGGCCGCTGGCCGCCGGGCCGGCCGGGGCCGTGGCCGCCGTGGCCGCGGTGGCGCTGCTCGCGAGCTTCGCGGCGCCGCTCACGTCGGAGCTCTACATCAACCAGGCGCTCGACGTGTGGCCCACAAATCCGGCGCGCGCCTTCGTCAAGCTCGACCGCAGCCGCTCGCTCAACCCGCTGAGCGCCACTCCCGACGTGGCCGCCGGCAGCATCGCTCTGGCCCTCGGGCGCACCGCCGAGGCGGAGTCGCGCTTCCGCTCGGCGGTCGAGCGCAACCCCGGCGACTCCCACTCGCAGCTCCGGCTTGGCGCGATCGTCTTCAACGCGGGCCGGCGGGCCGAGGGGCTCCGGCACCTGCGCCTCGCGGCCCGCCTCGACCGCCACGACGAGATCATCAGGGCGGCTCTCCGACGCGCGCGGCGCGGAAGGGATATAGACATCAGGGCCATGAACGACGCGATAGCCAACAACTACCGGAGGCTTGGGGAGAAGTGACGCGGCCCCGCTGGCAGCGGATCCTGCTCACCGTCCTCTACTGGGTCGCGGTGCTCGTGGTCTCGATCGCGATCCTGATCGCCCTCGTGCTGCTGATCGAGTCGCGCGACCAGTCGTCGGTCAAGAACAACGGCGCCGTGGGGCTGCTCGCCTAGCGCGCAGGGCGCTCTCCGGGAGCTGCGCAGTCGCGCTCAGGTCACGCGTGCGTTCACGAGACGCGCGAACACCACGATCCGCTGCGATGCGCTGTAGAGCGGGTGGCAGGCGCTCAGCACCAGCCGCTCCGCGCCCGGGACCCGGTTGGTGATCCAGCTCGCGTTCGGCGAGACGATCTGCCGCTTCTCGACCTTGTAGTCGAGCTCCCCGTAGGGCATCTTCAGGATGATGTGCTCGCCCGGGTCGAGCTTGTCGATCGAGCGGAACGGGGCCCCGTAGGTGGTGCGGTGGCCCGCGATGCCGATCGTCCCGCCCTGGCCGGGGAACGGCGTCGCCGGGTAGTGCCCGGGGCCCTTCCGCAGGGAGTCGATGTCGGTGCCCTGCACGAAGACGTACCGCCGGCCGAGGCTCGGGATCTCGATCCGGCCCATCGCCTGACCCTGCTTGGAGCGCTTCTTGTCCAGCTCGGCGAGGCGCTTGATACGCCGCTTGACGTCGGTGATCGAGGCCGTGAGCCGCTTGTCGCGCCGGGCCGAGGAGAGCTGGTTGTCGAGCTCGTGGCCCAGCCTGCTCTGGTCGAGCGACGCCCTGTAGGCAGAGATCGGCTCCTGCCACGCCAGCGTCAGCCCGGCATCGGCGAGCAGCAGCACTCCGCTCACTATCAGGACGGAGGCCACGAACCTCAGAACCACTCGAATCCATCCGCGGCCGGTACGCACAGGTGAGCCAGTGTAGGCGGGGGGCCGGTACCCTTCGCGCCTTCAGGAAACGACTTCGAGGAGTTGACCCCCAACAAAATGGCGAAGCAGATGACCCCGCTCCCGGACGCGAAGTCCGTCCGTGTGAACCCGTCGGCAGCCGAGCTCAAGGAGCTCGCCGCGAAGATGCCGAACGCCAAGCGCACCAAGTACGACAACCTCAACGTCCAGACCGAGGTCCTCGCCCGCTCCAAGGCCTCCACCTTCCTCGTAGTCGACGATCCCGACGCCACCTCGCAGCAGGCCATCTCGCGCGACGAGGGCGACCGCATCGCTCAGCTCCAGGACGACTACATCGCCGGGCGCGACATGCTCGTGGTGGACGGCTACATCGGCGACGACCCCGAGTTCCGCACCGCGGCCCGCCTCTACATCGAGGAGTCCAACGCGAACGTCGCGGGGATGCAGAAGCAGCTCTACTTCGAGGTCGAGGACCGCGACTCGTTCGAGCCCGAGCTCACGGTCATCTACACGCCGAACCTGACGGTCGAGGGCTACCCGAACGACCGCGTGATCACGGTGGACCTCGAGCGCGGCGTCACGCGCGTGTGCAACTCCGACTACTTCGGGGAGTCCAAGAAGGGCGGGCTCCGGATGTGGAACAAGCTGGTGTATGACCGCGGCGGCCTGCCGCTCCACGCCGGCTGCAAGGTGATCCCGACCGACTCGGGCGACAAGGTCGGCCTGATCGTGGGCCTGTCGGGCACCGGCAAGACCACCACCACGTTCACGCGCCAGAACGGCTCGCTGCCGGTGCAGGACGACTTCGTGGCGATGATGCCGGGAGGCAAGGTCTACGCGACCGAGGCCGGCTGCTTCGCCAAGACGTTCGCGCTCTCCGAGCAGGACGAGCCGACGATCCACGGCGCCGTGATCAAGCCCGAGGCGTACCTCGAGAACGTCTCGCAGGACGAGTCGGGCGAGCTCGACTTCTTCGATACGAGCTACACCCAGAACGGCCGCGCCACGTTCTCGTTCTCCACGATCGAGGCCGGCGACGCCCGCGACCTCGAGGCCGCGGACTTCCTGCTGATCCTCAACCGGAACGAGAACATCATCCCGGCGGTGGCCAAGCTCGACGCGGAGCAGGCGGCCGCGTACTTCATGCTCGGCGAGACCCAGGGCACGAGCGCCGGCGGCGCCGAGGAGGCCGGCAAGTTCCTGCGCGTGCCCGGCACCAACCCGTTCTGGCCCGACGACCACGACCATCAGGGCAACCGCTTCCTGGAGCTCATGGGCGAGCACCAGCTCGACGTGTACCTGATGAACACCGGCCGCGTGGGCGGGCCGGACGGCGACGAGCGCTCGGCCAAGGTGCGCATCCCGCACAGCTCGGCGATCGTCAAGGGCATCGCCGAGGGCACGATCGAGTGGGAGGAGGACCCGGACTTCGGCTACCAGGTGGCCACCCGGGTGCCCGGGATCGAGTCAGGCGACGACGCCGTGCTGCGCCCGCGCGAGCTCTACGAGTCCCAGGGCCGCCGGGACGAGTACCGCAAGATCGTGGACACGCTCAAGGGCGAGCGGGTCGAGTACCTCCAGAAGTACCCCGCTCTGACGAGCGAGATCGTCGACGCCGTCCGGTAGCTATTTGGTCGCCGACCAGGCGGCGTCGTTCAGCTCGCACTGGATGTCGAGGTAGCTGAACGTGCCGGTGGCCGGCTTGGTGGCGAACTTGCCGCCGACGCTCCCGCTGGTGTTCGGCTTCTGGAAGGTGCCGAGGTCCGTCTTCTTCAGCGTGCCCTTCGAGTCGGGCACGCCGGAGCCGGTCATGGTGATGCTGATGTCGCGCTTGCTCTTGTTCCCGTTGCCGTCGTCGCAGTCGGCCTGGACCTTGTCGACCGTGACCGACAGCTGCCCGTTCGTGCCGAAGGTGATCGAGATGCTTCCGCCCGCGGCGAAGGTCCCGGTCCACGTGCCCTTGTAGGACGCCGGCTTCTTCGTCTTCTTCTTCTTTTTCTTCTTCTTCTTCGCCTTGGCGGCGTTCACGTCGTGGCCGCCGGCCAGGGCCGGGGCGATGCTCGTGGCGGGCACCGCGAGGGCGAGGCACGCGGCGGTGAGGACCAGCAGGCGGGTGCGCATGTGCCGAACCTAACCCCCCGCGGGTGCGCCGGTCAAGCGCGACGTACGCGGGATGCGCGTACGAGCGCTAGTGCTCGTCCTCGCCGTTGGGCGTCGACAGCGGGGGCCGCGACTCCTCGGCCAGCGACGTGATGCTCAGCGGCCCGCGCGAGGCCTCCTCCAGCACCTCGCTCGCCTCCTCGGCCGAGCGGGCGTAGAGCTCGACGAGCATGTGGATCACGATCTGGTCGCCGTCGTGCTTGTGGAAGCGCACGTGCGTGAAGAACTCGCGCGTGCCGTGGTCGCCGAAGGCGCCGAACGCGAGCGAGTCGGCGGCCTCCGGCCCGGAGCAGCTCTCGACGGCGTCGGAGTCCACCGTGACCGTGCAGGAGGCGACCCAGGGGGTGCCCGCGATCATGCGCTCCCAGCGATCCTCGACGGCCTCGATGCGGCTGATGCGGCGGCCGTTCTCCTCGTAGAAGGCGAGGCTCAGGTGGGGCTGGTCGTGCAGGCAGTCGAGGCACTGGACGACCGCCTCCTGGACCTCCTCGACGGGCTCGACGGCCTCGCCGGTGCCCGGGTCGACCTTGAGGACGCCCTCGTAGTGAACCTGCACCTCGAGGTTCTGCGACCAACAGCGATAGCAGCGCAGCCAGCTCGCCGCAGTCCCGAGCGAGTCCGGGGCCGATCCCTCCATGGCCGAATTATGGCGGGGTGCGTCCACCCCGAACGGATATAAGTGTCGGATGGGCGAGAGGCGGCGAATCGGACGGGTCCTGAGGCACCCGCTGACGCTCTCCGCAATCGCCGGGATCGCGGTGATCGCCCTCGTCACCTCGCTGCGCAGCGGCGACTCGGGGACACCGCCCATCAGCGGCACGCCCAAGGAGGCGGTCGACGTGGTGGAGTCGTTTCGGCTCGCGCTCGGCGCGCGCGACTTCGCGAAGATCTGCGACGAGCTCTACACGGTCGAGGCGCGCCAGGCCGCCGGCGGGGACGACTGCCAGTCGGTGCTCGCGCAGGAGACGGCCAAGCTGCGCGACCCGCAGGTGAAGATCCTCGGCCTGAGCGTGAACCGCGCGGGCGCGATCGTGAGCGTGCAGGCGAGCGTGGGCGGGCAGCGCCCGGTGAAGGACACGATCCGGCTGGTGCGCCAGGGCGGCCGGTTCAAGATCTCGAACGCCGGGCCGGGGGGCGTGGAGCCCTAGTTACGTCAGGTCCCGGCGAGCGGCGCGAGCGCCTCGAGCGTGGCGTCGACGTCGGTGCCCGACACGCCGCCGATACAGGGCGAGGTGGCGCCGGCGTCGCGGTAGCGCCGCACGGACGCGGACGCCTCCTCCGTGGAGCCGATCGCGCCGAGTGCGGTCAGGAAGCGGTCGGAGATCTCCGCGCTCGCACCGGGGGCGTCGCCCGCGGCCATCTTCGCGTCGAAGCGCTCGATGTCCTCGCCGAAGCCGGAGGCCTCGATCATGTTGCGGTAGAACGGGAGCGAGAAGTAGGTGATGAGCTCGCCGCGCAGCTTGTTGCGCACTCCGTCGGGATCGCCGGTGACCGCGCTGGGCACGGCGGCGACGATGTCGAAGCCGTCGAGGCCCTTGCCGGCGCGCTCGCGGCCCTTGGTGACCTCGGGGACCACCACGTCCCGGATGTAGTCGGGGTTGCAGAGCCAGAGGATCACGCCGTCGGCCACGCGGCCCGCGAGGCGGAGCATCATGGGGGAGAGGCCCGCGATGTAGATCGGCAGGTCCGGGCGGGGCTGCGGGCCCATGAAGCGGAAGCCGGTGCGGAACCGCTCGGCGTCCTGCGGCGGCTCCTCGCCGGCGAACATCGCCCGCAGGGCAGCGACGTACTCGCGCATGTCCCTCACCGGCTTGTCGATCTCGGTGCCGAACCAGCCCTCGACCGTCACCTTGTGGGAGACGCCGATGCCGAGCACCAGGCGCCCGCCCGACATCGCGTCCACCGTGACCGCCTGCTGCGCGGTGGCCACCGGCGTGCGCGAATAGAGCGGGAGCACCCCGGTGCCGAGCTTGATCCGCTCGGTGGCCGCGGCGTAGGCGGCGAGCACGGTGAGCGAGTCGAAGCCCGCGATGTGCGTGGTGTAGGCCGAGTGGTAGCCCAGCTCCTCGGCGCGGCGCGCGCGGCGCACGGCGGAGTCGAGCGAGCGGCCGACCGAGATGAAGCTGCCGACGGGCACGGGCTGGGAGAATACGGCTCGTGATCGGGGTGCTCCTCGCCGGTGGCCGCGGGCGGCGGATGGGTGGCGGCAAGCCGTGGCGCGAGCTGGCCGGCAGGCCGCTGATCGCGTGGCCGGCGGCGGCGCTGGCGGGTGCGTGCGAGCGGGTGGTGGTGGTCGCCAAGCCGGGGATCGACCTGCCGGAGCTGCCGGGCGTGGCGCGCTGGGACGAGCCGGACACCGAGCACCACCCGGCGCGCGGGATCGCGTTCGCGCTCGAGCGAGCGGGCGAGCCGGTGCTGGTGTGCGCCGCCGACATGCCGTTCGTCACAGCCGACGTGTGCCGGCGCGTGGCCGCGGGGCTGGGGGAGGGGAGGGCGGCCGCAGCGGGCATGCTCCCGGGCCCCGTGCCCTCCGCGGCGGTGGCCGTGGCGGATGGGGTGATGCAGCCGGTCCTGGCCGCCTACGCGCCGGCCGCGCTCGCGGGCTTCCGAGCCGCGCCGCCGGATGCGGCGCTCACGCGGACGGTCGACGCGCTCGGGCCCGTGCTCGTGGAGGTCGACTCGCGGCTCGCGCGGAGCGTGGACAGCGCGGAGGACCTGGCCGCCGCCGCGCTAGAGCTCGAGTGACAGGTTCTGGCCGACCACGGGCGGCCCGAAGTCGCTGTGCGGCTGCTCGTCGACGAGCGCGAAGCCCGCGCGGTCGTAGATTCGCCGCGCGCCGGTGAGCACGTCCTGGGTCCAGAGCGTCATCCGCCGGTAGCCGCTGCGGCGCGCGAAGCGCAGGCACTCCTCCACCAGCCGGGTGCCCACGCCCATCCCGCGGGCGCGCGGGTCCACGCACAGGAGGCGAAGCTGGGCCACGCGCTCCGACCTTCGCATGCAGAAGATGCTCCCGACCGGCTCGCCGGCCACCTCCGCGACCCAGCAGGCCTCGCGCTCGGGGTCGTGCCCGCTCGCGAAGTCGGACACGATCCGCGCGACGAGCGCCTCGAAGCGCACGTCGAAGCCGTACTGCTCTGCGTAGGCCGCGCCGTGGAAGGCGACGATCCAGCCGTAGTCGCCGGGCTCCGGCGGCCTGAGCACGAACGAGCGCGGCGGCTCGGCCGGCTCGAGCACGTCGCGGATGGCGGCCATCGCGCCCACGAGGCGGCGGCGGTCCGCGGCGGCCAGCGGCTCGATGAGGGCGCTGACCTGGCCGGCGGAGCGCCTGTCGAGCACCTCGAACCTTCGCCTGCCCCGCGCGGTCAGCGTGAGCACCTGGCGCCGCGCGTCGGCCTCGGAGCGGGCGCGCTCGAGCAGCCCGCGCTCCTCCATGCGCCGGATCAGCCTGCTCAGGTACCCGGCGTCGAGCGCCAGCGTGGCGCGCAGGTCCGACGCCTCGGTCTGGTCGCGCTGCGCGAGGTCGAACACCAGGCGGGCCTCGGTGAGCGTGAGGTCCGTGCCGAGCAGTCCCTCGCGCAGGAGGCCCGCGACGTTGGTGTAGAAGCGGTTGAAGCTCCGGACGGCGGCTACGTGGTCATCGGTGGCCACAGGCAGAGAATAACTTGCCTTCGGCAACTATGTGTGGATGCCCACCGAGCGCGGCGGTCAGGAGCGCGTCATCGTGGCCACGAGGGCGATCACGAAGGCCATCTGGCCGAAGGCCATGGCGGTGCCGACATTGGTTGCGCCTGCCAGCTCGGCCACGCCGGTGGCCCCCGCGAACGCCGCGAGGAGCACCGTCAGCTGCACCGAGATCCGCACGGCGCGGCAGCATAGTCCGCAAGACCCGTTGCACCTGCGCCCCAAAGGATGCGTGACGCCCGCGTCAGGAGTAGCTTCCAGCGTCGTGGAGGCGCAGGGGATCCACTCGGCGGAGCTGACCGTACGCGAGCGCGACGTGCTCGAGCGGCTGGCCGAGGGGTGGGCCACCGAGGAGATAGCGGAGTTCCTGTGCGTGAGCCCGCACACCGTCCGCAGTCGCGTGAAGACCCTGCTGCGCAAGCTTGGCGCGCGCAACCGCGAGCACGCCGTGGCGATCGCGCTGCGTAACGACGTGATCGACCCGAAGCTCTAGCTAGCGCTCCGCCGCCCGCGCCGCGAGCGCCGCGACCAGGGCGGGCACGTCGAGGCCGGGGTCCTGCTCGGAGAGGAACCGCTCCGCCGCGCGACGGCCGCCGAGCGCGCGCAGGCCGGCCTCGCCGCGCTCGGCCGTGAAGTCCGCCAGCGCCGCCAGCCGCCGCGCCGCCCGGCGCGTCGACTCGATGTCCATCGAGCTGCGGTGCTCGTCGAGCGCCGCCGCCAGCTCGCCGATCCCGCTGGGCGGCGGCACGGACGAGACGCTGACCACGGGGGTGGCGCGTGAGCCCAGTGCGCCGAGCGCGGAAGCGAGGTCGCGCCGCGCCCGCACCGCCACGTCGCCCAGGTCGGCCTTGGTCACCACCAGCACGTCGGGCACCTCCATGATCCCGGCCTTGAGGAACTGGAGCGTGTCGCCCGAGGCCGGCTGCACCACCACCACGGTCGTGTCGCACAGCTCCTCCACGTCGGTCTCGGACTGGCCCACGCCGACTGTCTCGACCACCACCACGTCGTAGGCGGGCGCCAGCGCCTGGGCCGCCTCGCGCGTGGGCGCCGCCAGGCCGCCGAGCCGGCCGCCCGCAGCCGTGGAGCGGATCAGCACGCCGTCGTCGCGCGGGTCGTGCTCGATGCGGGCGCGGTCGCCCAGCAGCGAGCCGCCGGAGCGCTTGGAGGAGGGGTCGACGGCGAGCACCGCCACGGTGCGGCCGGCGTCGCGCCAGTGCTTGACGAGCGCCGAGAGCAGCGACGACTTGCCCGCGCCGGGCGGGCCGGTCACGCCCACGAGGTGCGCGGCGGCCTCGCCCCCGAGCTGGGCCGGGGACAGCTCCTCGAGCAGCGCCCGCGTGCGCTCGCGGCCGCCCGGCGAGCGGTCCTCGATCAGGTTGAGCGCGGCGGGCGCGGCTGAGCGATCGCCGTCGCGAAGCCGGCGGCCCGTTTCGGCTGGGTCGCCGCCACGGGCAGCTGCCGCTCGGCCCGGCTCGCTCCCGGCCGCGGTCAAGCCGCCGCGGCGGCGGCGTGGTGCTCGGCCACGAGGTCCACGATGTCGCCCATGATGCGCGTGATCTCGAAGTCCTTGGGCGTGTAGACGCGCGCCACGCCGGCCTCCTTGAGCGCCGCCTCGTCGGCCGGCGGGATGATGCCGCCCACCACCACGGGCACGTCCGCGCCCGCCTCCCGAAGCTCGTCGAGCACGGCGGGGATCAGCTCGCGGTGGGCGCCCGAGAGGATCGAGAGGCCGACCACGTGCACGCCCTCCTGGACGGCCGTGGAGGCGATGCGCGCCGGTGTGAGGCGGATGCCCTCGTAGACCACGTCCATGCCGGCGTCGCGCGCGCGGACGGCGATCTGCTCGGCGCCGTTGGAGTGCCCGTCGAGGCCCGGCTTGCCCACGAGGATCTTCACGCGCCGGCCGAGCGACTCGGACACGCGCTCGACCTTCTCGCGCAGCTCGGTGAGGCGCTCGTCGTCGGGCGCTGCCGCGGCGTGGTCCACGCCGGTGGGCGCGCGGTACTCCCCGAACACCTCGCGCAGGGTGCCGCCCCACTCGCCGGTGGTCACGCCGGCGCGCGCGCATGCCAGCGTGGCGGGCATGATGTTGGCGCTCTCGTCCTCGGCGGCGGCGCGCAGCTCGTCGAGCGCCGCGCGCACGGCGTCCTCGTCGCGCTGGGCGCGCCACTCCTCGAGCGCGGCGATGCGGTCGCGCTCCACGTTCGGGTCGACCGTGAGGATGCCGCCGTCCTCGCCCTGGGCGAGCGGCGACTCCTCGGTGGAGGTGAACACGTTCTGGCCGACCACCTTGAGCTCGCCCGCCTCGATGCGGCCCACGCGCGCGCGGTGCGACTCCACGAGCTGGGTCTTCATGTAGTCCACGGCCTCCACGGCGCCGCCGTGCTCGGCCACGATCGCCATCTCCTGCCGCGCGCCGTCGACCAGCTCGGCCACCAGCCCGTCCATCACCCTGGAGCCCTCGAAGAGGTCGGGGTAGTCGAGCAGGTCGGTCTCGAGCGCCAGGATCTGCTGGATGCGCAGCGACCACTGCTGGTCCCACGGGCGCGGGAGGCCGAGTGCCTCGTTCCACGCCGGGAGCTGGATGGCGCGGGCGCGGGCGTCGCGCCCGAGCGTGACGGCCAGCGCCTCGAGCACGATCCGGATCACGTTGTTCTCCGGCTGGGCCTCGGTCAGGCCGAGCGAGTTGACCTGCACGCCGTAGCGGAAGCGCAGGAAGC
>JAXDJC010000233.1:0-20225 GCA_034663685.1 Thermoleophilaceae bacterium
GACGGCCTGCTCTCCGAGCAGACGCGCGAGGCGCTCGCGATGGACGCGTTCGGCTACACGGCCCGCTACGACGCCGCGATCGCGCGCTGGTTCTCCGAGCGCGAGGACGACTTCCCCGGCCTCTACCCGCGCGTGTACGAGAAGGTGCTCGACCTCCCGTACGGCGAGAACCCGCACCAGCGCGCCGCCTACTACGCGGCGTCGAACGCGCGCACGCACCTGCTCTCGATGGTGTCCAAGCTCCACGGCAAGGAGCTGTCGTTCAACAACCTGCTGGACCTCGACTCCGCGCGGCGGCTGGCGCACGAGTTCGAGCTGCCGGCGGCGGTGATCGTCAAGCACAACAACCCGTGCGGCGTGGCCGTGGGCACCACCGCGCTCGAGGCGTTCGAGAAGGCACTGGCGTGCGACCCGGTCAGCGCCTACGGCGGCGTCTTCTGCTTCAACCGTGAGATCGAGAAGGACGTGGCGGAGCGGCTCAACTCGATCTTCGTGGAGGTCGTGATGACCAAGGGCTATGGCGAGGGGGCGCTCGACGTGCTCTGCCAGAAGGAGAACATCCGCGTGCTGCACGACGCCGAGCGCCGGCGCGAGCCCACCTCCGACCGCGACATCCGCCGCGTGCGCGGCGGCCTGCTCGTGCAGGACCGCGACGAGGACGTGGAGATGCGCGACGAGATGCAGGTCGTCACCGAGCGCAAGCCCACCGAGGCGGAGTGGGGCGAGATGCTGTTCGCGTGGAAGGTCTGCAAGCACGTGCGCTCGAACGCGATCGTGATCGCAAAGGGCCTCGCGTCGGTCGGGGTCGGCGCCGGCCAGATGAGCCGGGTGGACTCGGTGCGGCTGGCGGTGGAGAAGGCGCAGGTCCCGCTCGACGGCGCGGCGCTCGCCTCCGACGCGTTCTTCCCGTTCGCCGACGGCCCGCAGCTCGCGGTGGACGCGGGGGTGCGCGCGATCATCCAGCCGGGCGGCTCCAAGCGCGACGAAGAGGTGATCGCCGCCTGCGACGAGGCCGGCATCGCGATGGTCTTCGCCGCCCGCCGGCACTTCAGGCACTGAGCCGCGTCGGCCCCGCCCTGCGCCGCCGCGCGCGGCTCGTCACACACAGGGGCCACGCCGTCCACTGCCCGTGCTGCGAGCGCAACTTCGACCGCTTCCTGCGACCCGACCCGAACCTCCTCAACGCGATCTGCCCCTGGTGCGGGAGCCAGGTTCGCCACCGCGCTCTCTGGCTCTACATCGAGCGCCGCACCGAACTGCTCGCGCCTCCGGCGGGTGGCGGGCGCACGCGCCTCCTGCACCTCGCCCCCGAGCACGTGCTGATGGAGCGGCTGCGCTCGGCGCCGCAGATCGACTACCTGAGCGCCGACCTCGCCTCCCCGCTGGCGATGGAGCACTTCGACCTCACCGACGTGCCGCATCCCGACGACTCGTTCGACGCGATCGTGTGCAGCCACGTGCTCGAGCACGTGCCCGACGACCGCGCGGCCATGCGCGAGCTGCGCCGGATCCTGCGGCCCGACGGCTGGGCGATCGTGCAGGTGCCGATCGACTACGAGCGCGCCGAGACCCTCGAGGACCCGGCGATCCGCTCACCCGCCGAGCGCGAGCGCGCCTACTGGCAGGCCGACCACATGCGCCTGTACGCGAACGACTTCCCGGACCGCCTGCGGGAGGAGGGCCTGGATGTGACGGTGGACGGCTACCTGCGCACCCTCCCCGCCGAGGAGATCGAACGCTTCGGCCTGATCTCGCTGGAGGACATCTACGTGTGCCGCAAGGGCGACTGAGGTGCCCCCGGCTGGATTCGAACCAGCGACCAAACCGCTTAAAAGGCGGCGACTCTGACCTCTGAGTTACGGGGGCGGCGGTTCCGAGATTAAAGCTCGCGACCGGAACCAGGCCTTGGATTCGCAGGTCCGCCGCCGGTGGCAATTGACGCACCGCACCTCGCACTGCGCGATCTCCCTTTCGATCGCCCCGCGTGAGAATCCGTAGTGGACCATCTTCATCACCGACTCGCGTTTCTCCCCGATGTGGTCGTGCTCCAGCACGAGCGGATCCACGAGCCCGCAGTCGACACACGCCGCTGCGCGGAGCTCTTGGTAGATCCAGCGAAGGTTGCGGTCGACGAAGGGCTTTCTGTGCAGCGGCCTCTGACCCTCCGCCCGCAGCCGCTTCCAGTCCCCACGCCTGGCGGTGCGGCGGCGATGACAGTTCGCGCACACGACTTCGCACCGCATGATCTCCGCTCCCAAGACCGCCGGGCTGACACCCAGCTGAACCAGACGGGACACGTATTCGTCGCGCGGCAGCACGTGGTCGAGCTCGAGTACCCGGAGGTCGGCCTCTCCACAGTCCGCGCAGGGATGGGCGCGCAGGTGATCGAGAAGAATCTTCCTCAGCCGCGCCTGCCTTTCGCGGCGAGACCGGGCCACCTGTCTGTGGTGAAGGTCTCCGCGCGCGCGGAAGTACATCCGAAAGCATTCGCGACACCAGTGCTGGGTGCCGTCCCGGTAGCGGTTGAAGGCTTCGATAGGCAGCTCCTCCCGGCACTTGCCGCATCGCTTGCTCACGAACACATGTTCGCATCTGGTGCGGACGTTAACCCTGCGTTGACTCCTCTTGCGGACCGCCCCGCGCGCATATAGCGTTGATGCGCGAGGCCGGACTGGCGCCCACTCCCTGCCGCGGCTCCCGCAACTTCCCGGGCGGCGTGGGGATCTAGCTGCCGGACCGGTCTCTACGCTCGGCCGTTCCCCCGGGAGGACTCGCAGAACCGTGATGCATAGCCGCAGGATCCGCTCGGCCGCGAAGCCGGCCCTCGTCGCCCTCCTCGCGGCGCTGACGCTGCTCGCCCTTCCCGGGGTCGCCAGCGCGGGCTCCGTCTCGGCTCCGCTCGGCAGCGGGAAGCTCACCTACACAGGCGACAGCGTCGCGAACAACGTGAACATCTCCCACGACGGGACCAGCTACGTGGTGACCGACTCGGAGCCGATCGTCGCGCCACCTGGCTCCGGCTGCAACCAGACGAGCCCCAACGTGGCCACCTGTCCCGACCTTGCGATAACCACGGTCGATGTCTACCTCGGACCGAGCTACAACGCGCAGGACGGCACCAACCTGCTCGTCCTCGATCCGAGCCTCCCGGACAACGAGGCCTTCACGGTCTACGGCGGCAGCGACGCCGACCTCTTCATCGGGCAGGCCGCCGACGAGACCTTCAACGGCGGCGACGGCAACGACAACGCGCACTCCGGCGACGGTGCCGACACGCTCAACGGCAACGACCAGAACGACACCCTCGACGGCGAGGGCGGCATCGACACGATCAACGGCGGCAACGGCATCGACACCCTCACCGGCGGCAGCGGCGAGGACATCCTGAACGGCGACGCCGGCGACGACACGCTCAACGGCGGCGACGACAATGACCAGCTCCACGGCGGGGACAACAACGACACCCTGAACGGACAGAACGGGGACGACGTGCTGTACGGCGACGCCGGCGCCGACGACCTGAGCGGCGGCGCGAACGGCGGCGCCGGGGACACCGCGCACTACGGCGCGCGCACGGCCGGCGTGACCGTGACCATCAACGCGCCCGGCTCGACCGCGAAGGACGACGGCAACTCCGTCGACGGCCCGGCCGGCGCCCGCGACAGCGTGCTGAGCGACGTGGAGAACGTGATCGGCGGCAGCGGCGCGGACACGATCACCGGATCGGATGCCGGAAACACGCTCAGCGGCGGCTTCGGCGACGACCACCTGAACGGCGGCCTCGGGGTCGACACGCTCAACGGCCAGGAGGACAACGACACGCTCGACGGCGGTCCCGGCGGCTCGAACGACATCGGCGACACGCTCAACGGCGGCAGCGAGGAGGACACGGCCGACTACTCCACGCACACCAAGAACGTGGTCCTCACGCTCGACGGAAGCGCCGGCGACGGCGAGACCGTGGCGACGGGCGGAGTCGACGAGGCCGACACGATCGCGGCCGACGTGGAGAACGCCACCGGCGGCCTGGGCGACGACACCGTCACGGGCAACGACAGCGAGAACGTGCTGAACGGCTTCACGGGCGCGGACACCGTCAACGGGCGCGGCGGCGCCGACGTGGTGCGCGGCGGCCCCGACAACGCTGCCGCCCCCGACGGTGGCGACCAGGTGAACGGGGACGGCGGCAACGACCTCCTGCTGGGCGGCGACGGCGCCGACACGCTGAGCGGCAGCACCGGCGACGACACCCTCGACGGCGGGTTCGGCTCGGACGTGCTCGATGGCGGCGCGGCCACCGACACCGTCACCTACCAGGACCGCACGGCCGCGGTCACGGCGAGCATCAACGCGACCGGTTCGGCCGCCAAGGACGACGGCAACTCCGACGACGGCGCGCCCGGCTCCCGCGACGCGATCTTCGACTCCAACGAGAACCTGATCGGCGGCAGCGGCGGCGACACGCTGACGGGCGACGGCAACCCCAACCGCATCGAGGGCGGCGCGGGCGGCGACACGATCACCGGCGCCGGGGGTGAGGACACCCTGCTCGGCGGAGACGACAACGACCACATCTTCACCGCCGACGGTGTGACCGAGACGCAGATCGACTGCGGCGACGGCTCCGCCGACATCGCCACGGTCGACGACTCGGATGCCCACGACAACTGCGAGGTGGTCGACGACTCCGACGACGACAACGACGGTGTGCCGGATACGAGCGACAACTGCCCGAACTCCCCCGGCGCCGGCGCGAGCCAGACCGACACCGACGCCGACGGCCAGGGCGACATCTGCGACACCGACGACGACAACGACGGGGTCTCGGACACGCAGGAGGCGGCCAACGGCACCAACCCGCTCGTGAAGGACACCGACGGCGACGGGGTCAACGACAACACGGACAACTGCGGGACGGTGTCCAACGCGAGCCAGACCGACACGGATGGCGATGGCCAGGGCAACGCCTGCGACGCCGACGACGACAACGACGGCGTCTCGGACACGCAGGAGGCGGCCAACGGCACCAACCCGCTCGTGAAGGACACCGATGGCGACGGCGCCAACGACAACGCCGACAACTGCCCGACCTCGACGGGCCAGAGCGCGAGCCAGACCGACACCGACGGCGACGGGCAGGGCGATGTGTGTGACACCGACGACGACAACGACGGCGTCTCGGACACCCAGGAGGCGGCCAACGGAACCAACCCGTTGGTCAAGGACACCGACGGCGACGGCGTCAACGACAACACCGACAACTGCCCGCACTCGCCCGGCGCCGGCGCGAGCCAGACCGACACCGACGGTGACGGGCAGGGCAACGTGTGCGACACCGACGATGACAACGACGGCGTCTCGGACACGCAGGAGGCGGCCAACGGAACCAACCCGTTGGTCAAGGACACCGACGGCGACGGCGTCAACGACAACACCGACAACTGCGCGACGGTCGACAACGGCCCGAACCAGGGCACCGAGAACCAGACCGACACCGACGGCGACGGGCAGGGCAACGCGTGCGACACCGACGATGACAACGACGGCGTATCGGACACGCAGGAGAACACCAACGGGACCAACCCGCTCGTGAAGGACACCGACGGCGACGGCGCCAACGACAACGCGGACAACTGCCCGACCTCGACCGGCCAGAGCTCGAGCCAGACCGACACCGACGGCGACGGGCAGGGCAACGTCTGCGACACCGACGACGACAACGACGGAGTCTCAGACACCCAGGAGAACACTAACGGGACCAACCCGCTCGCCAAGGACACCGACGGCGACGGCGTGGACGACAACGCCGATAACTGCGCGACCGTCGACAACGGCCCGACCCAGGGCACGGAGAACCAGACCGACACCGATCATGACGGCCGGGGCAACGCGTGCGACACCGACGACGACAACGACGGGTCGACCGACACGCAGGAGGCCGCGCGCGGCACTGACCCGCTCAAGGCCGACACCGACAACGACAACGTGAACGACCCGGCCGACAACTGCCCGACCTCGACCGGCCAGAGCAACAGTCAGACCGACACCGACGGCGACGGCCAGGGCGACGTCTGCGACCCGGACGACGACAACGACGGCAGGAACGACGAGAACGACAACTGCCCGCGGACGACCGGCGGCAACGCCAGCCAGGCCGACACCGACGGCGACGGCCAGGGCAACATCTGCGACACCGACGACGACGGGGACAACGTCAACGACTCGGCTGACAACTGCCCGACCACGCCGAACCCGAACCAGGCGGACACCGATCAGGACGGGGTGGGCGACGCCTGCGAGGGCCAGAGCGACGTGGACGACGACGGAGTGGGTGCGAACGACAACTGCCCGACCGTCCAGAACGCCGACCAGGCGAACAACGACGGCGACACCCTCGGCGACGCCTGCGACGCCGACGACGACAACGACAACGTGAACGACGCCGGCGACAACTGTCCGAAGAACGCGAACGCCAACCAGGCGGACGCCGACGGAGACGGGATCGGCGACGCCTGCGACCCCGACCGCGACGGCGACCAGCTGGGCAACGGGAACGACAACTGCCCGGACGTGGCGAACGCGGACCAGACCAACACCGACGGCGACGCCAAGGGCAACGCCTGCGACGCCGACGACGACAACGACGGCGTCCCCGACACCGAGGACGCTTTCCCGCTCGACCCGAAGAAGTCGAAGGCCGATCCCGCCCCGACCAACGACGACGACCTGCTGATCGGCACCGACAGCGCCGACACGATCTGCGGCCTCGGGGGCGACGACATCGTCAAGGGCCTGAAGGGCGACGACACCCTCTTCGGCGACGCATGCGACGCGCGCGCGAAGGTGACGACCGCCCAGGCCGCCACGACCGGCGGCGACGACAAGCTCAGCGGCGGCGACGGCAACGACAGCCTCTTCGGCGCCGCGGGCGCGGACCGGCTGTTCGGCGGCAACGGCAACGACAACCTGTTCGGCGGAGCCGGTGACGACCGCCTGACCGGCGAGGCGGGCAACGACGTTCTGCTGGGCGAGGCGGGCAACGACGTGCTGGCCGGCGGCGCCGGAAACGACGCGCTCCAGGGCGGCGCCGGGAACGACAACCTCGACGCGGGTGCGGGCAAGAACACGCTCTTCGGCGGCACCGGGAACGACACGCTCAACTCGGTGAACGGGAAGAAGGACACCGTCGACTGCGGCGCGGGCAGGGACACGGCCCGCGTGGACAAACGCGACAAGGTCCGCAAGGGCTGCGAGACCCTGATCCGCTCCAACTAGCCGCCGTGGCCCGCCCCGCCCACAAGCGACTCGGCGCCCTCGCTCTTCTCCTCGCCCTGGTGTCTCTCGCGGCGGCGGTGGCGGTCGTGTCCGACGCGAGCGGGGCCCTGCGCGCCTCGCGCAGCGATCGCGATGCCGACGGCATGCGCGACACGTGGGAGAAGCAGCACGGGCTCAATCCGCGCAGCGCGGGCGACCGCAAGCGCGATCCCGACCAGGACGGGGTGCGCAACTTCGTCGAGTTCCAGAAGGGCTGCGACCCGCAGGCGGCGGACACCGACCGCGACGGAATGGACGACGCGTTCGAGGTGAAGTACGGGTTCAACTGCGCGGTCCGCGGTGACGCGGCGCTCGACGTGGACGGCGACGGGCTGACCAACCGCAGGGAGAACGACCTCGGCACCGACCCCACCGCGGCCGACACCGACGGCGACGGGCTGAGCGACAGCCGCGAGGTGACCGCCGGCTCCAATCCGCGCAGCAAGGACACCGACCGCGACGGTGTGAGCGACGGGAAGGACAACTGCCTGCTGCTGGCCAACAAGGACCAGGCCGACCGCAACGGCGACGGGCAGGGCGACGCGTGCACGCCCGACAAGGACGGCGACGGCGTTTCCGACCCGCAGGACAACTGCCCGACGGTGCCCAACCCAGACCAGCACAACACGGACCTGGCGGGCGACGGCGGCGACGCCTGCGATCCCGACGACGACAACGACGGCGTGCCCGACGGCTCCGACAACTGCCCGACGGCGGCGAACGCGGACCAGCGCAACTCGGACGGCGCGGGCGACGGCGGCGACGCCTGTGACTCCGACGATGACAACGACGGCCTGAGCGACGCCGACGAGAACGCCCGTGGGACCGACCCGACCAAGAGCGACACCGACGGCGACGGCGTGAGCGACTCGACCGAGGTCCAGAACCACACGAACCCGCGCAACCCGGACACCGATGGCGACGGGCTCAACGACGGCGTCGACCCGGATCCACGACACCCGCTCGTCCCCGTCCCCTAGACGTACACTCGTAGCCCTTCCCGGGGGCGTGGTCTAGTGGTTAGGACGCCGGCCTTTCAAGCCGGAGGTCACGGGTTCGATCCCCGTCGCCCCTACTCAACCCCACCGAGGGTGGGGGCCCGGCCTCACGGAACGTCGGGGCCGGTCGTTTCAATGGGTGGATGCGCAGCCCGCCCGCCAGCTGGACCGTCTTCGAGAGCCCGATCGGGCCGCTCACCCTGCGCGGCGGCGCGGGGCGGCTCACCGGGCTGAGCTTCCCCGGCCACGTGGGCCGGCTTGGCGAGGCCGCGCGCGACCCGGCGGCGTTCGCCGAGCCGCTGCGCCAGCTCGCGGAGTACTTCGACGGTCGCCGCCAGGGCTTCGACCTCGAGCTGGTGCTCGACGGGACGGCGTTCGAGCGCGCCGTCTGGCACGAGCTCACCACGATCCCGTACGGCGCCACCACCAGCTACGGCCGGCTGGCCGAGGCGATCGGCTGCGCGGACCGAGTGCGCGACGTGGCCGCCGCGATCGGCCGCACGCCGATCCCGATCGTGGTGCCGTGCCACCGGGTGGTGGGCGCGGACGGGTCGCTCACCGGCTACGGCGGCGGGCTCGAGCGCAAGCGCGCGCTGCTGGACCTCGAGGCCGGGCAGCTCGCGCTGGTCTGAGCCGGCGGGCGCGAGGAAGGCGGCCGCCGCGCTAGCGGCAGGCGCGGGCCACGAGCTTGACCGACCGCCCGGTGACCATCGCCCGCAGCACACGCTCCTTCGGGAGCCAGCGCCACTTCCGGAGCGCCGCCCCGCCGGCGCTCACCGAGCACGGCCGGAATGGGCGCTCGAGCGTGGCGAAGCTCGCGGCCACGCCCCAGGTGCGCGTGCGCCTGCCGCGGATCGCCAGCGTCCAGCTCCCCGCGCGCTCGCGCGACGCGAGCCGCTCGTCGCCGTCGAATCGTGCCTGCGAGGACCCGCGCGGGAACGCGAGCAGCTCGCGGCTGCGGCTGCGGTCGCGCAGGCTCACCACGCCGGGCGCGCCGAGGCCGTCGGCGAGCGTGTCGATGTCCCGCGGCGCCAGCGCGATCAACGCGCCGGCCCGGGCCAGCAGCGGCAGCTCGTCGAGCGGCGCCGGCACCGTGGCCTCGCGCCCGCCTGCCAGCATCCGCGCGCGTCCCATCAGCAGCTGGCCGTCGCGCTCCACGTAGCGCACGCTGCGCCACAGGTCCACCCACTGCCCCGGCGGCACGTACAGCTTCCGCGTGAGCGCGCCCGGCTCGATCACCGGCGCGGCCAGCAGCCAGTCGCCGAACATAAGCTCGTGGCCCTGCCGCGCGGCGGTGGCGTCCTCCGGGAATGCGAGCGAGAGGTGGCGGGCGATCGGCATGCCGGTGCGCTGGTATTCGGCGGAGGCACCGGCGATGTAGGGGTAGAGCCGCGTGCGCAGCCGTGTCCAGCGCTTCCAGACCGGGTAGACCGCGGGGTGCCAGACCTGCGAGCGGTCCTCCTTCGTGTAGCGAACGCTGTAGCCGTTGGCCTGCGTGCGCATCACACCGCTGATCGCGCCCACCTCGATCCAGCGCGAGTTGAGCTCGTCGGTGGTGCGGCCGTTGGCGATCGCGTGGAAGCCGCCGATGTCCGAGCCCTGGTAGGCGATGCCGGAGAGCCCGGTCGAGAGCAGCTGGTTGACCGCCGCGCAGATGCCGTCGGCGCAGCTCCAGTCCTCGGTCGGGTCGCCGCCCCAGACCACCCGCGCCTTGGGCTGCACCCCGTGGAAGCCCGAGCGGATGAAGACCGCGGGCGCTCGCTTCAAGGTGTGGTCGGTCGAGGCCCCGTGGTAGATCACCGGGTAGCGGTTGTGCATCGTGCGCCCGGTCTCGCCGTTGGCGAACACGGAGTCGGTGGGCGTGTACTCGCCGAAGTCCTCCATCCATCCGTCGTAGCCCGCGGCCAGCGCCTCGTCGAGCAGGCGGCCGTAGAACGCCGGCCCGTCGGGGTGGGTGAAGTCGATCTCCGAGATCTGCTGATCGGCCGTGAACGGGTTCGACAGCACGTACGGCTGACCGGCCTGGTTCTTCACGAGCAGCCCGCGCGCCGCCGCCTCGTCGTAGACCGGCTGGTAGCTCGTGCAGATGTGCGGATTGAAGTAGGTGGTGATCCTGAAGCCGAGCCGGTGGTAGGCGGCCACCTGGTCGCGCTCGGCCTGCTCGCGGCCGCGCTGCGCGCCGCAGGGGAGGTAGTGCGTGTAGGTCTGGGTGACCGACACCGGCACGTTGTCCGCCCGGAAGCGCCTGGCCAGCTCCAGCGGCTCCTTCTCGAGCGTGGGCTGGAACCACGCGCCGAAGACCCACGGCGCCGGCCTGGGCTGGCGCCCGGCGTAGTTCGAGTAGCGGCGCACCACGTCGGCGGGACGTGGGCCGGCGAACACCGAAAGGCGCAGGCGCGGCGATTCAACCTCCGCCAGCCATGCGTCCGGCCGCTCGCTCAGCAGGTTGAAGTACGAGCGTTCGGTCTGGTCGATGAGCACGCCGAACCCGCGCGTGGACACGAGCCACGGGATCGGGAAGTTGGTGGTGGTGGGCCCGTTCGGGAACACGAAGCCCGGCAGCACCACGTTCAGGTCGTCCTGGTAGTTGCCGCCCGAGAACGGGCCCTCCTCGGCCCAGGAGAACACGCGGTTGCCGGTCTGGTCCGCGGAGTTGGAGCGCTCGCCGAAGCCGAGGTAGCGCTCGCCGCCGGCGTGCTCGAATGCGGCTCCCGAGACCGACGCCCGGTCCGCCAGCGGGCCCTCGATGTGCGAGTCGAGCCGCGCCCCGCCCTCGGGCAGGGCCTGGATCGCCAGCACGAGCCTGTGGCCGAGCGGGTCGTCGGTGGCGAGGTCGAGCTCGAGCCGCCCGGGCGCCTCGCGCGCGGCGAGCACGCGCGTGGCGTGGAACCAGACCGTCTCGGCCTCGGCCGCCTCGTAGTAGCCGAAGTACGCGTTGTTCAGCACCGGCTGGCGGAGGTCGAACGAGAAGCCGAGCGGGCCGTAGCGCGCGCGGCGGTCGGTGGCCGGGACGGCGGGCGCCGCGACCGTGCGCATCACGTCGCCGTCGGCGCGGTCCACGAGCTCGATGGCGAACGGCTCGTCGGTCACGCGCACGGTGAGCGCTCCGGCGTCGAGCACGTGGGTGGAGGCGTGAGCCGGGGCGGCGAGCAGGCAGAGGAGCAGCGCGGCGAGGGCGACGGCCTTCATCGGGCGCGATCTTCGCGCACCGGAGCGAGGTTTCGTGCCGGGTCGCGCCCGGGTAGCTTCCGCGGGATGGAGGACGACGTGACACAGGTGACCGTGGCGAGGGTGGTGCAGCGCGGGGTGGCGCTCTGCGACCCGGACGGCACGGACGACATCTGCTCTGAGCTGCTGCTCGCCTTCGAGGACGACGACCGCCCGGCCGTGGGCCTCGGCGGCGGCTTCCGCGAGGAGCTGGCCAGCACGGTGGGCGGGCTCGACCCCGAGCACACGAGCGGCGCCGCGTCGGTGGCCGCCGCGATCGCGTTCTATCTATCGACCAAGCCCACCGGGGGCAGCGACGACGAGGCCACGATCCGCGAGGCCGTGCGGGTCGTCTGGGGCGACCACCCGCCCGAGCACGTGAGCGCCTGGCTGGCCGCTCAGGGCTTGGACGCCTGACCGTCCCCGCGCGGGGGATCGGCGGCGGGGTCAGCGTTCTCGTCGTAGCCGGAGACACACGCGGCGAACACGGCCACGGACGCGGCGATCCCCACCTCGTGCGCCCCGGCCAGGCCCGCCACGAGCCCGGCCACCGCGCCGGCGAGCGCGCAGAACAGGGTGAACCCGACCGGGAGCCCGAGGATCCGGCCGCTGATCAGCGAGCAGGCGATCCAGATGATCGGCCCGACCCAGATGCCGTTGTCCTCGAAGAACTTGCGGTCGACGGTGACGGCCAGCACCACGAAGAGGACGCCCACGAGGGCGCCCTGAACCGCCGCTGCACGCCAGAACTTCTGCGAGTTCACGGCGCCATCCTATGCCGGGGCGTTCTCCGTGATCACGGTGTCCTCGTGGCTGTAGGCGGGCGCGCACGCGCACAGGAGCACGAGCGGCTCCGGCCCCGGGTTCCACAGCTTGTGCTCGGTGCCCGGGGGGATCACGACGCAGTCGCCCGAGGCCACCTCGCGCTCCTCCTCGCCGAGCCGCATCCGGCCGGCGCCGGACGTGAAGAAGTAGATCTCCTCGGTGGCGCGGTGGTAGTGCGCGGCGGTGTGGGAGCCGGGCGGCACGGTGGCCTCCGCGAGGCTCTGGTTGCGGGCCGCGGTCCAGGCCGGCCCGGCCACCTCGCGGATCGTGGACCCGTCGAGCGTGGTGAACGATTCGACCTCGCTGAGGTTGGCCACGTCCACGGGCCGGACTCTAGACTCGCTCGACCCCGCGCGGTTAGCTCAGTTGGCTAGAGCACCTGCCTTACAAGCAGGGGGTCGCTGGTTCGAGTCCAGCACCGCGCACTATCCGTCAGGCCGCTCTCCGAGCGCTACGCGCCCCGTGCGGTGCGTGCAAGGAGGATCCACAGCCTTAGGTCTGGAATCGGAATGGACGCGGCGTGGAAAGCGTGAGCTTTCACCGAGATACGGTCGGAACCTGTGTCGTGAGGGCGGCACGACCGAACTGTCCCCGCTGTCCCCGCTGTCCCCGAACCATCCACGGTGGGATTCGCGATCAAGACGAGGGCCGGCGCCGTGCGGCGGGCGTCGTCGAACCAGAGGCGTTGGCACCCGTCGTGGCAGAATGAACTAAATGCCCTTCGCGCTGTACGAATACGACGCCGCGTTTACCCGCTTCTTCTCGCAAACCATGCGTGTCCTCGCGCAGGCCCACAGCCCTCTGCTGGCGGAGATGCGCTTCGTAGAGACACCCGGGACCATCGGCTCCCGGGTCCGCGACCGGGAGGGTATGGACATCGTCCTCGACCCCGGCAAGACCTCGACCGAGATCACATCCGACCTGAAGGCGGTGCGCGAGGGCCACTACGAGCAGCTGTACGAGGCGATGTACGAGAGCGCCGACGCGATGGCGGAGCAGCTAGTGGGCTACTTCATCGAGAGCATCGGCAAGGTCACCGAGGGCACCGGCAATGTCCTGGATGCCGGGGGCCGGCCGTTCGGCTTCGACGTCCTCTACGAGACGTTGGAGAACCTGGAGTTCTCGCTCGACGAGAACGACGAGCTGGTCATGCCGTCATTGATCATGCACCCGAAGAACGCCGAGAAGCTGCGAGACCTGCCGCCGCTGACCGACGAGCAGCAGCGCAGGCTGGACGCGCTCAAGGAGCGCAAGCGGACGGAGGCGCTTGCTCGACGACGCCGTCGCCGCCTTTCTTAACAGCGTTAGCGAACGCGACTTCGACGAGCCGCTGATAGCGCTGCTGCGCGCGGAGGGCTACACGAACGTGCGGCTCGTCCATGGGCAGGTCGAGGCCGGCAAGGATGTGATCGCCCAGCGTGACGGCGAGCAGTGGGTCCTTCAATCCAAGGCTGGCAACCTGAACCACACCGAGTTCCGCAGAGTGCGCGAGCAGCTCTACGACTTGCGCAGTAGCGACATTTCCGCGCCCGGCTTCGACAAGGACCTGCCCCGGCGCGCGGTGCTGGTCCAGACTGGCCGCATGACCGGTCAGGCGCCCATGCACGCCCAGGAGTACGAGCGGCAGTGCGTCGAGCGCAACGAGACGCCGATCGAGTTCTGGAACAAGGACACGCTGCTCGCCCGCCTGAGCGGCAACCCTGACGCCGTCCTGCGCGGGAGCATGGACGGGCAGCTGCTCGGCCTGATCGGTGCGATCGACGAGCGGAAGGCCGACATGGACGCGATCGAGACGTACTCGCGGCGGTGGACCAGTTGGGAGCCCTCACGCTTCGCCGGGCTCGGGATCGTCGAGGCCTCGCTGCTTTGCGAGCGCCTGAAGGCCAGCGGGCGGCTCGACCTCGCCTGCCAGGTCGCACTGTGCGCGGTCCGCGGCGCGTGGGCCGCCGGCGCCGCTGACCCGCACGACGCGACCACCGTCGCTGGCGCGGATGCCGCCGGGAGGCTGTTCGAGACCTATGGGCGGCAGGTATGGGCCGAGTGCGACGACCGGTTGCTCCAGGAGTTCGGGCTGGCCAGCTACAGCGGCTTCTCCGCCTGGGTCAGCTACCAGATCCGCTGCCTGCGCATCGCTGAGATCGTCTCCCTGCTCGCGCTGCGCGCTCGTCCCGACGATCCGGGACTCGCTGTCGAAATCGCCAACTGGCTCGCGAGGTTCGCTGAGGCGCAGCCGGGCATCGCCAGGCCGATCGGCGATCGGTACGCGGTGAGCGTTGTGCCCGTCGCCGCGCTGCTGCTCGCCGACCATCGCGACACGGTGGAGGCGCTGCTGCGCAAGATGACGGTCTGGGTCTGCGAGCGGTACGAGAAGGACGAACTCGGCCTGGCCGCGGTCGACGCTGGCGCGTTCGAGGAAGTTGGCCGCGTTGTCGCAGGGCCCTTTGACGTTGGCTTGTCGCCGCGCCAGCAGTCGCAGGTCGCCAGCGTGCTGCTCGACGTTGCAGCGACACTCGACCTACACGCCGTCTACGCCGACGTGCGCAACGACACGCTGGCGGTCAATCTCTACCCGTCGGTCCTGCTAATCGCGGACGGCGCCGACCACCTCTCGCGGGAGGGGCGTGAGAACCGCTGGGACTTCAATCCCGACTACGCGGAGACCATCAACGGCACCGCGCCCGCGGCGCCCCACCTCGGCGACGGCCCGGAGCTGATCGTGCCCGACGAGCGCTGGTGGGACGCGCTGGCTACCTCGGCAACACTGCGCGACCGGCACTTCCCGGCCGCGATCCGCGCAGCCGGCGCCGCCGGAACTGGCGATCACCGTGCCAAGCCAGCGGGTGGCGACTCGCTGTAGCCGCGACGACGGAGGAAGCCGCCGTCAGTTTCCGCTTGCGAATGCACGAAAGCAGCGGCGTGAGCGGCCGAGGTGGACACGGAGTGGAAGCAGCGAATCGGAGCAGCCGGCATAAGCGCGGGCTGCGAACCGCGCCTCAAGCCAGCCCTCTGGCGTTCAAGACGTAGACCGCAAACGTGACGCAGGCCACGGCGTCGCCCTTACAAGCAGGGGGTCGCTGGTTCGAGTCCAGCACCGCGCACTCATTCGTATAGGGTCGGACGGTGCCGACCCGCGTCGCCCTCGTCGTACTCGCCATCCTCGCCGGGTGGGCGATCGCACCGCTCGCGAACGCGGCCACGGTCACGGACCGGGACGTGGCCCTCGCCTTCGCGCACCTCCGCTCCCAGGTCCGTCACGCCGGCGGGCTCGACCACCCCACGCGCAGGTCGTTCATCGCCACCGTGCACCGCGCGGAGGACGAGCGCACCGTCAACGGGAGCCCCTGCGCGGCGCTGACGGTCCTCGAGGAGTTGCGCGGCGCGGTGCGCCGCTCGCCCGCCGGGAAGCTCGCGGGCATCGACGACGCCGAGCGCGCGATCCTCGGCACCAGGGCCGGCAGGCCCTGCGCCTACAGGTCGCGGCAGGTGCGGTTGGTCCCCCCGCTCACCGCGGGCCCCGGACAACCGCTGCCCCACGTCAACGAGAAGAAGGACGAGGAGAGGGGTATGCCCGCGCTGAGCGCTCCCCCGGGTGCGAACAGGCCCGATCCCGGCCCGCCGACCACCGTCACGCCCGTCCCGGCCGGCGGGAGCGGCTACGCGAGCCCGGGCTCCGATCCCTTCGCGATCACCGGCATCAAGGCGCTCAGCAGCCCCGTGGAGACGGGCTATCCCAGCGAGCCGAGCCAGGCCAGCGCGGGCGACGTGGTGTGGTACACGGGGAACTCGGGCGCGGCCTTCTCGCTCGACGGCGGAGCGACGTTCAAGCAGGTCGACCCGCGCAGGATGTTCTTCGAGGGCAACACCCCGTTCTGCTGCGACCAGGTGGTGGTGTACGCCCCGCAGATCGATCGCTTCATCTGGCTCATGCAGTACTGGTGCCCGGCGCCGGACGAGGGCTGCAACGAGGGCCACTCGAACGTCGTGCGCCTGGCCTCGGCCTCGCCGAGCGACATCGTCAAGAACCGCCGCGATCCGGGGTCGGCGTGGCAGAGCTGGGTGCTCGCGCCGGACGAGATCGGGATGCGGCGCGACATTTTCGACTATCCCGCTCTGGCCGTCGGGCGGCACAGCCTCTACATCACGTCGAACATGTTCGGCCAGGGCGAGAACGACGTCTGGTCCCTCGTGGGGCGGGTGAACCTCGACGCCATCAAGAAGGGCCACGAGATCGGGCTCAACTACGTGGTCGACCGCAAGCACTTCTCCTACGAGCCGGCCCAGGGAGTGGACCGCCGCGGCTTCATCGCGTCCCACCAGTCCGACACCGAGCTGTTCACGCTGTCCTGGGACGAGGGCTCGCCGCTCCTGTTCCCGCACCGGACCAAGCACGCCCTCAGCGCGGCCTACGACTACTACTCGCCCACCGGCGCCGGGGACTGGGGCGACCGCAGCGACTGGCGCATCGCGGGCGCCACGCTCCAGGGCAACGAGGTCTGGTTCGCCTGGTCCGAGGGCCGCGCGACGTGCCTCAAGCGCTGCGAGACCCAGGACCCGAAGCTCGACCCGTTCTGGCCGCAGCCGCACGTGCACGTGGTCGCGGTCGACACGAGCTCCTTCGGGCTCACGCACGACCGGTTCATCCACAACCCGGACTACGCGATCAGCTATCCGGAGCTGGCCACCGACGCGCTCGGCCAGGTGGGGATGACGTTCTCCTACGGGGGCGGGACGGCCGGCAACCCCAGCCCGGCGGCGGGCTTCCTGACCGGGGGTGAGGCCTTCCGGCAGGTCGCTTCGAGCCCGAGCGCAGGCGATCAGGGCGACTTCTTCAGCATCCGTCCCGACTGGCCCGACGCCACGCGGTTCACGGCGTCGGGCTACGTCTCGGATGGCTACGACGAGGGCGGCGATCCGCTGCCGCGCTGGATCTTTTACCGCTTCGCCCGCTGACAGCGGGTAGTGTGGGCAGGTGAGCGAGCTCGCCACGGTCACGGTCCTCTTCACCGACCTCGTCGGTTCCACGGGAATGGCCTCTCGCGTGGGCCCCACCGTGGCCGAGGAGTTGCGCCAGGAGCACTTCGGGATCCTGCGGGAGGCGATCGCGGGGTCGAGCGGTACCGAGGTCAAGAACCTCGGCGACGGCCTCATGGTGGTGTTCGACAGCGTGGCCAACGGCGTTGGCTGCGCCGCGGCGATGCAGCAGCGGATCGAGCGGCGCAACCGCCGCGCCGAGGAGCAGCTCGGGGTTCGCATCGGCCTGAGCCTCGGCGACGCCGATCGCCAGAACGGCGACTACTTCGGCCCGCCGGTGATCGAGGCCGCCCGGCTCTGTGCCAAGGCCGGCGGCGGCCAGATCCTCACGGGCGAGATGGTGCGCATGATGGCCGGCGGCCGCGCCGACCACAGGTTCGAATCGGTCGGCGAGCTGGAGCTGAAGGGGATCCCGGCGGCGTTCCCCGCCTTCGAGATCGCGTGGGAGCCGGCCGGCGCGGAAGCCGCGGCGCTGCTGCCGGGCCGCCTGCGCCAGGTCCCGCCGGTGGGCTACGTCGGCCGCGCCACGGAGCGCGAGGGGCTCACCTACCTGTGGGGCGAGGCGCGATCGGGCACCCGGCGCGTGGCCCTGATCTCCGGCGAGCCGGGCATCGGCAAGACGCGGCTCTCCACACACATTGCGCTCCAGGCTCACGGCGAGGGATCGACCGTGCTCTACGGGCGCTGCGACGAGGACGTGGGCGTGCCGTACCAGCCGTGGGTCGAGGCGCTGAGCCACTACGTGGAGGCCGGGTCGGAGGACGTGCTCGCCGCGCACGTCGAGCGCCACGGGGGCGAGCTGAGCCGGCTGGCTCCCGAGCTCGCCCGGCGCGTGGCCGGCGCCCCCGCGCCGCGCGAGAGCGACTCGGACACCGAGCGCTACCTGCTATTCGGCGCCGCGGTCGGGCTGCTCGAGCAGGCCTCGGCGGACGAGCCGGTGGTGCTCATCCTCGACGACCTGCACTGGGCGGACAAGCCCACACTGCTGCTGCTCAAGCACCTGGTGGCCTCGACCGCCGAGATGAGCCTGCTCGTGCTGGGCACCTTCCGGGACTCGGAGCTCTCGCGCGACCATCCGCTGACCGACGTGCTGGCCGACCTCCGCCGCCAGGAGGGAGTCACCCGCATCAGCCTCGGCGGTCTGGTGGTGGACGACGTGGTGGCGCTGATGGAGGCGGCCGCCGGTCACGAGATGGACGAGGCGGGCACCGAGCTCGCCCGCGAGGTGGCGCACGAGACCGACGGCAACCCGTTCTTCGTGGCCGAGGTGCTGCGCCACCTGGTGGACACGGGCGCGATCGCGCAGGGGGAGAACGGCCGCTGGCGCCTGAGCGGCACCCTCGCCGAGCTGGGCCTGCCCGAGAGCGTGCGCGAGGTGATCGGCCGCCGGATCGGCGCCCTCGGTGAGGACGTGCGGCGAGTCCTGAGCTCCGCTGCCGTGATCGGCCGCGACTTCGACGTGGACGTGCTCGCGCCGGTGGTCGACCTCGACGTGGACGCGCTCCTCGACCTGCTCGAGGGGGCGGTCGCGGCCGCCGTGCTGGTCGAGTCGGCGGACCGGCCGGGGCGCTTCACCTTCGCGCACGCGCTGATCAACCACACGCTCTACGAGGACCTCGGCACCACGCGGCGGGCGCGGCTGCACGCACGCGTGGCCGAAAGCCTGGAGGCGCTGTACGGAGACGATCCGGGCCTGCGCCTGGGCGAGCTGGCCAACCACTGGTCGCTCGCCACCCAGCCGCTGAGCCCGGCGAAGGCTTTCGAGTACAGCCGCCGCGCCGGGGAACGGGCGCTCGCCGAGCTGGCTCCGGACGAGGCGGTCCGCTGGCTCGGCCGCGCGCTCGAGCTGGTCGCCGAGCTGCCCTCCCAGGACCCGCGCGACCGCGCCGCGCTGCTTATCCCGCTCGGCGAGGCGCAGCGCCAGATCGGCGACCCGGTCTACCGCGACACCCTGCTGGAGGCCTCGCGGCTGGCCCTCGACTCCGGCGATGCGGACCTGGCCGTCCAGGCCGCGCTCGCCAACACGCGCGGGTTCACCAGCACCACCGGCCAGGTGGACGACGAGCGCCTCGCGGCGATCGAGGCCACGCTGGAGCTCGTGGGGGACACGGACTCGGGCAAGCGCGCGCGGCTCCTGACGCTGCTCGCGATGGAGTCGATCTACCGCGACGACGACCTCGCGGGCCGGACGGCGCTGTGCGAGGAGGGCGTGGCCCTGGCCCGGCGCGCTGGTGACGGGCGCATGCTCGTGCACACCCTCTGGCAGAGCGTGCTGCCCACGCTGGTGCCGGCCACGCGCGACGAGGTGGCCGCGCGCGCCGAGGAGGCGGACACGACGGCCAGCGGGCTGGACGACCCCCACGCGCGCTTCTGGGGCAGGTTGGCGATGATTCACGCCAGGATGCAGTACGGGCACATGGACGTGGTGGACCTCCACCTCCGCGGCGCCGACGAGCTGGCGGAGGCCGTGCGCCAGCCGGTGCTGCGCTGGGTCTCGCTCTGGTCCCGGAGCTGGCGCGCGTTCGTGGCGGGGCGGCTGGACGAGGCGGAGGCCCTCGCGGAGCGGGGGTACGACGTGGCGAACGAGAGCGGGCAGCCCGACGCGCTGGTGGTCTACGCGGCACAGCTCTGCGAGGTGAGGGCCACGCAGGGGCGCGTGGACGAGATAGTCGAGCTGCTCGAGCTGGCCGTGGAGGAGAACCCCGGCATACCGTCCTACGCGGCCATGCTCGCCAACGTGTACTCGCAGGACGACGCCGACGAGAACGCCCGTGCCCTCCTGGACGAGGCGGCGGCCGACTCGTTCGCCAGGCTGCCGCAGGACTTCCTCTGGCTGGTGGGGATGGCGAA
>JAXDJC010000028.1:0-11277 GCA_034663685.1 Thermoleophilaceae bacterium
CAGCGCAGCCGCTGGAACGCGTCGAGGTCGGCCTCGGCGAACTGGCTCGGCATGTAGCGCTTCTTGTCCACGCCCACCCCGTGCTCGCCGGTGATCGAGCCGCCCGCGTCCACGCACGCGGTCACGATCGCGCCGGCCAGCCGCTCGGCGCGCTCCGGCTCACCGGCCACGGCGGCGTCGTAGAGCACGAGCGGGTGGAGGTTGCCGTCGCCGGCGTGGAACACGTTGGCCACGCGCAGGCCGGCCTCGGCCGCCAGCTCGTCGATCCGGCCGAGCACCTCCGGCAGCTTGGTGCGGGGGATCACGCCGTCCTGCACGTAGTAGTTGGGCGAGATGCGGCCCATGGCGGCGAACGCGGCCTTGCGCGTCTTCCAGATCAGCTCGCGCTCGGCCTCGTCGGCAGCCACGCGCACGCCCGTCGCGCCGTTGGTGCGGCAGATCGCGACCACCTCGTCGAAGCGAGCCTCGCACTCGTGCTCGGAGCCGTCGAGCTCCACGATCAGGGCGGCCTCGGCGTCAAGGGGGTAGCCGGCCTTCACGGCGCCCTCGGCGGCCTCGATCGAGAGCCGGTCCATCATCTCGAGGGCGCCGGGGATGAGCCCCGCCGACACGATGTCGGACACGGCCTGCCCGGCCTCGGTGGTCGACGCGAAGAACGCCACCAGCGTGCGCACCGCCTGCGGCCGCGGCACCACGCGCAGGGTCACGCGAGTGGCCACGCCCAGCGTTCCCTCCGAGCCCACGAACGCGCCGGTCAGGTCGTAGCCGGGGAGGTCCGCGCCCTTGCCGCCCAGCTCCACCACGGTGCCGTCGGGCAGCACCACCTCGAGGCCGGTCACGTAGTTGGTGGTGAACCCGTACTTGAAGCAGTGCGCGCCGCCGGAGTTCTCGGCCACGTTGCCGCCCACCGAGCAGACGATCTGGCTCGACGGGTCCGGCGGGAAGAAGTGCGTGGGGGCCACGGCGTGGGAGATCGCGAGGTTGGTCACGCCCGGCTCGGCCACCACGCGCTGGTTGGGCAGGTCCACCTCGACGATCCGGCGCAGGCGCGTGAGCACGATCAGTACGCCCTCCTCCACCGGGAGAGCGCCGCCGGAGAGGCCGGAGCCGGAGCCGCGCGCCACCCAGGGCACGCCGGCGCGGTGGCAGGCGCGCACCACGTCGCGCACCTGCTCGGCCGTGTCGGGCAGCACGGCCGCGCGCGGGATGGCGGCGTACTGGAGCAGGCCGTCGGACTCGTAGGTGCGGAGGGCGTGCTCGTGCGTGACGACGTTGCCGCCGCCGCAGATCCGCTCGAGCTCCGAGACCAGCTCCGCCACGGCGATGACGGTACCCTGCCGCCGTGCCGATCGCGGAGGCGAATGGGCAGCGGCTCTACTACGAGGTCCACGGGGACGGCGAGCCGCTGCTCGCGGTGATGGGCCTGGGTGGGGACCACAGCGCGTGGCTGCTCCAGGTTCCCGTGTGGTCGCAGTCGCACCGGCTGGTGGTGTTCGACAACCGCGACGTGGGGCAGTCGTCGCAGGCCGACGGCCCGTACGAGGTCAGCGACATGGCGGCCGACGCGCTGGCTCTGGCCGACGAGATCGGGCTTGATTCATTCCACCTCGTGGGGCTCTCGCTCGGCGGGGCGATCGCTCAGGAGATCGCCCTCTCGGCACCCGAGCGGGTCCGCACGCTCACGCTCGCGGTCACCTACGGCGGGACCGGCAGCTACGGCGAGCGGCGCTCCTCGGTGCTGGCGGGCATCGCCGCGAAGATGAGCCGGGAGGAGTTCATCGACTTCGTGATGCTGCTCGTCTACTCGGAGCGGCTGTTCGACCACCCGCAGTTCGTGGAGGCCGCCCGGCGGGCGATGCTCGACAACCCGCATCCGCAGTCCACCGAGGCGTGGACCCGCCAGCTCGAGGCCAGCACCCGCCACGACGCTCGCGACCGGCTGAGCTCGCTGTCGATGCCCGTGCACGTGATCGGCGCGCGCCGCGACATCATGGTGCCGCCGTTCCGCTCCGAGGACCTCGCCGCGGCGATCCCGGGCTCGAAGCTCACGCTGATCGACGCGGGCCACCTGGTGAACGTCGAGGCGGCGGAGGAGTTCAACGCGGCCGTGCTCGACTTCCTCGCGGCAAACACGCCGGCCCGCGCCTGAAAAACGAGGCGGGCGCCCGCAAGGACGCCCGCCGGTTACACCACCGCGAGGGGTCTGACCCCTCCCGGGTTGCGGTAGGTCAGTGCGTTGCCGCGGGTCGCCAGCCGCCGTGGTCGGGGGTGTGCTCCCAGTCGGCGTCGCTCTCGCGCACCACAACCAGGCCGATCGCGCCGAGGCCCACGAGGAGCAGCGCGCTGCCGACGATCGCCAGCGCCAGCATCCCCACGGGGAACGCGATGTTGATCAGCACGACCCCGGTGGCGGCGAACAGCGCCATCCACCAGTCCACCACGTGCCCGCGGTACATGCCGAGCATCAGCACCACGAACCCGGCCGCGCCGAGGAACCCGACGATCGTGATCGGGACCACCACGCCGGTCGAGTCGATGATCGACTTGAGCAGGGACACGTCGGTCGACTGCACGCCGTCGGCCGCCATCCGCCAGATCGCGAACGAGATGCCGAAGCTCGCCATCGTGGCGAGCAGGCCCAGCACCGTGAGCCCGCCGCCCAGCGCCCCGTAACCGGGCCGCCGTTCGCGGACCATGTGCATCAGGCCCAGCACGGCCGGGACCATCAGCGCCACGCCCACCATCGCGATCAGGGTCACGATGTAGTAGCGATCCACGTGCTCGGCGGCCACGCGCAGCTGCGCCGCGGCGCCCGTCTCGAGCCTGGGCGAGGCCACGAAAGCTCCGAGCAGGAGCAGCGGCCCCACAACCATGCACATCCCCGCGACCGTCTTGCGGAGGTGCTGCGAGTCAGAGAAGCCCATTGAAACCCTCCTTTGGGTTTCCGGAGCGCGCGGTGTGCGAGCCCCGGGTCAACTGGCGAGGGCATCTACACCACACATGTGCCGATCGTTACTTGCTCGAAACGGCGCGAATGCGGGCTTGCACGGTCGCCGATCGCCATTAGGGTGGTCGCCATGGCCCGCCACTCTCTGATCCTCGCCGCCCTGCTCGCGCTCGCCGCCGTGGCCCCCGCCGCGGCCTCCGCCGACGTGAAGCAGGAGACCCGCACGACCACCACGCCCGCCGGCGAGGTCAGGGCCGAGCTGACCTACGACAAGGTGAGCGACTTCGAGTACAAGGACGTGCGGATCAAGATCACCCGCGCGGGCGCCGTGCTGCTCGACGCCCTCGTGCCCGAGCCGTGCAAGGACTGCGGGGTCGCGCCGGCGGGCGGCGGCGATCCCACCAACCCGTCGCTCCGGCTCACCGACCTCGACGCCAACGGCGAGCCCGAGGTGCTCGTGGACCTCTTCACCGGCGGCGCCCACTGCTGCTCGTTCACCCAGATCTACGGCTACAAGCCCGCGACCAACAGCTACGGCCGCACCAAGGGCTCCTGGTACGACTACGGCTACACCCTGCGCGACCTCGACGGCGACGGCTCGCCGGAGCTCGAGTCGGCCGACTGGCGCTTCGCGGGGGCCTTCGCCGCCTACGCCGCCTCAGGCGCCCCGGTCCAGATCTGGAAGTACGGCAGCGGGAAGCTGAACGACGTGACGCGCGGCTTCAAGTCGCAGATCAAGAGCGACCTCAAGCAGTGGGTCAAGCTGTACAAGAAGATCCGCAAGGACCCCGACGTGCCCGACGTGCGCGGCTTCCTCGCGGCGTACGCGGCCGACAAGTACCTGCTGGGCCAGGGGGACACCGCCTTCGACCTCATCAACGCGGCCAACAAGCGGGGCGAGCTGAAGGCGATCGGCGGCGACACCACGGCCTCCGGCAAGAAGTTCATCTCGGCCCTGCGCAAGTACCTGCACAAGACCGGCTACCGCTAGGCGGTCAGCGCGCCTCGGCGAGCGAACGCACGACCGCTTCGTAGAACCCCTCGCCGACGGCCGACTCGGTGACCTCCACGTTCGCGCCCGCGCCCGCCACGATGTCCGGGTCCTTCTCGAGGGCGTTCGCCACGAGGAAGAAGCGTCCCACCGCCGCGGCCACCCCGAGGTCCTCGCGCGAGTCGCCCACCGCGATGCACTCCTCCGGCGCGTAGCCGCGGGCGCGCATGTGGGCGACCACCGCGTTCGCCTTCGACGCCTCGCGCGGGATCAGGTGGTAGCAGTGCGGCGGCCCGGGCAGCTCGCGCAGCGACTCCTTCGGGGAGATCGCCCCGTTGTCCACCAGCCGAAGCGAGCCGTGGCCCGCGGAGCCCATCACCCCGTCGGCCTCGGCCGTGTCCACCAGCCCGCGGAAGATGTGCGAGAACTCGCGCCCGAGGTGCCACGGGTCGTGGTACTCGAGCCGTCCGGCGTAGCGCTCGAGCAGCAGCGCCGGCGCGCCCGCCTCCTCGATCTGCTGGTACACGGTGTGCCCCTCGCGCGGCTGGATGTCGCCGGTCAGGTAGGTGTCCTCGCCGTCCACGTGGAGCCCGCAGCCCACCTCGTAGATGTAGGCGGTCTGGCCCAGGAGCCGCGCGTCCTCCATCACCTGCGCCTTGCGCCGCCCCGACTTGAGCACCACCTCCACGCCCGCCCGGTGGCAGGCCTCGAACGCGCGCACGGGCAGCAGCGTGAAGCCGCCCTCGTGGTCGCGCAGCAGCGAGGCGCCGCGGCCGAGGAGGGTGCCGTCGAGGTCGGTATACACGCAGCGGAGGGCCATGATGGGCGCGCCGTACTATCGCGTACGCATGGCCGTCGCCAGAACCAGAGCACCTTGGGACGGCCTGATCGAGTCCGGCCGCGGCGAGCAGGTGGTCTACGAGGGCCGGCTCGGCGCGCAGGCGGCCGAGCGCGTCCCGCTCCCCGGCCACCTGCACCCGCAGCTGCTCGAGGCGCTCGAGCGCGACGGCATCGACGAGCTCTACAGCCACCAGGCCGAGGCGTTCGCGTCCGCGCTGGAGGGCGACACGATCGTCACGACCGGCACCGCCAGCGGCAAGTCGCTCGCGTTCAACCTGCCGGTGCTCGACACCCTCGCGCGCGACCGCCGCGCCCGCGCCTTCTACCTCTACCCGACCAAGGCGCTCGCCCAGGACCAGGCGCGCAAGCTCACCGGGCTGAAGGCGCCGTTCCTGCGCCATGCGATCTACGACGGCGACACGCCGCAGTCGGAGCGGCGGGCGATCCGGGGGCGCTCGAACCTGATCCTCACCAACCCCGACATGCTCAACGTGGGCGTGATGCCCCACCACCGCCAGTGGGGCGACGTGCTGGCCAACCTCGCCTGGATCGTGGTGGACGAGGCGCACGTGTACCGCGGCGTGTTCGGCTCGCACGTGGGCAACGTGCTGCGCCGCCTGCGCCGCCTCGCGCGTGCGTATGGAACCGAGCCGCGCTTCATTCTCGCCAGCGCCACGATCGCCAACCCCGAGGAGCTGGCCGAGGGCCTCACCGGAGTCGAGTGCCGGCTCGTGGACCGCGACGGAGCGCCGCGCGCCGAGCGGAAGATCGCGATGTGGAACCCGCCGCTGACCGACGAGGCGACCGGCAAGCGCGTCTCGGTCCTCAGCGAGGCCGCCGGGGTGCTGGCCAAGCTGGTGGAGGACGGTGTGCGCACGATCTGCTTCATGCGCTCGCGCCGCGGCGTGGAGCTGGTGCAGAAGTTCACGCGGCTGCGGCTCGAGGACATCGGGCGCGCGGACCTGGCCGACCGGATCGCGCCCTACCGCGCCGGCTACACGCCCACGCAGCGGCGCGAGATCGAGCGCCGGCTCTCCGAGGGCGACCTGCTCGCGGTGGTGGCCACCAGCGCGCTCGAGCTGGGCATCGACGTGGGCGAGCTCGAGGCGGCGATCTGCATCACCTACCCCGGCACCGTCGCCAGCCTGCGCCAGATGTGGGGCCGCGCCGGCCGGCGCCGGACCGGCCTCGCGATGTACATGGCCGGCGAGGACGCCCTCGACCAGTTCTTCTGCCGCCACCCCGAGGAGTTCCTCTCGCGGCCGATCGAGTCGGCGATCCTCGACCACGAGAACGAGTCGATCCACCTGCCGCACCTGGTGGCCGCGGCCTACGAGCTGCCGCTGACGGCGGAGGACGCGGACATCTTCGGCCCCCGGCTCGAGACGCACGCCGACCAGCTCGTGCGCATCGGCCAGCTGCGCGAGCGCGACGGCCGCTACCTGCCGCGCGGCGCGGAGTTCCCGGCCGGGCGCATCTCGCTCCGCTCCGCCAGCGTGGACTCGTTCGCGGTGGTGGAGGAGTCGCGTGGCGAGATCCTCGGCACCGTGGAGGCGGCGCGGGCGCACTCCACGGTTCACCCCGGTGCGGTGTACATGCACCTCGGCCAGAGCTACGAGGTGGAGGAGCTCGACCTGCACGGGCGCAGCGCGCTCGTGCGCTCGTTCTCCGGCGACTGGTACACGCAGCCCAAGAAGGAGACCGAGACGTTCATCGAGGAGGTGCGGCGCCAGCGGATGATCGGAACGGTGGAGCTGAACTTCGGGATGGTGTCGGTGAGCGAGGAGGTGGTGGCGTTCCAGAAGAAGCGCGTGAGCGACCACGAGGTGCTCGACCTGCTGCCGGTCGAGCTGCCGATGCAGCGCTTCGTGACGCAGGCGCTCTGGTACGTGATCCCCGAGGCGCTGCTGGCGGAGGAGTTCCCGCTGGAGGTGCTCCAGGGGTCGCTGCACGCGGCCGAGCACGCGCAGATCGCGGTGCTCCCGCTGATCGCGATGTGCGACCGGTGGGACATCGGCGGGCTGTCCACCGCCTACCACCACCAGACCGGCCGCTCCACGATCTTCATCTACGACGGCCACCCGGGCGGGGTGGGGATAACGCGCGCGGGGTTCGAGGCGTTCGAGCGCCTGTGCGACGACGCGCTGCGGCTGATCTCCGAGTGCCCGTGCAGGTCGGGCTGCCCGTCCTGCATCCAGTCGCCCAAGTGCGGCAACCTCAACGAGCCGCTGAACAAGAACGGGTCGGTCGAGCTCCTCCAGCGGATCCGCGCCGCGTAGTGCGGCGCGACCCGTCCTCAGGACGGGTTGTCTAGCGCTCCGCCGCCGCTACTTGATCTTCAGGTCGGCGTGGCCGGCGATGCCGGTGGGGGTGGTCTCGGCCCAGCCCGTCAGGTCGCCGATCGGCTGCGTCACGAGCTGGCCGAACAGGCCCAGGGCCCCCGAGAAGCGCCGCTCGATGATCTTGTTGGCCACGGAGCGGCCGTCGGCCGCCAGCGCCACGGACCCGCGTGCGCCGGGCACCGGGGAGGCCTTCGCCGTGGCGAAGTCGCGCGCCCGCCCCGCCTCGTCGCCGAGCGCCACCTGGTTGCCGGTGACCCCGACGAACAGCTGGCGGCCGTTGGTCCCGCTGATCCGGTAGAAGCCGGCGCCGCCGCCGGGCTCGATCCTGAAGCCGAGGTTGCCGGGCGCGTGCGCGAGCGCGCTGTAGAGCTTGGCGAGCGAGGCGGCGAAGCCCTTGGGGTCCTTCAGGTCGGCGCGGGCCACGTACGTGCCGTTGAGCGGCAGCGAGACCGCGCCGGAGTCGCCGAGCTTGGCGATCAGGTCGCGCTGCACGTCCACGCCGCCGGCCCTGAGGAGGCGCTCGAGCGTCGACCGGCTGCCGGGGGTCTTCGGCATGAGCTGCCCGAGGCGCTGCACGAACCCGAGCGTGCGGCCGGGGTCCCGCACCGCCACGGCGATCTCGCCGTCGCGGCGGGGCACGGGCGGCGACCGCGGCCCGGGCGCGAGCGGGAGGTCGCGGGCGGGGACGCTGTCGGTGCGCACGTCGAACTCCACGGCGAGGCCGTCCGGCCGGGCCGTTCCGGTGGCGGCGAACCTGCGCAGCGAGCCGATCCACGGGAGCGCCTCGCGCGCCCGGGCGGACTGCGCGCTGCCGAGTGCCGTCTGGAAGTTCCCGGTGGCCCGCAGGAGCGGGTCGCCGCCCTTCAGGCGGCCGAGGTCGGTCTCGAACTGCTGCTCGGTGAGGGCGTTGTCCAGGCCGTGCTGTTCCACCGCGCCGCTCACGCCGGAGCTGGTGGGGGCGGCCACGAGCACGTCCCCGTCGATGCGCGACTCGAGCCCGTCCGCCTTGAGCTTGGCCTGGAGCCCGTTCTTCGCCGCCGCCGGGTCCTTCAGCTTGAGCGCCACCACGTAGCCCGGGCCGGCCTTCGGGACCCCCACCACCAGCTCGTTGCCGAACTGCGGGCGGAGGTCGCGGTCGAAGTCGAGCGGGCCGCGCGCGATCCGGTCCTTGCCCTGCTGGCGGATCTGGGGAGCGACCGAGAACTTCTGGATCAGGTCGTCGACCTGCTTCCACTGGCCCTGGGCGGGATCGGTCTCGATCGCCACGACGGCCGGCGCGTCCTTGGGCAGGTAGGCGAGCGCATCGCCGAGCGGGGTGGCCGCCTTCTTGCTGGTTCCACCGCAGCCGCTCAGGGCGACGGCGAGCGCCGCCGCGAGCGCTGCGAGGCGCCTCACGAGCCGGTCTCGATCAGCTCGATGCGATAGCCGTCGGGATCGCGCACGAAGCAGAGCCGCGACCCGCCCTCGCGCACGGTGTACGGCGGCTTCTCGGGCTCGATGCCCTGCTTGGCCAGCTCCTCGAGGCGGGCGTCGATGTCCTCGACCGTGACCGCGATGTGGTTGTAGCCGGTGCCGAGCTCGTAGGAGTCGACCCCGTGGTTGTAGGTCAGCTCGAGCCGGGCGCCGTCGTCGGGGAGGCCCATGAAGACGTTGATGGCCTCGTCGCGGATGGGCATGCGGCCGACCTCGTCGAAGCCGAGGGCCTTGTAGAACGCCACCGAGCGATCGATGTCGCCGATCCGGTAACAGGTGTGGATGAGCTGGCTCATCGTCGGAACGCTACCGCCCCGGACGCGCCGGCCGGATCACTCGATCGAACACCAGCCGCTGGCCGGAGATCCTGTAAAGCCCGTAGTCGGTGAGCGTCGTGTCGCCGCCGGGATCGATGCTGTAGCTGCCCAGAACGCTGTCGCGGTCACGGGTGCCGAACAGCGCGGCCACCACCTTCTCCCGGCTCACCTCGCTGACGGGGTCCTGGTATGGCGGCGAGCCGCTCGGCTGCGTGGCCCGCTGGATCGCGTCGAGCAGGAGCGCCATCGACTCGTAGCCGTAGATGGCCTCGGCGTACGGGTGCTTGTCGCCGTAACGCGCCGAGTAGTCGGCGAAGAACTTGCGGCCCTTCTCGCCGAAGCTCGCGGGGTCGAGCGCCGCGATCGCGCACCGGAAGCGGGGCGCCAGGCTCTTGCGGGCGCTCTTCCAGAACCCGTAGGTGGGATCGAGGCAGATCGCATCCGCGCCGTAGAGCCTGATGCTCTTGTGAGCGGCGGCGACGGCCTTCAGAACCTGCACGCCGTGCGACGCGATCTCGCCGGTCTGGATCACGCACGGCGAGTCGACCTTCTTGGCGAGCGATGTGTAGCTCGACGCCCTGCGGTCGTAGGCCAAGCTGGCCTTGACCGGGAGCCCGATCTGCTTCGCCGAGCGCGCGAGGTTCTTGACGAGACCGGCGCTGTACGTGGTCCTCGAGTTGAGCAGGGTGACGCTCGCGCAGCCATCGTCGTGCGCCGCCGTGGCGAGCGCAGCCGACTGGATCACGTCGTTGGGGAGGACGCGCGCGTACGTGCGCTTGCCGGTCGGGTAGTACTTGCCGGGCTCGCCGTGCTCGGACCCCGGCGCCGAGCTGGTCAGCCCGGTGTAGGTGTTCGACGGGCTGACCTGGGCGATGCCCGCCTTGTTCAGGATCGGGATCGTGACCTTCGAGATGCTGGAGTTGAACTCGCCGATGTAGCCGACCGCGTTGGCGTCGCCGGCGGCCGCGTTCGCGTTCTTCCTGCCGCGTCCGGGGTCGGCCGCGCCGGTCGACGCGAGTGAGTCGTCCAGCGGCCTGTACGTGATCGTGTACTTGCCCACCTTCCCGTTGCGCTCGGCCACCGCCATCTGGATGCCGCGCTCGGTCGCCTTGATGTTCGGCGCGGAGGCTCCCTGCCGCGGGAGGCTCGAGTAGATCGTCAGGTTGGTGCCTGAGATCTTCTGCCGAGTGGCGGCAAGCCCGTCCCCGCCCGAGGCGAGAGCAACTCCAACCAGCACCACCACGCAGACCCCCGCTCCCAACGACCTCTCCAGCACCTGCCCCCGCTCCCATCCGGCGTGTGGCGGAATCCTAACTGCGGCGCGCCACGGCTACTGGCGCCGGTCGCGGTCGCGCGAGGGCTGCACGCGCTTCGGCTCGCCCGGCATCTTCGGGTAGTCGGGCGGGTAGGGCATGTCGCCGCTGCCCTCGGCCTCGTCGCGCTCGTACATGTCGAGCAGCGGCTGGAGCGAGTGGGCCACCTCGTCTATGGCGGCGTGGCGGTCGCCCACCTGGGCGAAGCGCGCCGGCATCGTCGCCACGGTGAAGTCCTCCGGCGCGACCTCGGCCAGCTCATCCCAGGTGACCGGCGCGGAGACCGGCGCGCCCGGCTTCGGCCGGATGCTGTACGCGGATGCGATGGTGCGGTCGCGCGCGTTCTGGTTGTAGTCCACGAAGATGCACTCGCCGCGCTCCTCCTTCCACCACTTGGTCGTGACCTGCCCGGGCAGCCGCCGCTCGAGCTCGCGCCCGAACGCGATCGCGGCGTGGCGGACGTCGGTGAACGTCCAGCGCGGCTCGATCCGCACGTATATGTGGATGCCCCGGCCTCCCGATGTCTTCGGGAAGCCGGCGTAGCCGAGCTCCTCCAGGAGCACGCGAGCCTCGGCCGCCACGCGGACGGCGTCGCCGAAGTCGGTCCCGGGTTGGGGGTCGAGGTCGAGGCGCAGCTCGTCCGGGTGGTCCACGTCGTGGCTGCGGACCGGCCACGGATGGAACGTGATCGTGCCCATCTGCGCCGCCCAGCCGACCACCGCGATCTCGGTGGGGCAGATCTCGTCGGCGTGGCGCCCGGAGGGAAACTGGATCCGCGCGGTCTCCACGTAGTCCGGAGCACCGCGCGGGATGCGCTTCTGGAAGAAGGCGTCGCCGCCGCCCTTCTCGCGCGTCGAGAGGACGATCCCGGGGTGCACGCCCTTCGGCCAGCGCTCGAGCGTGGTGGGCCGCCGGTCGAGGGCGCGCATGATGCCGTCGCCGACGGCGAGGTAGTACTCGACGACGTCGAGCTTGGTGATCGCGGGCGAGCGCTCGGTGGGCGGGAAGATCACGCGGTCCGGGCTCGAGACCCGAAGGTCCCGGCCGCCTGCGT
>JAXDJC010000261.1:0-19156 GCA_034663685.1 Thermoleophilaceae bacterium
GCGTCGCCCGCGGCCTTCGCGGCCGAGGTGAGGTTGCCCACGGCCGAGGAGGCCGCCTTCTTCGCCTGGCTCGCGCTGCTCGCGGCCGACTTGGCCTGCCGCGTGGACGCGGCCTTCTTGCCCGTGCTCTTCGCGCGCGACTTCTGCGCGTTGCGCTTCCTCGTGACAGCGCCCTTCTTGGCAGCAGCCTTCCGGTCCGCCTTCGCCCTCTCAGCCATGGGTATGCCCTCCTCGTAGTGGGTCAGCCGCGCGAAACCCTACGCGTGCACCGCGACGGGTGCCAGCTCCACGGGAATCCCGTTCAGCACCGCGTTGCCCGAGAGCGGGTCCACCTGCGACTCGTCGGCGAGCACATTCGAGTTGGTGCCGGCGTGCGCGCTGGCCACCTCCATGCGAACGCCGTCCACGTCGTGGCCCCAGCCGTGCGGGATGCTCACCACCCCCGGCATCACGGAATCGGTGACCTCCACGGGCACCTCGACCGCGCCTGCCTGCGAGCGCACGAGGGCCGGCTCGCCGTCGACCAGCCCGAGCCGCTCGGCGTCGTCGGGGTGTACCTGCGCGGTGCAGCGATCCTTGCCGCGTACGAGCGGCGTGATGTTGTGCATCCAGGAGTTGTTCGAGCGCAGGTGGCGGCGGCCGATCAGGACCATCCCCCCGTTGACCTCGCGCGCGAGGGCCGCGCGCAGGCGCTCGACGTCGGCCACGATCGGCTCGGGCGCCAGCTCCACCCGGCCGCTCGGCGTACGCAGCGCCTCGGGCAGCCGCGGCTCGAGCGGGCCCAGGTCCACGCCGTGCGGAGTGGCCTCGAGCTGCTCGAGGGTGAGCCCGCCGGGGCGCCCGCCGAACGCGTCGCCGTAGGGACCCGCGCGCAGCATCAGGTCGAGCAGGCGCTCCGGCCCGCGGCGGTGCTCGAGCGCCGCCAGGACCTCGGCCGCGTCGCGCCCCTCGAGTGGCCCGTCGGCGCGCCCGACCTCGCGGCGCACGGCCTCGGCCGCCACGAAGTCGTCGATCGCCTCGATGTCCGCGTCCGGCCCCTGCCCGGTGGCGATCCCGGTGAGCCGCAGCACGGTCTCCCACTCCTGCGGCATGCCCGGCCGGGTGGGCAGCACCGGCGGCGAGTAGTTGGCCACGTTGCGAACGGCCAGCTGGTAGAGCGCGATGTCGTAGTGCGAGCGCTCGAGCGGCGACGGCCCGGGGAGGATCACGTCCGCGTGCCGCGAGGTCTCGTTCACGTAGACGTCGAGCGAGATCATGAAGTCCAGGTCGTCGAGCGCGCGCGCCAGGCGCTCCGCGTTCGGCGTGCTCACGGCCGGGTTGCCCGCGATCGTGATGAGCGCCCTGACCCGCCCCTCCCCCGGCGTGTCGATCTCCTCCGCGAGGCACGACACCGGCAGCTCGCCGAACGCCTCGGGCAGCCCGCGCACGCGGCTGGCCCAGCGGCCGAGCGCCACGCCCCGGCCGCGGCCGGGCGTGCCGGTGGAGTTGGTCTGGCCGGCCGCCGCGCGCGGGAACATCGCGCCGCCGGGCCGGTCGAGGTTGCCCGTGATCACATTGAGCACGTCGACGAGCCAGCTGGCCAGAGTGCCGAACTCCTGGGTGCAGGTGCCGATCCGCCCGTAGACCGCCGCGCTCGGCGCCGCGGCCAGCTCGCGCGCCATGCGGCGGATCGCGTCCGCCTCGATGCCGCACGCCGTGGCCACGTCCTCGGGGGCGAAGCCGGCGGCGAGCTGCTCGACCGTCTCGATTCCGTCGGTGAGCTCGGCCAGCCGGCCGGGGCCGGCCAGGCCCTCGTCCACGATCGTGTGCACGAGCGCGAAGAGCAGCAGCGCGTCGGTGCCCGGCCGGATGAAGTGGTGCTCGTCGGCCAGCTCGGCCGTGCGGCTGCGGCGCGGGTCGATCACCACGATCTTCCCGCCGCGCTCGCGGATCGCCCGCAGGCGCCCGCGCATGTCGGGAGCGGTCATGAGGCTCCCGTTCGAGGCCAGCGGGTTGGCTCCGAGGATCAGCAGGTGGTCGGTCCGGTCCACGTCCGGCACCGGCACCGCCAGCGCCGCGCCGAACATCAGCCCGGCCGACACCTGCTTGGGCATCTGATCGACCGTGGTGGCCGTGTAGACGTTCTTGGAGCCGAGCGCCTTCATCAGCACGCGGCCGTAGAGGAGCAGCCCGAGGCTGTGCGCGGTCGGGTTGCCGATGTAGGTGGCCACGGCATCGCGCCCGTGCTCCTCGAGCAGCGGCGGCAGGCGGCGATCGATCTCCGCGAACGCCTCCTCCCAGGTGGCCTCGACCAGCTCGCCGTCGCGCCGCACGAGCGGAGCCGACAACCGGTCCGGGTCCTCGTGGAGCGCGCCGATGGTGGCGCCCTTCGGGCAGATGAACCCGTGCGAGAGCACGTCCTCCTTGTCGCCGCGAACACCGGTCAGCTCCGACCCGTCGAACCGGAGCTCGAGCCCGCACGTGGCCTCGCAGAGGGGGCACGTGGCGTAGGCGGTGCGCTCGCTCATCGCCAGGGGAGGGTACGCCGTCAGGCGCGGGGGCGCCGGATCGCGTGTGTGCCACCATGGGCCCATGGCCAAGCAACCGGCCGGGACGCCGCCGGGCCCGCCGCTCCCGCGGACGCTCCAGACGCTCGGCTTCATCACCGCCGGCACCGGCTTCCTCGAGGCGTGCCGGCGCCGCTACGGCGACGTGGTCTGGTTCAGCACGCTGTTCGACCCGGGCTTCGTGATGGTGTTCGACCCGGAGATCGTGCGCGAGGTCTTCAAGGCTCCGCCGGACCGGCTGCGCGCCGGCGAGGCCAACGCTCCGCTGTCCATGGTGCTCGGCCAGCGCTCCGTGCTCGTGCTCGACGGCGCCGAGCACCTGCGCCACCGGCGCCTGATGCTGCCGCCGTTCCACGGGCGGCGCCTGGCCGCCCACGAGCAGGCGATGCGCGACGCGGCCGACCGGAGCATCGACCGCTGGCCGGTCGCGCGCGAGTTCGAGCTGCTGCCGCACATGTACGTGCTCACGCTCGACGTGATCGCGCGCGCGGTGTTCGGCATCGAGGAGCAGGAGCGCCGCGAGGAGCTCAAGCTCCGCATCCGCACGTTCCTCGAGACCGCCGCGCGGCCGCTGCGGGTGATCATGATGCTGCTCTCGCGCGGACGCATGCGCGACGACGGGGCGATGCGCGAGTTCGAGGAGCGCCGCCGGCTGATGGACGAGCTGATCCTCGAGGAGATCGAGCACCGCCGCGGGGTGGCCGACCTGGAGGAGCGCGACGACGCGCTCTCGCTGCTGCTGCTCGCGCGCGACGAGGACGGCGCCGGGCTGACCGACGCGGAGGTGCGCGACGAGCTGGTCACGCTGCTCGTGGCCGGACACGAGACGACCGCCGCCGGGATCGCGTGGACGCTCGAGCTGGTGCACCGCAACCCGCGCGTGCTCGCGCGGGCGCGCGAGGCGGTGGCCGGGGACGACAGCGCCTATCTCGACGCGCTGGTCAAGGAGTCGCTGCGGATCAGGCCCGTGGTGCCGGGCATCGGGCGCGTGGTGCGCGGCGGCCCGTTCGAGATCGGCGGCTGGTCGATCCCGGAGGGCGTGGAGATCAACCCGTCGATCCGGACCATCCACCGCCGCGCCGACAGCTTCCCGGCGCCCGACGAGTTCCGCCCCGAGCGCTTCCTGGGCGACGACGCACCCGACACCTACACGTGGATCCCGTTCGGCGGCGGTACGCGGCGCTGCCTCGGCGCGAGCTTCGCGCAGCTGGAGATGCGTGTGGTTCTGGCGCGGGTGCTCGAGCGCACCGAGCTGGAGGCCGCCGGCCGGCGCCCGGAGCGGGTCTCACGGCGCGGCGTGACGATGGTGCCGCGCCGCGGCGCGCGAGCCGTGCAGGTCCGGCCGCCGCTGGCCGCCGGCAGCGCATCGGCCGCGCGGGTTACCGTGGCGGCATGAAGACACGCGCATCCGCCCTCATCCCGTTTGCCGTGCTGATCGCCCTGCCCGCCCGGGCACTCGCCTCCGCCGGAGGCGGCTCGTCCGGCTTCAGCGGCGGGGGTGGCGGCGGTGGAGGAGGAGGCGGTGGCGGCTACAGCGGCGGCGGCTCCGGCGGTGGCAGCGTCGGCGGCTTCCTCATCTTCATCGCGATCGTGGCCGCGATCATGATCTTCGCCGCGATCGCGAACATGCTCGAGCAGCGGCGCATCCGCAGGCGCGACCAGCGGGTTACCACCGCCTCGGCCGAGGCCGCCGAGGACGACGCCTACCTCGCCGCGGACGAGGTCAAGCGCGACGCGGCCAACCTCTTCGAGCAGATCCAGGACGCGTGGAGCGCGAGGGACCGCCCGCGGCTCGCCACGATGGTGGGGCCCGAGCTGCTGAACGAGTGGACCCTGCGGCTCGACGACTTCGACCGCAAGGGCTGGCACAACATCGTGAAGGTGCTGAGCGGGCCCGACGTCAAGTACATGGGCCTGGTGAACCGCGAGGACGACAGCGAGGACCGCGTGGTGGTGCGCCTCGAGGCGAAGCTCGAGGACTACGTGGAGCTGGCCGGCGGCGGGCGGATGAACGCCAACGGGGAGTCCGACGCCACCAAGGACCTCGAGGAGTGGTGGACGCTCGGCCGCACGCAGAACGGCTGGATGCTGCTCTCGATCGAGGGCGACGACGAGGGGATGCACAACCTGAAGTCCGAGATCATCACCACGCCGTGGGGCGACACGCAGCGGCTGCGCGACGAGTCGCTCGTCGAGGGCGCGGTGGCCGACAAGGTGGCCGAGGGCTTCACGGTGGCGGAGGTGGCGGACCTCGACTTCGACGGCCCCGCGCGCGCCGCGGCGCTCGACCTCTCACTGGCCGACGCGCGCTTCGGCCCCGACATCCTCGAGACGGCCGCGCGGCGCGCGGTGGCGGGCTGGTCCGAGGCGGTCGACGGCGAGGACCGCGGGCTCGAGGCCGTGGCCGAGCCGGGCGCGGTCCAGGAGCTGCTCTACCCGGGCGACCCGAGCAGGCGCACGCGGCTCGTGGTACGCGGGCCGCGGATCCGCCAGGTGCGGATCGCCGCGCTCGACGCCGCCGCGCAGCCGCCCACGATGACCATCGAGGTCGACGTGACGGGCACGCGCTACCTCCAGAACCGCGACACCGCGGCCGTGGTCTCGGGCAGCGACAGCGGGGAGGCGAGCTTCACCGAGCGCTGGACGATGTCGCTGAGCGGGCCGGACGCTCAGCCGTGGCGGATCGCCGGCGTGGCCGGCGCTGCAGTCGGCTAGACCGGCACGATGCAGAACACCTCGCCCCGCTTGCCGCGGACCGAGCCCTTCGCGCACTGGCTCTCGTTCGCCACCCGCCTCACGATCTTCGACTTGGCGGCTTTGTCGCCGCAGCTCACGAGCCGGATGTTCACGCTCACGAGCTGCTTGGGGTCCGCGGTGGTGCACGCGCCCACAGCTGGCTTTGTCGGCGCCGACCCGGGCGGGTAGGGCTCGGTGCAGTAGACCTTGTGGTTCGCGCTGTCGGCGACCGACGCCACGTCGCAATCGTCCGACTTGACGACCGCCCTCACCACCTTCGACTTGGCGTCCTTGGAGCCGCAGTCCACGGCCTTGACATCGAAGGAGAGCAGCTGTGTAGGGTCGGCGTTGGTGCATGCCCCCACCTCCAGCCCCGGCTTGGACTTGCCGCCGCATCCCGCGAGGGCCAGTGCGAGCGCCGCGATCGAGGCGGCCGCCGTGGTGCGTGCGATCAAGTCTCTCCTCCGTCGGGGGCCTGGCCGTGCCGGATCGTAGGCCAGCGCCCGGTCGGGGCGGCGGGGGGCTTGAGGCGGGCAACGCACCGCCGATAGACAAAGAGATGCCGGGACTCGTCGGATCGCCGCTCCGCAGCCGCCTGTTCGTGCGGTTGGTGCTCGTGGTCCTGCTCGCGGCCGGTGCCGCGGCGGCCCTCGCCGCGCAGCCGGTGGCCAAGCGCTCCGCCAACACGCCCAAGAATCCCGGCCACGGCGAGGTCGTCTCCCTGAACGACGGACCGGCGCCGGCCATATCGGCCGCCCGCGTGCGCGACACCGAGGAGGCGCTGGCCCACCCCGATCCCAATGCCGCCAGGCGCGGCCCGAAGGCCAAGGCCCCGCGCGTGGCCGGCGTTTCCGGCTCGGACGACGGCATCAGCCCCGGCGCGCCCTCGGATGCCGAGGTCCGCCGGATGCTGCGCGAGATGCAGCAGGGCGAGACCGGGCCGGCCGGCCAGGCCAGGTTGACGAGCGGCGGCCTGGCGCGCGCGCCGTCGAACGCGCCGAACGAGGTCCGCATGGCGATCGCCGGCGGCAACTCGATCGCCGACTTCCCGTACGTCTGGGGCGGCGGGCACGGCTCGTTCCAGGACTCGGGCTACGACTGCTCGGGCTCGGTGAGCTACGCGCTCGCGGCCGCCGGACTGCTCGATCGGCCGCTCGCCTCGGGGCCGCTGATGAGCTACGGCGACCCCGGGCCCGGCAGGTGGATCACGATCTACGCGAACGCCGGCCACGTGTTCATGTTCGTCGCCGGGCTGCGCTTCGACACGAGTGGCCGCAACGGGCCACGCGGGTCGCGCTGGCAGACGGGCCCGCGCACCCTCAACGGCTTCGTCGCCCGCCACCCGCCGGGCCTGTAGCGGCGTCCCCCGGCCGGAACCCCGCCGGCGCCACCGCGAGCGCGCCCGCGTGGCCCTCGCCCACATCGAGGTCGGCGAACTGCCACCCTGCGGCGCCGCCCGGCGGCTCGAGCCGGAGCGCGTCGAAGGCGGCCAGCGTGCCGGACATCCCCTCTGCCGTCGCCTTCAGGTACGCCTCCTTGCGCGACCAGAGCCGGTAGAAGGCCGCCTGTCGCTCGGCGTCCGGCAGGCCGCGCAACTCCTGCACCTCAGCCGGGCTGAACCAGCGCTGGGCTATGCCGTCGAGGCGGCGCCCGTCGCGGGTCGCCTCCACGTCCACGCCCACCTCGCGGCCGTTGGCAACCGCGATCACCACGAGCCCGCCCGAGTGCGAGAGGTTGAAGCGCAGCCAGCCGTCGTGGTCCGGGCCGGCCAGGTACGGCTTGCCGTGCAGCTCGCCGCAGTGCACGCACGCGGCGGGCTCGATCGCGAGCGCGGCCGGGTCGGCGCCCGTGTAGGCCGCGAGAATCCGCCGCAGACCGCCGCGCGCGCGGGACCAGAGGCGCGTGTCGCGCTCGTGCACGAACCGGGCGGCTCGCTCGCGCTCGGCGTCCGAGAGCACATCGGCGTCGTCGTGCTCCAGTGCCACCGACCACACGTGCGCCTCGCCGGGACGGAGCTCCGGCAGCTCCGCCGCGGGCCAGGTGCGCGGGACGATCGTGCTCACGGCGCCACGCCCAGGTCGAACACGCGGCCCACGTCGGGGCGGCGGCCGAGGATCCCGAAGCGCGCGTCGAACGCCGCCCAGCGCTCGAGCACGGGCCGGTCGAGACGCAGGGCGGGCCGCAGGGCGGGCGCCACCGCGTCGAGCTGCGCGCGCACCAGCGGCACCTCGGCGCCGGAGACCCGGGCGATCTCGGCCGATGCGGCGGCGCGGTCGGCCAGCGCGGCGCCGACCCCCGCGCCGATCGCGCGCAGCGCCGACCGGATGGCCGCGCGGCGGCGCTCCAGCGTGCGCCGCGACGTGAACAGCACCACCTCGGGGTAGCGCGGCGCCCCGAAGTCGTCCACGCGGAACTCGCGGATCGGCACGTGGCGGCGGCGCAGCGTCACGCCCTCGGCGTTCCAGAACGCGGGCACGCCGTCGATCTTGCCCTGCACCAGGTTGGGCACCGCGGCGAACCCGATCGTCACCTGGCGCACGCGCGCGAGCCGGCCGCCGTCGCCCGCGAGCACCGCCCGCAGCACGGCCACGTCCGACGGGAGGCCGGACACGCCCACCCGGCGGCCCTCGAGGTCGCGCGGCCTGCGCACGCTCGCACGCGTGATGATCGCCGCGAGCGGCCGCTGGACCAGCGCGGCGATGCCCACCAGGTCGCTCCCGCGCTCCACGGCCAGCCCGAGGTCGTGGATGTCGAGCACGCCGATGTCGGCGCGGCCGGACGCGACCAGCTTGAGGGCGTCGGGCGCCGATCCGGGCGTGCGGATCGTGAGGCGCACGCCCTCCCGCTCGTCGAGTCGCTCGCGGCGGGCCGTGTAGATCGGCGCATGCACCGCGTTGGGGGTGAAGTCGAGCGCCACGACCACGCGCTGCCGTGCGCCGCCATCGTCGCCGCCGCACGCGGCAAGCGCCAGGATCGACGCAAGCGCGAGCGCCGCTGCCAGCCGGCCCCTCACGGGCCGTGACTCTATGCCGTCGCGCGCGCCCGCAGGCCGCTGCGCACGACCGCCACGAGGGCGGCCACGAGTCCCACCCAGACGATCGCCATGAGCGCGACGTAGAGCGGGACCAGCGCCGGCGCCTTGAACGGGCCGGCGTAGAAGATCAGCGCGGGGATCAGCAGCCCCGCCTGCAGCGCCAGCGCCCAGCGCAGGCGACCCGCGAGCAGCAGGAACGGCAGGCCCCAGATCGCGTACTGGAACGCGAAGCCCGTGCCGAGCACGTAGAACGTGAGCCACAGGACAACCGCGGCCTCGCGCGGGGCCATGCGGCGGCGAGCCGCCAGCAGCGCGGCGGCGGCCACCGCGGTGCCGGTGATCACGCTGCCGCGGTCGCTCAGGAAGGTGACGACCCCGTTGGGCCGCACGCCCGGCTCGTTCGCCACCCAGAGGTGAGCCAGGCCGGGGTTGGCCAGAAGGGTGATGCCGCCCTGGCCGGGAATGCCGCCGTAGCCGAGCGCGCGCATCACGCCGGCGGCGTCGGCGATCAGGAACGGCGCGAGCGCGGCGAGCGGGAGGGCCACGGCCGCGCCCACCAGCGCGGCGGCCTCGCGGCGCGAGCGCACCGTGGGGAGCAGAGCGAGCAGCACGAGCCCGGGCGCGGTCTTGATCGACACGGCCGCGCCGATCAAGAGGCCGGCCGCGAGCGCGCGGCGCGGTCCGCCGCGTTCCCAGATCAACAGGGCCGCCACGGCGGGCAGGATCGCCACCGAGTCGATCTGCCCGTGGAAGCCGGAGACGAGCGCGAACGACGAGCCGAGCATCACGAGCGCCGCCGCGCTCAGGCGGGTCCGGTCGGACGCCCCGGCGCGGCCGAGGCCGGCCTGCACGAGCCAGGCGATGGCGCCGTCGGCGGCGATCGCCGGCAGCACGATCGCGGCGCGGAAGCCGAGGATCCCGTTGTGGGCGAGCGCGTCGCTGACCAGGACCCAGGGGAAGTAGCCGGGCGGGTACGGCCAGCGGTAGACGTGCTCCGGATTGAGGTCGCCGTAGAGGTGGAGCGGGTGCGAGCCGAGCGCGCCGGCCACCATGCGGAACGAGTCCATGTCGAACACGAGCCCGCCCGTCTGCGCCACCCAGGCGAGGCGCAGGACGATCCCCGACGCGACCAGCAGGAGCAGGGTCCGGCGGGTCGATCGCGCGAGCGGGCGCGCGCGTGCTGAGGCGATGGCCTCCATCCATTCGAGCATCGGCGCTCCGGCCCGGGGCCTGTAGCCGCGCGCGAGGCCCATCTTGAGACTGGGCCATTCGGGTACCGTGATTGCGTGGACCATCTGGAATGGAGCGAACGCCCCGAGCTGCGCCGGCCCGCGCTGGTCGTGGCCTTCAAGGGCTGGAACGACGCCGGCGAGGCCGCCACGGCCGCGCTCGACTACCTCGTGGACAGCTTCGAGGCCACCGAGTTCGCGCGCATCGATCCGGAGGAGTTCTACGACTTCACCGCGGTGCGACCCACGGTGCGGCTCGAGGAGGGCCGCACACGCATCGTCGAGTGGCCCGAGAACACGTTCAGTGCGGCGCGCATCGCGGGCGCCGACCAGGACCTGATCCTGTTCGAGGGAGTGGAGCCGTCGCTGCGCTGGAAGCGGTTCACCGGGCTGCTGATCGAAGTGGCCCGCGAGTTGGGCGCCGAGAGCGTGATCACTCTGGGCGCGCTGCTGGCCGACGTGCCGCACTCGCGGCCCGTGCCGATGACCGGGATCGCCTCCGACCAGGAGCTGGTCGAGAAGCTCGGCTTCGAGCGGTCCACCTACGAGGGGCCGACCGGGATCGTCGGCCTGATCCACCACGAGTGCGCCGCGGCCGGGCTCAGGTCCGTGTCGCTCTGGGCGTCGGTCCCCCACTACGTGGCGGCCGCGCCCAACCCCAAGGCGGCGCTCGCGCTCATCCGCAGCTTCGAGGCGGCCACGTCCGTGGCGGTCGAGGCGCGCGAGCTCGAGGAGTCGGCCGAGGACTACGAGCGCCAGGTGAGCGCGGCGGTGGCCAGCGACCCCGACGTGAAGAGCTTCGTGGAGCGCCTCGAGCAGACGATGGACGAGGCCGCCGACGACATGCCGCCCGAGCGCATCCCGTCCGCCGACGCGATCGCCCGCGACTTCCAGCGCTTCCTGCGGCAAAGAGGGCCTGAGTAGCTACTTCTCGGCGGCCGGGCAGATGATGCGGTAATCACAAAATGAGCAGAGCTCGAACGAGGGCTTGGGCTCGAAGCGGTGGGCCATGATCCGGTCGCCGATGTCGGTCACGGTGCCGCGCACGCGTTCGAGCTCCTCCTCCGAGTGGGCCACCGGCACCTTCTCGTTCTCCAGCACGTAGTAGTAGCTCTGCGCCGCGGTCTCGAGGCCCCAGGCCTCGCGCGCGCCCATCTGGTAGATCGAGAGCTGAACGTCCTCGCGCAGGTCGGCCTCGGTTTTCGCCTTCCCGGTCTTGTAGTCGATCAGCTCGTGGCGGCCGTCGGGCAGCCGGTCCACGCGGTCGACTCGCCCGCGCAGCAGGTGCGGCCCGATGTGGAACGAGAAGCTGCGCTCGAACGAGACCGGCTCGGACTCGCGGCGGCGGTCGAGCTCCCAGTAGCGGCGCAGCGCCGACACGGCGCGCTCGCGGAACTGGAGGTCGTCGTTCGAGTCCCCGAACCCGGACCGCCGCCAGGCCGCCTCGAACAGCAGCATGAGCTGGTCGAGCGACCCCTCGCCGGTCACGTGGAAGCGCTCGAGTACCTGGTGCACCACGATCCCGAAGCGCTGGTTGATGCTCGGCTCCTGCGGGATTCGGAACACGCGCGCGAACTTGTACTTGAGCGGGCAGAGGCGGTAGGTCTCGATGTCCGACGCCGACAGCATCAGCCCCTCGCCGCGGCGCGGGATGAACGGCTCGAGCGTGTCGTCGGGCGCTGCCACGATCGCCTCGCGCCGGCGGTCGTCGCCGCCTGCCGTGTCGAGCAGGTAGTCGTCGAGCGCGGAAAGGCGGAACAGCTCGGCCTGCTCGGGGCTAGCGCCCTGGAGCAGCAGCTCGTTCACCTCGCCGATCGCCTCGCTCACCGGCTGGCCGGCCTTGCCGCGCTCGATCAGAGCCGCGATCTTCAGGAGCTCCAGGTAGCGCGCGATCGAGCGCGACACCTCGAGGTAGGTGTCGAGCCGCATCTCGCCCAGCCGCCCGCCCACGTGCGCGACGCTGTCGAGCAGCTCGTCACGCATCATCCGGAACGTGGAGTGGAGGCCCTCGGCCGGGCCGAACAGCTCCTCCTCCACCTCCTCCACCTCGCCGCCGACCGCGGCCCGCGCCTCGTCCACGAACGGGGACGGCCGCGCCGCGGGGCCGCGCTCGCCCTCCGCCCACGACAGCACGAGCCGCCTGCGCGCGCGCGTCATCGCCAGGTGCAGCAGGCGGCGCATCGCGGCCTCGTGCTCGGCGCGTGGATCGCCTTCGGGGAGGCTCTCCTTCAGCAGGTCGCTCGGGATCGGGGCCACCGGCTCGCGGCGCGGCCCCGGCATCGCGGCCGCCGAGAGGCCGAGCACGATCGCGGTGTCGAACTCCATCCCCTTGGCGTCGCGGAACGACATCACCTGCACGGCGTTGGCCGGCTGATCGGCGGGCGCGGCCTCCTCCTCCGGCAGGCCCGCCTCGGCCACGGCGGCGAGATAGCGGGCGAAGTCGCGCGACGACGCGCCTGGCTCGCGCCGCACGAACTCGGCGGCGAGGTCGGCCAGCTTGGCGATGTTCACCAGCCGCTCGACCGTGTCGGCCTTGGCCGCGAACACCTGCTGGCGGCGCAGGCCGATGCGCTCGATCAGCCGGTGCACGAAGCGGTCCGGCGGCATCTCCTCGAACGCGCGCGAGCCGGCGCGGTACACGCGCAGGAACGCGAGCGCGCGGTCGCGGCCCTCCGGCGAGAGGCCGGGCGACTCGCACGCGGCCTCGATGCCCGAGACCATGTCGAGCTTGCGGCGGCGCGCGAGCTGCGTGAGGCGCGCGATGTCCACCTGGCGCAGCTCGATCGGCGGCCGCGAGAGCGCGCGCACCACCGCGCCCGAGTCGCCGGGGTCGGCCAGCAGCCGCAGCCAGGCGATCACGTCGCGCACCTCCGAGCGCTGGAAGTACGCGGCCGCGCCGGCCAGCCGGAACGGGATCCCGCGCTCCTCGAGCGCCGAGCCCACGAGCGCGCCCTCCGTGGCCACGTCGCGCACCAGCACGCCCACAGCCTCCGGCGCGGCGCCCGCGGTCACCAGTCGCTCGGCCTCCACGGCCGCGCGCTGCGCCTGCGCGCGGTCCGAGCGGCAGTGCCAGAACAGCGCCTCGCCGCCGGCGCGCGCGGTCACCTTCTCGTGGCCCGCCACCACCGCCCGGGACGCGGTCACGACCTTCCGCCCGGAGCGCTGGCTGCGCTCGAGCCGCACCAGCTTCGCGTCCGCGTGCTCGCGCTCGAAGTCGTCGAGGTTCTTGGCGCCCGCTCCGCGCAGCCGGTGCACCGCGGAGTCCGGATCCCCCGCAACGGTCACGTCGCTGCGCTCCTCGCAGAGCAGGCGCAGCACGGTCGTCTGGGCGAAGTTCACGTCCTGGTAGTCGTCCACGAGCACGTGCCGGAAGCGCTCGCCCAGGCGGCGGCGCACGTGCGGGCGCTCGAGCAGCAGGTCGAACGTGCGCAGCACCAGGTCGCCGGCGTCGAGCGCTCCGCGGGCGGCCAGCAGCGCCTCGTGGCGCTCGTAGACCTGGGCCAGCTCCAGCTCGCGCGCCGCGTGGGCTCGGTCGGCGTCGTCACCCGCCCGCTCCGCGAGCGCCTCGGCGTGGCGGCGCAGGTCCGGCGGGCGCACCATTTCCTCCTTGAGCCGGTCTATGCGCGCCACGAAGCTGCCGAGCAGCGGAGCCGGGTTGCCGCGGATCTCGTGGCGGCGCAGGTGAAGGTCGTCGATGCGGTCGAGCAGGAGGGCGAGGCGGTCGGCCGGCGTGACCGGCACGAAGAACGGGTCCACGCCCGCCTCGAGCGCCTCGTCGCGCAGCATCCGCGCGCAGAACGAGCGGAAGGTGCAGGCCCACAGCTCCTCCCACGGCGTCTCGATCACGGTCTCGAGCCGCTCGCGGGCCGCCGCGGCGCCCGCCTTCGAGTACGCGAGCAGCAGCACCGAGTCCGCCGGCACGCCCTCGCGCACGAGCCAGGTCACGCGCTCGATCAGCGTGCGCGTCTTCCCGGTCCCGGCCGCACCGCGCACCAGCAGCGGACCGCCCGGGTGGGTGACCGCCTCGAGCTGCGCAGCGCTCAGTTCGGCGGTCTGCTGCGGCATCGCGCCTAGGATACGCCCCGGGATGGGTTCTCCAGACGGGCTCCCGGAGGCCCTCTCAGCGGATTGGCTCGGGCTCTGCCGCCGTGCGGCGGAGTCGGCGCGCGCCGCGCTCGCCGGGTTCCCCTCGCCGGCCGACCGGGCGCGCGAGACCTGGCGCGGCGAGGGCGGCGACATGGCGCTGGCGATCGACCGTGCTGTGGAGGACGCGGTGCTGGCGGACCTCCAGGACTTCGGGGTGGGCGCGTCGGTGGTCACCGAGGAGCGCGGCAGCGTGGAGATCGCGGGCGGCGGGCCGCTGACAGTGGTGGTCGACCCGATCGACGGCTCGCTCAACGCCAAGCGCGACATGCCGCACCACGCGCTGTCGATCGCGGTCGCCTCCGGCGGCTCGATGGCGGATGTGGAGCTGGGCTACGTGGCCACGCTCGACCGCAGCGCCGAGGAGTTCTGGGCCCGGCGCGGCGAGGGCGCGTGGCTCGGCGGCGAACGGCTCGACCTCTCGCGCTCGCGCGGCGAGCTGGAGGTGCTGGGCGTGGAGTCGGCCCGGCCCGAGCTGGTGGCAGCCGCCGGCGAGCGCCTGAGCGCCACGGGCGCCAGGCGGCTGCGGATGATCGGTTCGATCGCGTTGTCGCTCTGCTATGTCGGAGCCATGCGCTTCGACGCGATGCTCAGCCTTCGCACCTGCCGCTCGGTGGACGCCGCCGCGGCGCAGCTCGTGGTGCGCGAGGCCGGCGGGGTCGTGTCGTTCCCGGACGCCGGCGACCTCGGAGCCCCCCTGGACCTGGACATGCGCTCCCGGGTGTTCGCAGCGCCCACCCCCGACCTCCTCGCCGTGGCCGCCTCGGTGGCCGGCTGATGGCGAGGCTGCGCCGGGTCGACTGCTCCGCGCCCGGGATCACACGGCGGCGGCGCGGGCGCGGGTTCGAGTTCCTCGACGAGGATGGCGACCGCGTGGACGACCCCGAGGTGCTCACGCGGATCAACGAGCTCGCGATCCCGCCCGCGTGGCAGGACGTATGGGTGTGCCCGCACCCGATGGGCCACCTCCAGGCGACCGGCGTGGACGCCCGCGGCCGCAAGCAGTACCTCTACCACCCGCAGTGGCGCCGGCGGCGCGACCAGGAGAAGTTCGACGAAATGGTGGCCTTCGCGCGGGCGCTGCCGGGCATGCGGCGGCGGATCGCGCGCGACCTCGACGGCGACTGGCTGAGCCGCGAGCAGGTGCTGGCCTGCTCGGTGCGGCTGCTCGACCGCGGCTTCTTCCGCGTGGGCGGCGAGGACTACGCGGTGGAGAACGAGACCTACGGGCTGGCCACGATCCGCAAGGAGCACGTGCGCGTGGTCGACGGCGCGATCGCATTCGACTACCCGGCCAAGAGCGGCCAGCGGCGCGTGCAGTCGATCGTGGACGACCAGGTGCACGACATCGTGGCCGCGCTCAAGCGCCGCCGCGGGGGCGAGCCCGAGCTGCTCGCGTACAAGGTGGGCACGCGCTGGCGCGACATCAAGTCCGCCGACATCAACGCCTACGTGAAGGAGGTCACCGGCGGCGACTTCTCCGCCAAGGACTTCCGCACGTGGAACGCGACGGTGCTGGCCGCGGTGGCGCTGGCGGTGAGCGGCCCGGTGGCCGACGCGTCCAAGACCGCGCGCAAGCGCGCCAAGGTCCGCGCCGTGAAGGAGGTGGCGCATTACCTCGGCAACACGCCGGCGGTGTGCCGCGCCTCCTACATCGACCCGCGCATCTTCGACCGCTACGACTCGGGCCTCACGATCGGAGGAGTCCTGGTGGAGGTGGGCGAGACAGGGGACATCGACTCGCTGCACGGGCCGGTCGAGGACGCGGTGCTGGACCTGATCGCGGAGGAGGAGAGCTCACCCGCGATCGAGCGGGTTGCGTAGGCCCGCGATCGAGCGGGTAGGCCTGAACCGATGGCTTCCACGGCGATCCTCGACATCGACGGCACGCTCGTCGACACCAACTACCAGCACACGCTGGCCTGGTACCGCGCGTTCCGCCAGCACGAGATCATCCTGCCGGCCTGGCGGATCCACCGTCACATCGGGATGGGCGGCGACCAGCTCGTGGAGTCGCTCACCGACGCGGAGACCGAGGAGGAGAAGGGCGACGACATCCGCACCGCGGAGAAGGCGCTCTACCTCGCGCTGATAGAGGAGGTCGAGCCGCTCGCGGGCGCGCGCGACCTGATCGAGCGGTTGAAGGACGGCGGCAAGACCGTGGTGCTCGCCAGCTCCGCGAAGGAGGACGAGGTGGAGCACTACCTCGACCTGCTAGACGCGCGGGAGCTGGCCGACGGCTGGACCACCTCGGCCGACGTGGAGGAGACCAAGCCGCAGCCGGACCTCGTGAAGGCGGCGCTCGAGAAGGCGGGCACGGAGCCCGGCGACGCCGTGATGCTCGGCGACACGCCGTGGGACTGCAAGGCCGCCGCCGGCGCCGGCGTCGAGACCGTGGCGCTGATAACCGGCGGCTTCTCGGAGCAGGAGCTGCGCGAGGGCGGCGCGGTGGCCGTCTTCAGTTCGATCCCCGAGCTGCTCGACCGGCTCGGGGAGACCCCGCTCGGCTGAACCCGTAACGCCCCCGTAACGGGGTCCGACCCCCTGAGACCGCGGCGACCCACGCGCCGCCGTCCTCAAGGGGCCCGACCCCGTAAGAGGCTGCTACCAGTCGCGGCCGCCCGCGCGGTCCACGCGGTCGTGGTAGTGGCGGCCCTTCGCGCCGCCGAGCACCGAGCCGATCAGCGTGGTGAGCAGGGCCGCCGCCAGCGCGATCGCGCCGCCGGTGGCCAGGTCGCCCTCCTTCACGGGGATCCGCGGGAGGTTGAGCTGGTTCAGGATGTTGTACTTCGCCCCGAAGATCGCGGCCGCCGCGGCGATCGCGAGGGTGATCAGCACACCGACCGCCCACACGCCGAAGCCCTGCCGCTTGCCGTCGAAGCGCGACATCCTGCCGGCAACGTAGCCGCCGCAGAAGTATGCGGTGGCCAGCGCGAGCAGCAACAGCGCGCCGCCCACGATGCTCACGGTGTCGGCGTTGTTCGAGGCCACCGTGGCCGCGGAGTTCTTGCTCAGCCCGATCGCCGCCCCGGCCGCGCTCAGGATCGCCGTGAAGATCGCGGCCATGCCGATCGCGGTGAGCCAGCCAAAGAAGGCCGAGCCCCAGTTGAGCCCGCCGAAGCGGTCGCGTGCCTCGTAGCGAGCGGCGGTCGCCTCCGCAGTGGTGCCCGCTGTCCGGCGGCGCGCGCCCGGGCGGCTGTCCACGGGATGCCGGGTGCGGTCCTCGGGGTCCGGCGGCACCGGTGCCTGGGCGGGCGGTGGTGCCTGGGCGGGCGGTGGTGGCGGCGCCTGCGTCGCCACGCCTCCGTACTGCTGGTCGCGGGCGACACCGTCATCGCGATTGAAGCGCTTCCACGCCATGTGTCCTCCTCCTCACTCGTACCGCCATCCCTGACGAGAGCCCCTCGGCGCGGTCAGTTGGTTCATTTGGGGTACTCGTGAGTGGTACCCGGGGGCACGAGACAAAAAACGGCCTGCACCGGCGCGCCCATTTGCGAATGTCCGTCGCTCGTGTTTAGCTGGTCTCGTCTTCGAGCCTGGGGGGCCTCACATGCAGCGCACGCGCAACCGTCTCGCAACCGCATTTCTCGCAACCGCAATCGCCGCCTCGCTCGGCGCGTGCGGTGGCAGCTCGAGCAAGAAGGACAACACGAACAATCCGCCCAAGCCCTCCACCGCCGACGTGAACTCGCGCGCGGAGAAGGCCCGTGCGTTCACCGCCCGCGACAAGTGGAACCCGCAGGTGGACAAGCTGAACATCGCGATCGCGCGCTACGGAAGGGACGAGCCGGCGCACGCCCACGCCAACGACGTGCTGGCGGTGCGGCGCGACGGCTACGACTACCGCAACGCGATCTACAAGTTCGACATCCAGGTCCGGAAGATCAAGTTCCCCGAGACGATGCTGGAGTCGGTGAACGCGCTCCTCAAGGCCGACGGGCGAATAATCGCGGCGCTCGACGGGATGTCCCAGAGCAGCCACACCCAGAACGTGGACAAGTACATCCGGCAGGCGAATGCGGTCGACCTCACCGGGGCGGTCGACACGGTCGCGTCGCAGCTCAAGGCGGCGACCGGCGAGAAGCCCTCGGGCTAGTCGCCACAGCCTGACTCGGGCTGGGCGCGCAGCCTAGGCTGCGCGTGGTGCTCGCACTGATCAACCTCCCGGCGGGGATCGGCTATCTCATCCTCGCCGGGCTCGTGGGCGTGGAGTCCGCCGGTGTGCCGGTCCCGGGCGAGACGGCTCTCATCACCGCCGGCGTGCTGGCCAGTCACGGACGGTTTCAGATCGAGCTCGTGATCCTGGTCGCGGCGGCCGCGGCGATCGTCGGAGACAACCTCGGCTACCTGATCGGACGCACCGGCGGGCGCCGGCTCCTGGAGCGGCCGGGGTTCCTGGAGGACCATCGGCAGGCGATCCTCGACAGGGGCGGCCCGTTCTTCGAGAAGCACGGGCCCAAGGCGGTCTTCCTCGGGCGCTGGGTCTCCGGCCTGCGGATCGCGGCCGCGTGGCTGGCCGGGATCAACCGGATGCCCTGGCCCGTCTTCCTGTTCTGGAACGCGCTCGGCGGCATCGCGTGGGCCACGTCGGTCGGCCTGCTCGCCTACTACCTCGGGCCGACGGCCGAGCACCTGTTCAAGTACGGCGGGCTGGCGGGCGCGGGCGTCTTCGTGGTCCTGCTCGCCGGCTGGCTCGCCTGGCGCTGGTACGGCCGCCGGGGAGAAGCCGGGGCCGACGGTCCCTGAGGCCTTATCGTCCCGGCCCGATGAGCATCCTCGACTCGTTCCGCATCGACGGCAAGGTGGCGATCGTGACCGGCGCGTCATCCGGGCTCGGCGTCGCCTTCGCGACCGGGCTGGCGGAGGCGGGCGCGGACATCGCGATCTGCGCTCGGCGTGTCGAGCGCCTGGAGCAGACCAAGGGGAAGGTCGAGGCGCTCGGCCGCCGCTGCATCGCCGTGCCCGCCGACGTCGCGAATCCGGAGGACTGCAACCGGGTCGCCGCCGCGGCCGTGGACCAGCTCGGCCGGGTCGACATCCTGATCAACAACGCCGGCGTAGGCACCGCGGCACCGGCCACGCGCGAGGATCCCGACGAGTTCCGCAAGGTCATCGACATCAACCTCAACGGCTCGTACTTCATGGCACAGGCGTGTGGGCGCGCGATGAAGGACGGCGGCAGCATCGTGAACATCGGCAGCGTCTTGGGATCGACCACCGCGTTCCTCCCCCAGGCCGCGTACGCATCGTCGAAGGCCGCGATCATCGGGCTCACCCGCGACCTGGCGCAACAATGGACCGGCCGCAAGGGCATCCGCGTGAACGCGCTGGCGCCCGGCTCCTTCGAGTCCGAGATGACCGACCAGTACCCCGAGGGCTACCTCGAGCAGATGATGTTCCGCGTGCCCGCCGGGCGGAAGGGCGAGGCGCACGAGCTCGTGGCGGCGGCGATCTTCCTGGCGAGCGAC
>JAXDJC010000282.1:0-11935 GCA_034663685.1 Thermoleophilaceae bacterium
CCATGCTCGCCAACGTGTACTCGCAGGACGACGCCGACGAGAACGCCCGTGCCCTCCTGGACGAGGCGGCGGCCGACTCGTTCGCCAGGCTGCCGCAGGACTTCCTCTGGCTGGTGGGGATGGCGAACTACGCGGAGACCGCCGCGCACCTGGGCGACGCGGGCGCCGCCGCCGCCCTGTACGAGCGGCTCGAGCCCTGGGGCGGGCACGTGGCGTACAACGTGGTGCACGTCAAGGGGTCGGTGGAGCACTACCTCGGCCTCCTGGCCGCCACGCTCGGCCGGCACGACCGAGCTATCGAGCACTTCACCGCCGCGGCGGAGGCCCACGAGCGCATGGGTGCTCCGCTGTTCCTGGCGAGGACACAGTTCGGACTCGCCCGATCGCTGCTCGCGCGTGGTGCGGCCGAGGACGCCGCGCGCGCCGGCGAGCTCCTCGAGTCGGCGGCGGCCACCGCCGCCGAGCTCGGGGCTGCCACCCTGGAGCGCCGTGCGACCGCCACAGCACAGGAGCGCTCCCCCACCAGGTAGCCCGCCGGCTGGCCCTCCGCCCGCCGGACGCCACCTCCACTGGCAGCTGGTTCGCAACCGCCGCCGCCTCATGCGGCGCGGCTCGCTCGCCGCCCTGCTCGCCGTGGTCGGCCCCGGCGTGCTTGCCGGGCTCTCGGACGACGACCCCGCCGGGATCACCACGTACTCGATCCTCGGCGCGAAGTACGGCTACCAGCTGCTCTGGGTCCTCGCGCTCTCCACGGCCGCGCTGATCGTGTTCCACGAGCTCGGCGCCCGCATGGGCATCGTGACCGGCAGGGGGCTGCTGGCGCTGGTGCGCGATCGCCTGGGCCATCGCGGGGCCGTTCTCGCCCTGGGCGCCCTGGTGGTGGCCAACCTCGGCACGCTCGCCGCCGAGTTCGCCGGCGTGGCGGCCGGGTTCGAGCTGCTCGGCGGAGTGAGCCGCTACGTCAGCGTGCCGCTCGCCGCCCTCGGGGTCTCGCTGCTCGTGCTGCGCGGCTCCTTCCACCGCGTCGAGCACGTGCTGCTGGCCCTCACCGGGGTCTTCGTCGCGTACGTGGTGTCGGGCTTCCTCGCGCACCCGGACTGGACCGCGACGGCAAAGGGGCTCGTGGTGCCCGGGATGCCGCTCACCCGGGAGGCGGTGCTCGTGTCGGTGGCCACGCTGGGCACCACGCTCGCGCCGTGGGGGCTCGCGTTCATCCAGTCGTACGCGGTGGACAAGCGGCTGAAGATCGAGGACCTCCGCAACGAGCGGGTCGACGTGATCGTCGGCGCCCTGCTCACGGGCGTGATCGGGCTCTTCATCGTGATCGCCTGCGCGGCCACGCTCCACGCGCACGGCATCCAGGTCAAGGACGCGAGCGACGCAGCACGGGCACTCGAGCCGATCGCCGGCCACCTGGCCTCGACCGTGTTCGGCTTCGGCTTCGTGGGCGCCGCGCTGCTGGCGGCCGCGATCGTCCCGCTGTCCACGGCGTACTCGGTCGCCGAGGCGTTCGACGCGCCGTGCGACGTGAACGACAGCGTGAAGGAGGCGCCGCTCTTCTACGGCAGCTTCGTGGCGATGGTCGTGCTGGCCGCCGCCCTGGTGCTGATCCCGGGCGCCCCGCTGGTGCCGATCCTGTTCCTCTCCCAGGCGCTCAACGCGGTGCTGCTCCTGGTGCTGCTCCCGCTCATGCGGCGCCTGGCCCGCGACCCGGCGGTGATGGGGTCGCACGTGATGGGCGGCGCCGGGCGCCTGCTCACCGGGGTGGCGCTGGCGCTGGTGGCGGTCTCGGTGGGTGCGCTCGCCGTGCTCACGGTGGTGGCCTAAGCTGGTGGAATGGACGACGACGCGATCCGGGAGCTGGTCGCCCGGCTGGCTCGGCCCCACCCCTCCGGGGGCGAGGTGATCGAGCGCGCGGCGATCCTCGCCTCGGGCGTGGACTCCGCGGACGTGATCGCGTGGATCACCGCGCATGCCGGCAAGCCCGAGATGGCGGTCTCCTCTGGCCGTGGCGGCGGACTGCACGGCACGAAGGTGAGCGACCGCGGCGAGGCCGACGCCCTGCCGCTGCGCTTCGTGCTGCCGGCCGGCGCGCTCGGCTGAGCCCTCGCTGCCGCGCCGTGGGCCGCTTTCGGGTTCGGAAAGCGCCCACCGGGGGATACCTCTCGCCCTAGGGGTGATCGCTTCGATCCCGCATCTCCGCGCGCGGCTGCTCGCCGCCGCACTCGCCGCCGGCGCGCTGCTCGCCGCCGGGCTGCCCGCGCACGCCGCGGCGCAGAGCCCGGACGAGATCTGCCAGGGCGTGCAGCCGGCCCCGGGCGTCTGCGCCGGGCTGACCAAGCTCGCCGAGCGCGCCGCCGCCGAGTGCCGCCGGGCGGGGCTCGTGGCCGACGAGAGCTGCACCGGGCCGATGGGCCACCGCGTGATCCGCTCCGAGGTGAAGACCTACGAGAGCTCGTGGCTGCACCGCACGCTCGGGTTCCAGTACGCGCTCGGCAACGCCGTGCCGCTGCGCGACGCGCCCTGGCTCGGCACCCACAACTCCTTCAACAGCACCTCGGAGGACCCGACCGCCTCGCACACAGACTCCAACCAGCAGCTCACGCTTAGCGAGCAGCTGCGGATCGACATCCGCAGCCTCGAGCTGGACGTGCACTGGTTCCCGAGCGCCCGCGCCGGCGGCGCCTACGCCCCGGTGGTGTGCCACGCGCAGGGCGCCTCGCAGATGCACGCCGGCTGCACCACGGAGCGACTGCTCTCCGAGCGGCTGACGGAGATCGACTCCTGGCTGCGCGCCCACGCCGACCAGGTCCTGCTCCTGTACGTGGAGGACAACGTGGACACCGCCGAGGGCTACGACCCGACGTCCCAGGCGCTGGCCGACGGGCTGCGCGGGGCGGATGGCAAGTCGCTGATCTACAAGCCGCCGTCCGGGGGTGGGTGCTCCGCTCTGCCGCTGAACGTGACCCGCGACGACGTGCTGCGCGCCGGGCGCCAGGTGGTGATCGTGAGCGGCTGCGGGCAGGGCGCCGCCTGGCACGGGCTCGTGTTCAACTGGGGCCCCGTGGAGGTGGAGGAGCGCAACCACGGCTACCGCGACGCGCCGGTGTGCGACCAGGACCCGGAGGGTGACGGGCAGCCGGCCTTCGGCCGCGACGTGTACGCGAGCAAGGTCGTGCGCTACTTCGAGGACAGCACGTGGCTCACGCAGGTCGCGTCGAACGTGGGGCAGTCCACCCGCGACGACGGCATCGGCCCGGACGCCGCGCGCCGCATGACCCGCTGCGGCGTGGACCTGCTGGGCTTCGACCAGATCCTCCCGAACGACGGCCGCCTAGACGCCGTGGCCTGGAGCTGGGCTCCGGACGAGCCCTCCCGCGCGGGCACGTGCACGATCCAGCGCGGCGACGGCCGCTGGATCGCGCGCCGCTGCAACAAGCGCCAGCAGGCCGCGTGCCGCCGCGCCGACGGGCGCTGGATCGTCACGCTGGCGAGCGTGACCGCCGACGCCGCCACGGCGGCGTGCCGCCAGCTCAGCGCCAAGCCGACCGCACCGCGCACCGGCGCGCAGAACGAGGCGCTGCGCGACGCGGCCCGGGCCGCGGGCGCGAGCGGCGTCTGGCTGCCCGTGGACGCGTAGCATCCCCGCCCGGGGGGAGTTGCTCGATGACCGGACCGATCCGTGCCGCGCTTGCCGCGGCCGCGCTGGCCGCACTGGTGGCCGCGCCCGCGCTCGGCGCCGACCACGGCTTCCCGGGGACCGACCCGGCCGAGTCGGTGCGCATCCACACGCCCAACGACCCCGACTTCGACGGCTGCGAGACCGACGACCAGGACGGCCAGCACTGCGCGAACGTGTTCAGCCAGGCGTTCGCCCGCTTCGGCTTCGCCCCTGTCGCGACCCAGGACACGGCCACGTACAAGAACCCGACCGACCCGCACACCGCGCGGCTGATGGCGCAGAACACGCTCGCGGGCCGCCACCCGCTCGGCCAGCTACCCGGCGTCTCGGCCGACCGCGCGTGGAAGTACACGCCGGGCGACCCATCGGTGCGCATCGCGATCATCGACACCGGCATCGAGTGGGACTCGCGTGCGCTGCGGCTGCGCGTGGCACTCAACCGCGGCGAGCTGCCCAAGCCGCAGAAGGCCGGGGACGTGCAGTGCGCGGACTACGACTGCAACGGCGACGGTGCCTTCAACGTGGACGACTACGCCAACGACTCGCGCGTGTCGAAGACCGCGGGGCAGGACGGCACCGCCGACACGTTCCTCGACGCGAGCGACCTGATCGCCGTCTTCGGCCACGACGGCGTGGACGAGGACGGCAACGGCTACGTGGACGACATCGCCGGCTGGGACTTCTTCGACGACGACAACAACCCGGCCGACGTGTCGAGCTACCTGAGCGCCGAGGGACACGGCACCGGCCAGGCCGAGGGGGCGGCGGGCGAGGGGAACGACGGCAGCGGCGACCTCGGCGTGTGCCCGCACTGCCAGGTCGTGCCGCTGCGCAACTGGGACTCGTTCGTGCCCGACACGAACAACTTCGCCGAGGGCGTCACGTACGCGGCCGACAACGGCATCCCCGTGGTGGAGGGCGCGATCGGAGGCATGTTCAACAGCCGCTACGCGCAGGACGCGTTCGACTACGCCTACCGCAAGGGCACGTTCCTCGCGATCGTCTCCTCCGACATCAACACGGCCGACCACAACATCCCGACCGTGTACGACGAGTCGCTGTTCGTGTCCGGCAGCGTGGCCGACGCCGAGGGGCTCGGCACCGATCAATATCCGCAGCCGCTGATCGACTTCTTCGGCCAGTTCGGGGTCAACCTGATCTCCAACTTCCCGGTCGGCACCTACTTCCGCAACTCCGGCCTGACCCAGTACGGCGGCCACGCGCACATCGTGATGCCGGCGGTCACCGGCTCGATCGCCACCGGCCAGGCCTCGGGGGCCGCCGGCCTCATCTACTCGATGGCGAGGAAGAAGAACCTCAATCCGCCGATCGCGCCGAACGAGGTCAAGCAGATCCTGACCGGAACGGCCGAGGACGTGGTGCCCGAGAACACGGCGGGCGGGAGCGTGCCCGACCCCTCGCAGCCGGGCTGGGACCAGCACTTCGGCTACGGGCGCCCCGACCTCGGGCTGGCGCTCGAGAAGATCGACCAGGGCAAGATCCCGCCGCAGGTGCTGATCGACTCGCCCGACTGGTTCTCGCCGCTGAACGTGGAGACGACCAAGAGCGTGTCGATCGGCGCGCGTCTATCCGCCCAGCGCGCGGCGGGCTACACCTGGGAGCTCCAGTGGGCGCCGGGCATCGAGCCGTGCGAGGCGGACTTCACGAAGGTGACGGGCGGCTCCGGCACCCAGCCGCGCGACGACGCGCTGGGCTCGATCGACCTGACCACGGTGCGCGACGCGCTCGACGCGCGCACGACCACCACGGCCGCCCCCGGCTGCAACCCGCCCCAGCCGGTCACCGGCGGCTCGACGCCGGACCCCACGGCGCCGGGCAAGGGGCCGGGCGACCGCGACCCCAACGAGCCGGCCTTCACCGTTCGCGTGGTGGTGACCGACACGGCGGGCAACCGCGGGGAGGACCGCAAGGTGCTGTTCGCCTACCGCGACACCACCGCGCACCCGGGCTGGTCCAAGCACATCGGGACCGGCGGCGAGGCATCGCCGCGGATGTACGACCTCGACGGCGACAACCGGCTCGACACGATCCTGGCCGACTCGAGCGGCGAGCTGTCGGTCTACCGCCACGACGGCTCGCGGCTGCCCTCCTTCAACGGGGGCCAGCCCGTGAGCACGCGCATCTACGCCAACGCGCATGACAGCCCCGCCAACGCCGCGATCGGCAAGCCGCGCGAGGTGCTGCGCACGCCGGCGATCGGCGACGTGAACGGCGACGGCTCACCCGACATCGTGGACTCGGCGGGCGAGCACGTCTATGCGTGGGATGCCGCGGGCCACGAGCTGCCCGGCTTCCCCGTGCGGCTCGACCCGGCGTTCTCGGCGCCGGCGGTGCGCACCCGGCAGAACCACGTCAAGCGCGGCTTCTTCGCCTCGCCCACGCTCACCGACCTCGACGGCGACGGCCGGCTCGACGTGGCGATCGCCGGCATGGACCAGCACCTCTACGCCTGGGGCGGCGACGGCAACCCGCTGCCGGGCTTCCCGGTGCTGCTCAAGAAGCCGGGCGAGACCAACCAGCAGGTGGCGGGGGCGGAGAGCATCAACACCGCCGCCGCGGGCGACATCGACGGCGACAGGAAGCCGGACCTGGTGGTGGCCACCAACGAGGTCGAGGGCCTGAGCGGAGGGCCGTCGATCCCCAGCGTGCCGAACCTCAGCGGGGCGGACGGCCGCGTGTACGCGGTCAGCGGGAAGGGCAAGTTCCTCACCGGCTGGCCGGTCCACCCCAACGCGCTCGTGGCGGATCTGCTGCCGTTCGTGGGGCCGGGGGTGGACCACTCGCTCGCCGACGTGAACGGGGACGGCAGGCTGGACGTGATCGGCAACATCGCCACCGGCGCCGTGAACGCGCTCGACGGCTCCGGCGCGCAGGTGGCCAGCTACGAGGCCACGCCGGCGGGCGGCGAGCACCAGGACCGCACGTACATCGCCAACGCGTTCGACAACCCGATCGTGGCCGAGGTGGACTCCACCAATGCGGGCCCCGAGGTGTCCAAGGCCGGCCTCACGCTCCAGGGCGCGGCCAACCTCCTGGTGGTGGGGCAGAACTTCCCCTACAACCACGTGCTCCAGGCCTGGAACGGCGGCAGCGGCAAGGAGCTGCCGGCCTACCCACAGAACACCGAGGACTACGTGCTGCTCTCGAGCCCGGCGGCGGCGGACGTCTCGGACGCGCCCGGCACGGAGCTGATGGTGGGCACCGGCCTGTATCTGCTGCGCAGCATGAACGCGCAGGGGATCGAGGGGACCGGCTGGCCCAAGTTCACGGGCGGCTGGATCGAGACCGTCCCGGTCACGGGCGACGCGGACGGCGACGGCAAGCTCGAGGTCTCCACGGTCACCCGCGAGGGCAACGCGTTCCTCTGGGACACGAACTCGCCGGCCTGCGGGACCAACGACGAGTGGTGGACCTCCCACCACGACGAGTTCAACACGAGCGCGTACGGCACCGACTCGCGCCCGCCGGGCACCCCGGGCCAGCTAACGGCCAGGCGGGAGAACGGGAAGATCGTGCTGAGCTGGGTCGCTCCGGGCGACGACTGGCTCTGCGGCAACGCCAAGACCTACCGGCTGACCGGGGCGGGCGACGCCGCTGCCGCGCCGCTCGGGCAGGCGCAGACGCGGACGGTCGACGACGTGGCCGGCCGCGACCGCATCTCGGTCGCGTACGTGGACGAGGCCGGCAACCCGGGCCACCCCGCGACGGTGGACGTGCCGAAGGCCGAGGGCCAGACCACCACCTCGCCGGACGGCGGCTCATTCGGCACGCCGGCCTCGCCCCCCGGCGGCGGGCCCCCCGGCGGCGGGCCCCCCGGCGCCCCCGGCGGCGGCGAACCCGGCGTGCCGAGCGTGACCATCGCGGCCCCCGACTACGCGAGCGACACCTCGCGCACGCCGAGCTTCCGGGTGAGCTGGACCGGCACGGCCACGGCCGGGATCGCCGGCTTCGACCTGGACGTGCGCTCGGGGGCCGGCGCGTGGCGCAGCCTGCGGCGGGGCACGCAATCGCGATCGGCCACCTTCCGCGGCAGCCCGGGCCACACGTACACGTTCCGCGTCAGGGCGCGCAGCACCGGCAACGCGCTGAGCGGCTACGCCACCGACACGACCGTCGTGCCCCTCGACGACCGCAGCCGCCGGCTCTCATACTCGGGCGCGTGGCACCGCCTGGCCGCGAGGGCGGCCTACGGCCGGACGATCTCGGCCGGCCCGCGCCACGCGAGCGTGCGACTGCGCTTCCACGGCTCGCGGGTGGCGCTGATCGCGCCGCGCTCCGCGACCGGCGGCCGGGTGGCGATCCACATCGACGGCAGGCGCCGCAAGGTCGTGCAGCTGCGCGGGAGGAGCCGGTCGCGGCAGGTGGTCTACCGCTCCGGCAGGCTGGCCCGCGGACGCGTCCACACCCTGGTCATCCGGGTGCTCAGCCGTGGGGCAACGCGCCTGGATGCGGTGGCGATCCACCGCTGACAGGGAAATCCGTTGCATTCCCGAAACTCCCGGTTGGATCTCGCGTTCAGGTGGTAGGCCCCTAAGCGAGAGAAAGTGATGGGCGGAAACCCCGAGACGACCGACGGCGACTGGTAGCGAGCCTCAGCTCGCTCCGGTCAGGACCCGCCAGAGCGGCGGGTCAGGACCCGCCCTCGGCCTGCGGGCCCGCTGAGCCGAACCGGCTCTCCTCGCCCTCCGGCAGCTTCCCGTCGCGGCCCACGTAGCCGCCCTTCGCGCCGACGACCACGTAGATCGCGTCGCCGTCGCCCACGTTCTTGACCTTCCGCACGGTCGCGGCGTCCACGCGCGCGACCCCGCCCTCCTCCAGCCGGTGCGTGGTGCCGTCGCCGAACTCCATCTCGAGCGACCCGCGGTGCACGAAGTAGACCTCCTCCTGCTCCTCGTGGTAATGGCGGCCGGTCTCGATGCCGGCCGGCATCACGATCGCGTTCATGCCGAGCTCCTTGACCCCGAGCTCCTTCCGGATCTTGCGGAAGCCGTAGCCCTCGCCCAGATCGTCCAGGCTCGCGACCGCGTAGCCGTCGCCCTCGACCGTCATTCAGACACCCCCAGAGGTTGCATACCGTTGGTACGGAAGCTACCTAGCCGAACGTGAACGCGTAGCCCGATACGCCCGCGTCCGGCTCGAGCGTGAGCTCGTGCTCGCTTGCCCGGCGGACGTCCACCAGCCGGTAGAGGCGCTGGCGGTCAACCCGCACCACGCCGCCGTGCACGTCCTCGCCGGCCAGCCGTGCCGGGATCGGCTTGCCGTCGAGCAGCACGCGCATCGTGCGCGTCCGGCCCGGCGATCCGAGCACCAGGAACGCGCGGCGCGCCTTGAAGCGCAGGTCCAGCCGCGCTCCGGCGCCGGCCTCGGCCGCCTCCGGCGAGATGGTCCAGCGCCCGCGCAGCTCGATCCCGTTGAGCGGCGGCGTGGCCCGTCCGCTGCCGAAGTCGCGCGTGCCCGGGCTGACCGGGCCCTCCGCGTAGCCCTGCGCGCGGGCGGACCCGAGGTAGGTCTCGGGGGTGGCCAGGCCCGGGTCGGGAGTCTCCGCGCGAGCGTGGCTCATCCCGCCGAGCGGCCGGTTGTCGCGCTCGGCCAGGAGCGACCGGATCGCCTGCTCGGTCTTGCCGTACTCGCCCTCGCCGAAGTGCGTGTAGCGCACGCGCCCGCGGGCGTCGATCAGGTACTTGGCCGGCCAGTACGGGTTGGCGAACGCGTTCCAGGTGGCGAGGTCGTTGTCCTGCGCCACGGGGTAGCGGATGCCGTTGCGCTCTATCGCCGCCTGCACGTTGCCGGCGTCCTTCTCGAAGGGGAACTCCGGCGAGTGGATCCCGATCACGGTGAGGCCGGCCTGCCGGTAGCGCTGATCCCAGGCCTTCACCTCCGGCAGCGTGCGGATGCAGTTGATGCAGGTGTAGGTCCAGAAGTCGACCAGCACCACGCGATGCTGGGCGCGCAGCCCGGCGAGGGTCAGCCTGCGCCCGCCCGGCGTGTTGAACCAGCGCTGCGTGCCGGTGATCTCCGGCGCGGGCGCGAGCACCGGCAGGCCGCTCGGCCGCCCGCGCAGCTCGGCGAGCTGGCGCTTGATGGTGCCGGACTTCTGGAGGCCCGACGACGGATCGACCAGGAAGCTCGGCAGATCCTTGGCCACGGCGTTCTGGAAGCGCAGGTCCAGGTCGGCGAGCATGAGCACGGCCGTGATCAGCATCACCGCGCCGAGCGCCTGCTGCAGGCGCGGGGCGCCGGGCGACAGGCGCCTGGTGAACCGGCGCCCGCCAAGCATGAGCGCGTAGAGGGCCACGGCCGAGCCGAGGGCGTACGCGAGGGCGGTGGCCAGCCGGCCGCCCGTGAAGGGCTGCGAGGCCGACACCGTGATCACCCCGGCGAGGATCGGCCCCGCGCACGGCGCGTAGACCAGGCCGAGCCCTGACCCCACGGCCACGCCGGACCAGAAGCCGCGGCGGTCGGCCGCATCGCCGCCGTCGCCCGCCGGCTGCCTGCGGCCCACGCGCGCGGCCAGGCCCGACAGCGCGGCCTCGAGCCGGTCCGCCACCGGCGGCACCACCAGCGCCACCCCGAACAGGATCAGCCCTGCGATGGCGATGTCGCGCAGCAGGTCGTTCGGCAGTCCCAGCGCGTCGATCGCGTACACGAGCCCGACGATCGCGAAGGTGAACGTGACCACGAGCCCCGTCACCACCCCGAGCGGGCGCCGCGGCCCGCCGGTCGCGCCCGCCGAGAGCGCGAGCGGCAGCACGGGGAGGACGCACGGCGAGACGGCTGTGCCGACGCCCGCCACGAACGCGAACGCGATCAGGAGAACCACAGCCCTCCAGTCTCCGCGCCGGGGCTAAGCGTTACGCCAAGATCAGGCTGCAGTCCGGCTGCGGTCCTGCTCGTCGCGGTCGCGCTCGATCTCGAACCAGACGCTCCCGTGGTCACGGTCGGCGCCCCAGCGGTCGGCCAGCTGCGTGACGAAGAAGAGGCCCCAGCCGCTCTCGCGGGCGAGCTCAGCGGTCTGGTCGGGCGTCGGCGGCTCGAAGCCCGGCCCGCTGTCCTGCACCTCCACCCGCACGCTGGCGTCGGAGACCGAGACCCTGAGGTGAATCGATTCCTCCGGCCCAACCTGGGCGTGGCGCACGCTGTTGGTCACGAGCTCGCTCACGAGCAGCCGCACGTCGAACGCGAGGCTCTCGTCGACCAGCTCGTCGAGCTCCGAGAGCGCCAGCCGCGCAGCCGTGACCGCGTAGGGCCCCCCGGTGAGCTCGAACTCCAGTTCCCGGCTCACGTGCGCCGGCACCAGCCTTGGATAGGCACGCCAGCATTATTCCCCACACGGCGGTCCGAGGAATCCCGGCCCCCCGGATCAGCAGGCTTCGTGGACCGGTTCCGGCAGCAGATCCTCGAGCTTCGCCGCCGGGAGTGCCGGCGCGAGCACGAAGCCCTGGATCATCTCGCAGCCGAAATCGGCCAGCCGGCGCCAGGTCTCCTCGTCCTCGACGCCCTCGGCCACGACGCGCATCCCGAGGCTGTGGGCGAGCTTGATCGTGGCGCCCACGATCGCGGCATCGGCGGGGTCCGTCTTCACGTGGGCGACGAAGGAGCGATCGATCTTGACCTCGCCGACGGGCAGCATCTTCAGGTGGGTGAGCGACGAGTAGCCGGTACCGAAGTCGTCGAGCGACAGGCCCACGCCGCTCTCCCCGATGCGGGCCAGCACGTTGCCGATCCGCTCCGGATCCCGGAGCACCGCGCTCTCGGTGATCTCGAGGATGAGCGACTCTGGGCGCGCATCCGCCACTACGAGCGCAGACTCGATCTCCTCCGGCAGGGCGACATCCTGGAGGTCCGAGGCCGTGAGGTTCACGGCCACGGTCAGGTCGTGGCCCGCGTCGCTCCATGCGCGGGCCTGCGCCAGCGCCCGTGCGAGCACGTACCGGGTCAGCGCTCGCGCGAGCCCTGCATGCTCCGCGAGCGGCACGAACACGTCCGGCGGGATCGTTCCGTGAACCGGGCTCCGCCAGCGCGTGAGGGCCTCGACCCCGACCACGGTGCGGTTGAAGGCATCGGCCTTCGGCTGGAACTCCACGTCCAGCTCCCCGGTCCTCAGTGCGTCGCCGAGTGCGCCCACGAGGGCCAGGTGGTCCGTCGAATGGCTGTCGCGCCCGGGGTCGTAGAGCTCGCGGCCGGTGCGGAGGCGCTTGGCGCTGTACATCGCCACGTCCGCGCGCCGCAGCA
>JAXDJC010000284.1:0-8023 GCA_034663685.1 Thermoleophilaceae bacterium
ATATGACGTAGCCCATCCGGGGGGACCTTGTCCGCTGACTGGCGCACAGCGCCTGATCGGCGAGCCGCGCGGGGTCGCGCCGGGCCCGCCGGTACGTTGCGGGGCGTGGAAAAGGGCGGCCTAACCGACGCGGTATCGATCGCACTGGCGGCGCTCGCCGTGGTGGCCCAGGCGGCGCTGGCCGCGCTGACTCTGCTCGCGCTCGCGGCCCTCGCCTCGGACCGCGCCCGCGCGTGGCTGCGCGAGCTGGGCGCCACGATCGCCGGGGCCGAGCTGTGGATCGCGTGCGCCGTGGCCGCCATCGCCACCTCCGGCAGCCTGTTCTTCTCCGAGTACTCGGACTTCATCCCGTGCCGGCTGTGCTGGTTCCAGCGGATCGGGATGTACCCGCTCGCCGCGATCCTGCTGATCGCCGCTGTCCGGAAGGACATCCGCGGGGGCGCCCTCTACGCGCTGCCGTTCCCGATCCTCGGCGGCCTCGTCTCGATCTATCACATCTACATCGAGCACCATCCGGAGGCGGAGAGCGCGAGCTGCAAGGTCAGCGCACCGTGCTCGGTCAGGTGGATCGAGGAGATCGGCTACGTGACGATCCCGGTGCTGGCGCTCACCGCGTTCGCGGCGATCCTCGCGCTGCTGCTCATGGCTCGCGTGCGCACACGGCCGCGGCCGGGCTAGCGTGGGCTCGCCGTGCCGCGCCTGCTGATCCCGTACCTCGCCGTGATCGCCGTGCTCACGATCACCCCCGGGCCGGACATGCTGCTGGTGCTGCGCAACGGCATCCGCGGCGGCACGCGGTCGGCGTGGGCCACCGGCCTCGGCTGCTGCACCGGCATCGCGGTGCACGCCACGCTCGCGGTGCTCGGCCTGTCGGCGATCCTGGCGGCCTCGCCCGAGGCGTTCACCGCCGTGAGGCTCGCCGGGGCGGCGTACCTGGCGGCCATCGGAGCTCAGGCGATCGTCCGCTCGTTCCGCGAGCGCGAGCGCGGCATCGTCGGGGGGCGAACCGGCGCCGGGGTCGAGGGCCGCTCGGCCTACGGCCAGGGGCTCGTGACCAACCTCCTCAACCCCAAGATCGCCCTGCTCTTCCTCACGCTGCTGCCGCAATTCGTGGCCGGCGGCGAGCCGCGCCTGGCCACCACCGCCGTGCTCGCGGCGATCTTCCTCGCCGGGGCCGTGATCTGGTGGCGGGCCTTCTCGCTGGCCGTCGGGCCGCTAGGCCGGTTCCTCTCGCGGCCCCGGGTGGTCGCCTGGTTCGACCGCGGCACCGGCGCGCTGCTCGTCGGTGTCGCCGCCCGCGTCGCGCTCGAGCGCCGCTGACTCGTCGGCCCTGAGGGTGCGCTCCCGCACCCAGATCAGCGCGCCTGCGATCCCGAGCGTGGCCACCACCCCCGTGCCGATGACGGCCGGGCTGGCACCGCCTCCGCCGCCGGTCTGCGGCGGCGGCTCGACGTGGGGGTAGCCCACGGAGTGCGCGAGCGGCAGGTGGATCGAGCCGACGAGGTGGACCACCGATCCGATGAAGTCGAGCGACGGCACCCGCTCAGCCCTGAGCGGCTGCGGAGAGCAGGTAGAGCGCGAGGCAGGTGAACCCGACCATCACGCCGAGCATCCAGTACTGCGAGCGGACCGCCACGGACGGGCGATCGTACAGAGCGAGAGCGCGGTCGTGGGCCAGCGCGAGAGCCGCCATGTGGCCAAGGATCACGAACGCGACCTGCAGGTACCAGAGCGTGGAGTTGGCGATCCAGGTGGTGTTCACGCCCCAGCCGGCCCAGCCGAACAGGTCCGAGCCGTGGCCGAGCGGGTCCGACAGGAGGGCGGGCACGGCCTGGCCCTGGTAGAGCAGCAGGCTCACGTAGTGCGCGAGCACGTAGGCGACCGCGATCGGGACGAGCGAGTGGATGAACTTGCGGGCCAGCTCCTCGCGCGTGAAGTCGCCGCCGGCGGTGCGGGCGCCGACGATCCCAACCGTGTAGAAGCCGAGGATCACGCAGATCATCATCAGCAGCCCGACCAGCGCGGCAAGCTGCGTCGCGGTGGTGACCACGAATCCGAGCGACTGGAAGAAGTCGATCAGGTGGGGCTGGAGGTCCCGGGTCCAGAGCTGCCCCACGCTCAGTCCGTCGAAGCTGGTGCTCCCGATCATCACAGCGAGCAGCGGCACGGTGCCCGCCAGCGGGACCACGCTCGTCAGGCCCGAGAGAAGGCGCCTGCGCCCGACGGTGTGGCCGCGGCGCTCGAACACCGAGAGGCGCGAGAACAGCCCGAAGTAGACGGAGAACGCCTCGCCGCGCTCGAGCCAGCGGTCGATGCCGAAGAGCGACATCGCGAACCAGGTGAGCGCCGAGTACACGAGGATCGCGATGGCCAGGCCGCGCGGCTCGCGGCCGAACGTGATCGCCAGCTCCATCGCGGTGAAGCCGAGCAGCCCCGCGGCGGCGGGCCAGTGGCCGAGCCGGTCGGGGTAGGGGAACGGCTCCTCGCCGCCGCGGCCGAGGCGGCCGAACGCCCAGCTGACCCCCCGCGCCACCGCGCGCCAGGGATTGAAGGCGCCGAACACGTTGCCGAACAGCACGCTCACCGGCACGAGCCCCACCCAGAACACCACGTACACGAACGTGGGGGCGAGGTTGTCGTTCTTCGCCCCGGCCAGCCCGCTGTAGACCACGAGCACGAGCAGCAGGACCCCGATCAGGCCGCAGGCGATCTCGACGGGCCGGCTGCCCAGCGCGCGGCCCACCGCCGGCAGCGGCCGCCACTCGGAGTGTTCGAGCCGCGGCTTGGGCCACAGCACCGCCAGCGCCACGAACGAGACGAGCAGCACGAGGGCCGCACCCCACGAGAAGAGCCATTCCGGAATCGGGAGGTCGCGCTTGGACTGGATCCCGTGCGCGAGCGCGGGCTCCGGCACGGCAGCGAGCAGGACGGCGGCCGCGGCCGCCGTGACTGCGGCACGGCGGCGGGTCAAGGCTCGACCCTGAGCTCCGCGATCTGGGTGCTCGTGTCCTCGATCTCGATCTCGAAGATGCCGGTCTCGGTGGCCTTCAGCTGGAAGCTGGCGGGCTTGGTGGTGGTGGCGTTCTTCGCCACGTTGTAGCCGTGGAGGTGGATCTCGTGGGGCTTGTCGGTGCTCACCTGGAAGCGCACCGTGTCGCCCTGCTTCGCCTTGATCGTGGCCAGGCCGCCCACGACCCGGCCGCCCTTGACCTGGATCTTCTGGACCGGCGCCGGCTGCGGGGTCGTGGCGGCTGAGTTCGGCTTGGTCGCCTTGTTGCTCGACTTGTCATCCGGGCGCAGCAACAGGTAGGCGCCCACCGCCACCAGTGCCGCGACGAGCACGATTAGACCTCTCTGCCGACCTGACATCGATCCCCCTGAGCGTTTGGTTGTGCGTGGCGCGCGCGAGTATGCCAGCCGAGTCTCAACGCCCCCTTAGCGCGGCTCGCCCCGGTTGCCCACCGTGATTTCGGGTAACTCCAACCGGCGTATCCCCCTCGAGAAAGAAGGATCCAAATGATCGGCTTCATCATCATGCTCGCGATATCGGGCCTCGTCGTCGGTGCCCTGGCGCGCCTGGCGCTGCCCGGCCGCGACCCGATGTCGCTCTTCCAGACCATGCTGGTCGGCATCGCCGGCTCGCTGATCGCAGGACTGATCTTCTATGCGATCACCAAGGACCGCAACGCGGTGGGCCTGATCCCATCGGTGCTCGTGACCACCGGGCTCGTGTACGCGATCCGTCGCTCGCGCGGCGGCACGCTCACCAAGCCGGCGCCGCGCGACGGCCGCCCGCTCACCCGGTAGCTCGTAGGCGACTCAGGCGGCGCGCGCGGGAGCGTTCCCGTTGCGCGCCGCCGCTCGCTTCTCGGCGAGCTTGCGCAGCCGGCGCAGCGACTCGACGTTGCGCGCCCAGAAGGCGCGGTCGAGGATCGGGTTGTGCAGCCTGGCCACGGGCCCGGCGATCGGGTACTCGATCATCGTCACGTGGGTGCCGCGGCCGCGCGGGCGCAGGCGCATCTCCACCTTGCCGATCATCAGCGGCCGGAAGCGCACCTCCATCACGAGCTGGCGCGGCCGGCACGCGGCGATCGAGGCGGTGGAGTCCTTGAGGCCGATGCCGAACACGCCCTGGGTGTGGTGGAACCTGGAGCCCGGCTCCGGCCAGTTGCCCTCCACGCCGCGGATCTCGCTCGAGCCGACCACCCAGTGCGCGTAGCTGCCGGCGTCGGCGAGGACGTCGAAGACGGCGTCCGGCGGGGCGTCCACGTAGGCGTGATTCTCAGCCATGTCGAAAACGGTACGGCGGCTCGGTCCGGTCGGATCAGGGCCGCGGCAACGCTGAGGTGTCAACTACCTCGAAGTTGCTTCCCTCAACCTGCTTGAGCGCGTTCAGGTCCTCGTTGTCCCAGCCCTTCGACGGCGCGCCGGAGATGTACCAGTCCGACCCGTTGTCGGCCACGATCATCCCGTAGCGCTTGAGCGCGTCGAGGACCGCGCGCGCCTGGGGCGGGAAGCCCGAGGTGTCGAAGCTCGCCCGCAGACGCAGGCGCTGGCCCATCGCCGGCAGCGTCGGGTCGGTGTCGCTCGAGGCGAAGTGGCGCGCCGGGTAGATGTAGGCCCGGCGGGTGCGATTCACGGTGAAGCGCAGCGCGTGGTCGATCTTGCCCGCCTTCGCCTCCTCGTAGCGCGCGAGGCCGGGGAGGATCGGCAGGCCGGCGGCGTCGGCGGAGGTCCAGCCGGCGTGGCGGACCCTGTTGGACTCGAGGTCGAAGATCGCCCCCGACCCCGCGTGCCACGACGCGCCGCCGTTCTGCGGGTGCGCGTCGTAGAGCTCGTAGAGCACGCAGCGGTCGCGGTCCACCACGATCACGTGACGGTCGCCGCCGGCGTTCGAGCCGCCCTCGATCGGCGCGTTCGCCGGAATCGGGTACGGGCCGCGGTCGGACTCGCCGGCGTAGTCGAAGCTCACCTTCACGCGCTTCTGGCTCTTCGAGACCGTGGTGTACGGGATCCCGATCGGCCGCCCCTGGTACGTGCCCGAGCCGAAGTCCGGGTGGAGCTTTTCGCTGGTGCCGATCCCGCGCACCATCGCGTCCGAGCCGGGGAGCAGCGGGAGCTTGTCCACGCGCTGGTTCCAGGGGTTGCTCGCGGGGAGCACGCGGCACTTGGGAGCGCCCCGGACCGGGCGGCCGGCGGCGGGGACGGCGAGCGCGAGGGCCACGGTGGCCGCGGCGAGCGCGATGGCGGAGAGGACATGGCGCATGTAGCCGAGGCTATCGGCGGTATCGTGGCGTTCATGCCAGAGCGCGAGGAATCGGACCAGCTTCCGGAGGAGGCTCCGTCGAACCAGGTGGCCGACGACGACGAGAGCCAGGGCGCCTCGCGCGAGGACGCCGAGGACCAGGCCGGGGCCGCCGACGAGGACGGCGACGAGGGCGAGGGCGGCGCGACCGGCAACCCGAAGAACGCCGGCTGATCAGACGCCCAGGCGCCGCCTCATCCAGAGGCCGTTGCGCACCGCGAACTCCTCCCAGTCGTTGTTGAAGTAGGCGAGGATCTCCACCCTCCCCCGCCAGTCCTCGAACCGGCGCGCCCACTGCTCGAGCTCCGCCTCGCTGTAGTTGCCGCGCCGCCCGCGGTGGCCGTGGTGGAAGCGCACGAAGGTCCAGTCCGTGGTCATCTCGTGCGACTGGAACGGGCGCTCGGGGTGATCGCCGATCGTGAGCGCCACGCCGTGCTCGCGCAGCAGTGAGTAGACCTCCTCGGTGAACCAGCTCGCGTGGCGAAACTCGAACGTGTGCCGCCCCGCCGGCAGCGCGGCCAGCGCCGCGGCCAGGCGGTCGTCGTCGCGGTGGAAGTTCTCCGGGAGCTGCCAGAGGACCGGGCCCATCTTCGGCGTCGCGGTGAGCGGCTCGATGGGCTCGTAGAACTTGGCGATGCCCGTGTCGAGCTTCGTGAGCCGCTTGATGTGGGTCAGGTAGCGGCTGGCCTTGAGGGTGAAGAGGAAGTCAGGCGGCGTCTGCTCGACCCAGCGGGCCACCGCGTCGCGCGAGGCGAGGCGGTAGAAGGTCGAGTTGACCTCGACCGTGTCGAACAGCTCCGCGTAGCGCGCCAGCCAGCGGCTCGGTGGGCAGCCCTTCGGGTAGACCGTGGCGCGCCAGCTCTGGTAGTTCCAACCCGAGCAGCCGACGCGTACGGGCTTCACTCACACCAGCGTGCGCTTGTCCCCGGCGTCGAAGCGCACCGGCTGCGCGCGGGCCTCGCGGCGGAAGCGCTTCATGCGGAGGATCCGGTTCTGGCGTTCCATCTGCTCCTTGCCGATGATGGCGCCGATGAAGAGCAGCACCAGCGGGATGCCGACGTATGGCGCGCCGAAGGCAATCGACCCCAGCACGCCGCCGGCGACCAGGAGCCCGATGATCGTGATAGCGATGATCATCTAGCGACCGTCTTCCTCGAGCGTCTCCAGCGTCTCGGGCGCGTCGCCCGAGCCCTCCACAACCGGCCGCATCTCCGGGTCCACCTCCGTGGTTACGGTGTCGGGCTCGCCGCCGATCGATGCGGCGTCCGCCGCCGCCGCAGCCTCCTGCTGGCGGACCAGCGGATCGTCGTCCGACGTGTCGGGGACCACCGCGGTCTCGCCCTCGTCCACGCCCGGGATTGGAGAGACCATGGTCTTCTCGGTCTGGCCGGAGCGCACCTCGGCGAGGTCTTCGGGCACGGCCGTGGCCGACGGCGAGGGGCTGGCCTCGTACGACTCGGCGCCGCCGCGGCGCTTGAGCAGCGCGGCGACCGCGCCGCCGATGAGGCCGAGGGCTATGAGCTTGCGGAACATTGGATCGATTCTCCCAGAGAGTGTGAGGGGTCTACCGCGCTCTACCCGGACTTCCGCGCGGCGAACCGGAGGGGGCAGCGTAGCCTGGGGGCGATGCTCGAGACCCTGCGGCCAGTCCTCCGCGCGGCGGCGATCGCCGGCTTCAGCGTGGGGCTGATCCTCTTCCTGCTCAACCCGCCGTCGCTGTCGGGGGCGCAGGGGCTGCTGGTCTGGATCGCGGGCGCCGTGATCCTGATCCTGTTCGCGGCGTGGGTCACCGTCAGCCTGATCGGCAGCGACTCGATGAGCGAGGAGGAGGTCGAGCGCCTTGCCGTGCGCGCCGAGGAGCTGGCCCACCGCCCGCCGCCCGAGCGCGACCCGAACGAGTTCGACCTGCTGGTGTCCGACGCGATGGACCGGCTGCCGCCGGAGTTCCAGGAGCTGATGGGGCGCGTGCCGGTGATCGTCTCGCACCGCGGCCGCGAGTTCCGGGCCTACGGCCACCACTACGGCGGCCCCTACACGCGCGGCGACTACGAGCACCGCATCGTGATCTACCAGGACACGCTGGAGCGCGACTTCGGCCACGACCCGCGGCTGCTGGCTGCGCAGGTGGAGCGCACGCTGCGGCACGAGGTGGCGCATCACATCGGCTGGGACGAGCCGGGGGTGAGGGGGTTGGGGCTGTAGGGGGCCGCGTCGCGGCCGCCCGAAGGTCAACGGCGGCTGGGGAGCAAGCGGGCCCGGAGGGGGGGCGAATTTCTCCACCGTCCTGCCTAATCGGGTTGATGGCCCGAATAGGCAGGACAGTCGAGGAGAGAATCTCCCTAATTGCCACGAAGGAGTGGGGGATCGTCACGCGGCCGGAGCTGCTCGCGGCGGGGATCACTGACGATGAGACCAGGCACCGTGTGCGGGTGGGACTCCTGATCCGCGAGTACAAGGGCGTCTACCGCGTCGGGCACCGGGCGCCGAGCGTCGAGGCGAGCTACCTCGCGGCCGTCAAGGCGTGCGGGGAGGGCGCGGTGCTCAGCGGCCGGGCGGCCGCCTACCTCCAGGGCCTCCTCCGTATTCGCAATCCGCCGCCGCCTGAGGTGACGACCCCGACGGAGCGGAGGATCGCGGGGATCAGGACCAAGCGCTGCCGCAACATGCATCCCCGCGAGCACACCACGCAGCGAGGCATCCCGATCACGACGGTGCCCC
>JAXDJC010000243.1:0-5081 GCA_034663685.1 Thermoleophilaceae bacterium
GCATTGCGCAAGATTCCCCACTGCTGCCTCCCGTAGGAGTCTGGGCCGTGTCTCAGTCCCAGTGTGGCTGATCGTCCTCTCAGACCAGCTACCCATCGATGCCTTGGTAGGCCTTTACCCCACCAACAAGCTAATGGGCCGCGGGCCCATCCCAATGCGGAAGCCGAAGCTACCTTTCCTCCCACCACTGGTGTGATGGGGGTGCATCCGGTATTAGCCCGAGTTTCCTCGGGTTGTCCCGGTCATCGGGGCAGGTTACCCACGTGTTACTCACCCGTTCGCGGCTCTGCCACGGGCCGAAGCCCGCTTCGTCGCTCCACTTGCATGTGTTAAGCACGCCGCCAGCGTTCGTCCTGAGCCAGGATCAAACTCTCCGTAAAGAACTTGCGTGTCATCCGGCGGCCCCGAAGGACTGCCGGCTCCACTGTCTATAGGAAAGCTGTCAATTCCGTACTGCTCTGCGGATCCGAGTACACCGTGGATCCGCCCGGACTTGACGGAGTGATTCTGTTCATGCCGCCACTCCGCCGGCACCCGAGGGCACCTTGAAAGAGCGGCGGGTCGAACCTGGACGCGACCAAAGGAGCCGAAGCTCCTAGGTCGCACACGCTGTTGAGTTTTCAAAGACCGCCGCGCCCTCGGGGCAGGACGGGGACTCCGTCCTGCAGGGCGACCCGCGAGTATAGCGCCGTTCCAAGGGGTCGGGCAACCGTTACGCGAGTCCCCGGGCGGCCTGAAGCGGCCGGTCGGGAGGCGTGAGGTTAGCGGGTCTCCGCAGGCGCGACCAGCCGCCTGAAACGCCGCTTGCCAAGCTGGATCACGCGCCCCTCGAGCTCGCTCGCGGGCATGTCGAGGCGGCCGCCGTCGAGGGGTGCCCCGTCGAGCTTGACTCCTCCGCCGGCAAGCAGGCGCCGCGCCTCCGAGCGGCTCACGCCGAACGCCGCCGCCAGCGCCTCCGGAAGGTGAACCGGATCGCCTCCCGGCAGGGGCGCGTCCTCCACCTGCTCGGGGGCCTGATGCGTCACGTGCACGCGGTCGAAGTGCTCCTCGGCGCGGCGGCCGGCCTCCTCCCCACCGGCGAACCGCGCGGCCAGCTCCCGGGCCAGCTCGCGCTTGAGCTCGGCCGGATGGCGGCTCGTGTCGAGCTTGCGGTCGAGCAGCAGCTCGTAGTAGACGGGCATCGCCTCGTCCGGCACGCTCATCGCCTTGCCGAAGATCTCCTCGGCCGGCTCCGTCACCCCGATGTAGTTGCCGAGCGACTTGGCCATGCGCTGGGTCCCGTCGGTGCCCGGGAGGATCGGCAGGGTGAGGGCCACCTGCTGGGGCACGCCGTACGCCTTCTGGATCTCCCGCGCGAGGAGCAGGTTGAAGGTCTGGTCGGTGCCGCCGAGCTCCACGTCGGCGCGCACCTGCACCGAGTCGTAGCCCTGGAGCAGCGGGTAGAGCAGCTCGAGGATCGAGATCGGCGCGCCTGCCGAATAGCGCTTGGCGAAGTCGTCGCGCTCCAGGAGCTGCGCCACGGTTGCCGTGCGCGCCAACCTGAAGAGCTCCTCCATCGCCATGTCGAGCCACTCGCCGTTGCGACGGACCTCGGTGCCCGCGGGGTCGAGGATCTTGAAGGCCTGCTCCTGGAACGTGGCCGCGTTGCGGTCGATCGTCTCGGCGTCGAGCTGGGGGCGGAGAGCCGACCGGCCGCTCGGGTCCCCCACGCGGGCCGTGTAGTCGCCCACGATCAGCACCACCACGTGCCCGAGGTCCTGAAACTCGCGCAGCTTGCGCAGCACGACGGCGTGCCCGAGGTGGATGTCGGGGGCCGTGGGGTCGATCCCCAGCTTCACGCGCAGGGGGCGCCCCTCCTCCAGCTTGCGCTCGAGCTCGCCCTCGGGAAGGGCCTCGACGGCGTTGCGGAGCAGGAAAGCGGCTGGGTCGGTCATGGCGCCGATGCTAGTGTCGCGGGCTGGCCGCACGCGCTCCGGGAGGAGCCTGGAGAGTCGCCGGCCCCGAGGGAATGCAGGAATCGCCGCCCATACCGCTGCGACCTCCACGCCCCCGTGGTGTGGACGTCGACGACCCCGCGGACCGGCCGCCGAAGGGCAAGATCAAGAAGCTCCGGCTGGCGCTGGTGCTCTCCGGCCTCATGGTCCTCGCGCTGGTCTCGACGGTCTTCGGGATGATGATGGCGGTCTCGAACGAGCTGCCGTCGCTCGAGGACACCGCCCAGTTCCGCGCCGCGCGCAACTCGGCGCTGCTGGCCACGGACGGCAAGTCGCAGATCGCGCAGCTCACGGACAACCAGAACCGGATCCTGCTGGAGCCGAACGAGATCTCGCCGAACGTCAAGAACGCCGTGATCGCGATCGAGGACCGCCGCTTCTACGAGCACAACGGCGTGGACTACGTGGGCATCGCACGGGCGGTGTGGCAGGACGTGAAGCGCCAGAGCGCGTCACAGGGCGGCTCCACGATCACGCAGCAGTTCGTGAAGAACGCGCTCGACGCGCAGGGCCAGCGGTCGGTCTTCCAGAAGCTGAAGGAGTCGGCGCTCGCCTACCACCTGGAGCGGCGCTGGACCAAGCAGAAGATCCTCACGCAGTACCTGAACACGATCTACTTCGGGAACGGCGCCTACGGGATCGAGGCCGCGGCCCGCACCTACTTCGGCGGGCGCAGGGTCTACGGGAGCGGCGAGCGCATCTCGCAGACGCTCGAGCCCGACCAGGCGGCGCTCCTGGCGGGGATCATCGCGTCGCCGAGCCGGTTCGACCCGGTCACCAACCCGATCGAGGCGCAGAAGCGGCGCGACCAGGTGCTCGACAACATGCTGGGCCAGAAGATGATCACCCAGGCGGAGCACGACCGGGACATCCGCAAGGTGATCCCCGCGGCCAACATGATCAACCCGCCCCAGCCGGACTCCGCCGACCCCTACTTCTCCACGTGGGTGACCCAGCAGGCGGTCGAGCGCTACGGCGCCGCCGCCACCTTCGGGAGCGGGCTCCGGATCCGCACCACGCTCGACCCGGCGCTCCAGAAGGCCGCCGAGCAGGCGATCGCGGGGCGCCTCACCGGGGTCGGCCCGACCGCCTCGATGGTCGTGATCGACAACAAGACGGGCGGGGTTCGCGCGATGGTGGGCGGCAACGACTTCCAGAGGCGCCCGTTCAACCTCGCCACCAACGGCCACCGCCAGCCCGGCTCGGCGATCAAGCCGTTCATCCTCGCGACCGCCCTGGAGCGCGGGATCTCGCCCAACTCGGTCTGGTCCTCGCGCCGGAAGGTGTTCCCGTACCGCGAGCCCAGCGGCAAGAAGGACATCTTCGTGGTGACCAACTACGGCGGCGCCTATGCGGGCAGCAGCACGCTCGCGCACGCGACAGCCCAGTCCGACAACTCGGTGTTCGCGGAGATCGGGATGCAGGTCGGGCGCAAGAAGGTGGCCCACACCGCGCAGGACATGGGCATCCACACCAAGCTCTCGACCAACCCGGCGATGCTCCTCGGCGGGCTCAAGGAGGGTGTGACCCCGCTCGAGATGGCGTTCGCGTACTCCACGATCGCCAACCGGGGCCGCAAGGTGTCCGGGTCGCTGGCGTCGTACAGGGGCGGCCCCGTGGCGATCGAGGACGTGGAGAACGCGCGCGGCAAGCTCCGCGATCGCAACAAGCAGCGCTCGAAGCGGATCTACTCGCAGGCGGTCGGCGAGCAGATGCGGGCGCTGCTCCACGGCGTGGTGGTGGGCGGTACGGGCACCAAGGCCGCGGTGAGCGAGTGGGCGGGCGGCAAGACCGGGACGACCGAGAACTACGGCGACGCCTGGTTCGTGGGCTTCACCGACCGCTACACCGCCGCGGTCTGGGTCGGCTACCCCGACACCGTCAAGTACATGGAGACGCAGTACCACGGGCAGCCGGTGGCGGGCGGGACCTTCCCGGCCGAGATCTGGCACGACTTCATGGCGGCGGCGATCGGCATCGACCTGGCGCGCGGCGTCAAGCCGGTCAACGGCGGCGGGCCGAGCGGTCCGGTGGGGCCGGTGGCTCCGCTGAGTCCCACGCCGCAGGCGCCGGTCGTGCCGCAGCAGACCGTTCCCCAGCAGCCCACCACGCCGCAGAACCCGGGCGGCGGGACGCCTCCCCAGCAGCCGGCCCAGCCGGCCCAGCCGCAGACGCCGGCCACGCCTCCGCGCGGCGGCGGCGGCGGGCAGGGCGGCGGGGCCAAGCCGCCGGCCGCCGGGCAGTAGCCGCCGGCGTCAGCGGGCGAGCACGCCGGCTGGCGCGGCGGTCCGGCCCGTGCCGCGGGTCCTCATCGCGGGCGGCCACGGACGCGAGACGCAGCGCGAGGTGGCGTCGCTGAAGCGCCACGGGAGGTCGGCTGCCTTGGTGATCCCGATCCGCGTGCCGCGGACGATCCGCGGCGGACGCTCGGCAGGGTCCGGCGGCAGGATCTCGATCGGCCCGCCGCCGGTGAGCGGGGTTCCGTTCAGGTCGAGCCCGATGCCGAGCGCCTGGGTGAGCTTGCCCGGCCCCGAGCAGAGGTCCTCCACATGGTCGTGGCGGCGGCGCTCGCGCATCAGGTCGATCCCGTCGACGGGCTCGAGCGCGCGGATCAGGGCCGCGGCCCCGATGCCGTCCTCCTCGGCGACCGCGTTCAGCAGGGCGTGGATCCCGTAGGAGCGGTAGACGTACGCGAGGCCCGGCTCGCCGAACAGGACCTCGGTGCGCGGGGTGAGCCCGGCGAAGGCGTGGCAGGCCGGCTCCTCCTGGTGGTAGCTCTCGGTCTCCACGATCCGGCCGGCGCACGGGCCGTGGCGCACCACGGCGCCGACCAGGTCGTGGGCGACGTGGTGGACGGAGCGGTCGTAGAACGCGCGGTCGCCCGGCGTCACGCCGGCGACTCCGGGAGCAGCCGGCGCGCGCGGGCGATCTGCTCGCGAACGCTGGCCAGCGCGGTGCCCCCCTCGGAGACCTTGGACTCGAGGACCGACTCGCGGCGGAGCACGTCGGCGAGGCCGGAGTCGAGCTGCGGGGCGCGTTCGGTCACCTCCTCCACCGGCAACTCCGAGAGCGACCGGCCGGTGTCGA